>CANQMK010000246.1 GCA_947624895.1 uncultured Oscillospiraceae bacterium | reverse complement strand
AACGTGGTCTACCGCCTGGGCTTCGCCATGACCCGCCGGGAGGCCCGCCAGAGCGTGAACCACGGCCACTTCACCGTCAACGGTCGGAAGGTGAACATCCCCTCCTACCTGGTGAAGCCCGGGGACGTGATCGAGGTCAAGGAGTCCAGCCGTTCCAGCGTGCGCTTCAAGCGCTTCACCGGCGAGGACGCCCCCATTTTCGCCACCCCCCAGTGGCTCAGCCGGGAGAAGAACGCCCTGAAGGGCACCGTGCTCCAGCTGCCCGCCCGGGAGGACATCGATATGCCCGTTGAGGAGCACCTTATCGTCGAGCTTTACTCCAAGTGATCAGCTCCCCCTCGTTTTTGTCAAACCGAACCGTTGAAAGAAGGAGGGTCATACGATAATGGTAGAAATCGAAAAGCCCCGCATCGAGTGCGTCGAAACCCCCGGCGAGGAGTCGCACGGCAAGTATATCGTCGAGCCTCTGGAGCGGGGCTACGGCACCACGCTGGGCAATTCCATGCGCCGCATCCTGCTCTCCAGCCTGCCGGGCGTGGCCGTGACCTCCATCAAGATCGCCGGTGTGCAGCATGAGTTTTCCACCATTCCCGGCGTGAAGGAGGACGTGACCGAGATCGTCCTCAACATCAAGAGCATCATCGCCAAGCTGTACAGCGAGGGCGCCAAGACCGTCTATATCGAGGCCAGCGGCCAGTGCGAGGTCACCGCCGGTGACATCAAGGCCGACAGCGAGGTGGAGATCCTCAACCCGGAGCTCCACATCGCCACCCTGGGCCCGGAGGCCAGCCTGAACATGGAGCTGACCCTGGCCCGCGGTCGGGGCTACGTCCCCGCCGAGCGGAACAAGCCCCAGCAGGCGGTCATCGGCATCATCCCCGTGGACAGCGTCTACACCCCGGTGAAGAAGGTCAACTACACCGTGGAGAACACCCGCGTGGGGGACGCCACCGACTTCGACAAGCTCACCCTGGAGGTCTGGACCAACGGGGTGATCTCCGCCCGGGACGCGGTGAGCCTGGGGGCGCGCATCCTGTGCGACCACTTCATGCTGTTCACCGACCTCTCCGAGACTATGGGCTCCAAGTCCACGGTGGTGGAGAAGTCCGAGCATCAGCGGGACAAGGTCCTGGAGCTCACCATCGAGGAGCTGGACCTGTCCGTGCGGAGCTTCAACTGCCTCAAGCGGGCCAACATCAACACGGTGGAGGACCTGATCTCCAAGACCGAGGACGAGATGATGAAGGTCCGCAACCTGGGCCGGAAGAGCCTGGAAGAGGTCATGAACAAGCTGGCGATGATGGGGCTCACCCTGGCCAGCGAAGAGAACTGATATTCCCCAACATTGGAGGTGTAAACAATGCGTAAACTCGGTAAGCCCACCGACCAGCGTATGGCGATGCTCCGGGCGATGACCACCGACCTGCTGGAGCACGGCAGGATCGAGACCACCGTCAGCCGCGCCAAGGAGGTGGCTCCCCTGGCGGAGCAGATGATCACCCTGGCCAAGAAGAACGACCTGGCCACCTACCGTCAGGCCCTGAGCTTCATCACCAAGGAGGACGTGGCCCACAAGCTCTTTGGCGAGATCGCCCAGAAGTACGCCACCCGGGACGGGGGCTACACCCGCATCGTCCGCACCGGCGCCCGCCGGGGCGACGCGGCGGAGATGGCTATCGTGGAGTTGGTGTAAGCGGCCCCGCCGCCCTACGCCGGAAAAGACGCCACCCATCACCAGGGGGACGGAGGCTCAGGCCCCGCCCCCCTGGTTTTTTATGCCCTGGAGGCCGTGCGGGCCGGGGTGCCAAGGGACTGCTGGGCTTTTGGCTTCCAGCAAAGGGTCTGGACGGACCTTGTTAAGCTAGGCGCAACGTGTCTGCACTTCCCGCCAAGGGCAGGAGGGCGGTTCCGCCTCCCGGCGGGGGCCAAACCCATTTTCTTTTTCTTTGCGAAGAAAAAGAAAACGGTTTTGGATGCCAAAAGAAAAAGAAATGGGGCAAGGCTAAGAACCGCGGCTGCCGCTGAAGCTCGGCGGCCCGGTAGGACAGGAATACGCCTCCGGGGTCCCCGGCAAGGGCGCAAGCCCTTGTTGGGGAGAGGACGAGCAGCGGAATGAGTGAGCCCTCGGCTTTAGCCGGGGGCGAGGGATATGGAGCTTGCGAGGACGACGCCGCCACTGGGCGGCACAACCTCCGTCGTGGACGGAAGGAGTCCTCTTTTAACACCCGCCGTGGCCGCCTCTGGGGTGCGGAGCGGGAGCGCATGACGGGGGCCTGCTGTGCCTTGCGAGGTCAGGCGCTGTGCGTCTGCTGCGCCTTGTCTGGACAACGCCGCGTGGACGCGATTCCCTCTCGCCTCCCCGTTTGGACAACGTCGCGTAAACGCAACTACCTCTCGCCTCCCCCTCTGGGGGAGGTGGCGCCGCGCAAGCGGCGACGGAGAGGGCGTCGAAGGGGGGCCTGTTGAAAGAGGTTCGCCCGCTCAGTCAGCTTCCTCAAAAGGGGTCTGTGGAAGTAGGTTCACCCTCTCAGTCAGCTTCGCTGACAGCTCCCCCAGAGGGG
>CANQMK010000245.1 GCA_947624895.1 uncultured Oscillospiraceae bacterium | reverse complement strand
CCCGCCCAGCCCATCGCCGTGCCCATCGCCAAGGAGCGGCTGAACCTGAAGCTGGACACCGAGCTGGCCCTGCGGCCCGTGACGGTGCGGAACCTGCGCCAGCGGGCGGTGTTCCAGGTCCAGGCGGCCATCTCCGGGGCCTTCCGGGAGTATCTGGACAGCCAGGGTTTCACCGAGATCCACACCCCCAAGATCGTCCACGCCGGGGCGGAGGGGGGGTCCAACATCTTCCGGCTGAGCTACTTTGGCCGCAAGGCGTTCCTGGCCCAGTCCCCCCAGTTCTACAAGCAGACCATGGTGGGCGCCCTGGAGCGGGTCTACGAGGTGGCCCCGGTGTTCCGGGCGGAGAAGCACGCCACCCCCCGGCACCTGAACGAGTACACCTCCCTGGACTGCGAGATGGGCTACCTGGACAGCTTCTACGACCTGATGGAGCTGGAGACAGGCTTTTTGAAGCACTGCGTGGCGGCCCTCCGGGAGCGCCGGGCGGGGGAGCTGGCCCTGCTGGGGGCGGAGCTGCCGGAGGTGGGGGAGATCCCCGCCGTGCCCTTCGAGGAGGCCAAGCGCCTGGCCTCGGAGAAGTACGGTCGGCCCATCCGGGACCCCTTCGACCTGGAGCCGGAGGAGGAGCACCTCATCGGCCGGTACTGGAAGGAGAAAACGGGGAGCGACTTCGTCTTCGTCACCCACTACCCCTCCAAAAAGCGGCCCTTCTACGCCATGGACGACCCGGACGACCCCCGGTACACCCTCTCCTTCGACCTGCTGTTCAAGGGGGTGGAGATCACCACCGGCGGCCAGCGCATCCACGACTACCAGGAGCAGGTAGACAAGATGGAGCGGCGGGGGATGGACCCGGCGGAGTTTGAGAGCTTTCTGATGATCCACAAGCACGGGATGCCCCCCCACGGGGGAATGGGCATCGGCCTGGAGCGGCTGACCATGCAGCTGTGCGGCCTGGAGAACGTGCGGGAGGCGTGCCTGTTCCCCCGGGACATCCACCGCCTGGAGCCGTAAGGAGGAGACGACATGAAGATCACAGAGGAACTGGTGGACTATATCTCCGTCCTCTCCCGGCTCAAGCTGGAGCCGGAAGAACGGGCGGAGATGGCTGGGGAGCTGGAGAAAATCGTCAGCTATATGGACTCCCTGGCCCAGGTGGACACCCAGGGGGTGGAGCCCCTGAGCCACGTGCTCAACGTGGTAAACGTGACCCGCCCGGACGAGGTGGAGCCCTCCTACGACCGGGAGACCCTGCTCCGGGGCGCACCCAAGCGGGACGGGGAGACCTTCCTGGTGCCCAGGGCTGTGGAGTGAGGGGGGGACGGACATGGAACTGCTTGACTTGACCGCCCTCCAGTTGGGCGAGGCCATCCGGCGGGGGGAGACCACCATCCCCGCCGTCACCCAGGCCGCCCTGGACCGGGTGGCGGGGGAGAACCCCCAAAACAACGCCTTTATCACCGTCCTGGGCCAACGGGCCATGGAGCGGGCGGAGCGGCTGCAATCGGCGCTCACCCCCGACTGCCCGCCCCTCTACGGCGTGCCCATGGGGCTGAAGGACAACATCTGCACCCGGGACATCCCCACCACCTGCGCCAGCAGGATCCTGGGCGACTTCGCGCCCCCCTACGCCGCCACCGCCGCCCAGCGGCTGGAAGAGGCCGGGGCGGTGCTCCTGGGCAAGCTGAACATGGACGAGTTCGCCATGGGCTCCACCTCCGAGACCTCCTACTACGGGCCAGTGAAGAACCCCCGGGACCTGACGAGGGTGCCCGGCGGGTCCTCCGGCGGCGCGGCGGCGGCGGTGGCCGCCGGGATGGGGTGGTACGCCCTGGGCAGCGACACCGGCGGCTCCATCCGCCAGCCCGCCTCCTACTGCGGCGTCACCGGCATGAAGCCCACCTACGGCGCCGTCAGCCGCTACGGTCTGATCGCCTACGCCTCCTCGCTGGACCAGATCGGCCCCCTGGCCAAGGACGCCCGGGACTGCGCCGCCATCCTGGACCAGATCGCCGGGGCGGACCGCCGGGACTCCACCAGCGTGGACGGCCCCTACGGGAACGTCCTGACCTCCCTGGACGGGGACCTGCGGGGGATCCGGATCGGCCGCCCCCGGGAGTGCTTCGGCCAGGGGCTGGACGGCCAGGTGGAGCGGGCGGTCCGGGAGATGGGCCGGGCGCTGGAGGCCCGGGGGGCCACGGTGGAGGAGTTCTCCCTGCCCATCATGGACTACGCCGTGCCCACCTACTATATCCTGGCCTGCGCCGAGGCTAGCTCCAACCTCTCCCGCTTCGACGGGGTGAAGTACGGCTGGCGGGCGGAGGGGTACGAGGACCTCACCGACCTCTACAACAAGACCCGCACCCAGGGCTTCGGCAAGGAGGTCAAGCGGCGTATCCTGCTGGGCACCTTCGTCCTCTCCTCCGGCTACTTCGACGCCTACTATAAAAAGGCCCTCCAGGTGAAATCGGTGATTGCGGGGGCCTACCGGGCGGCCTTTGAGCGGTTCGACCTGCTCCTGACCCCCGTGGCCCCCACCACCGCCCCCCGGCTGGGGGAGAGC
>CANQMK010000244.1 GCA_947624895.1 uncultured Oscillospiraceae bacterium | reverse complement strand
GAGCAGGCGATGACGGCGGCGCCGTTGTCCAGCAGGTACTGGATGGTGGGCAGGGCGGCGCGGATGCGCTTGTCGTCGGTGATGTTGCCCTCCTTGTCCTGGGGGACGTTGAAGTCACAGCGCAGAAGGACCTTCTTGCCCTTCACGTCCACGTCCTTGACCGTCTTCTTGTTGTAATTCATAGGTGATGGCTCCTTTCCTGTTGTATTCTTATTCCTCGCGCATCTCCCCCAGGTCCTGAAACCCGGGGAAATCCAACTGCCGCAGAGCCTCGTAGGCCATGACGGCAACGCTGTTGGACAAGTTCAGGCTGCGCTCTCCCGGCAACATGGGGATGCGGACGCACCGCTCCCGGTACTGCCGCCGCAGCGGGGCGGGCAGGCCCGCCGACTCCTTGCCGAAGAGGATATAGCACCCGTCGGCGTAGGAGACCCGGTCGTAGCGGCGGGGGGCCTTGGTGGTGGCCAGCCAGATGTCTGTGGGTCGATTTTCGCGGAAAAATTCCTCTAAGTTTTCGTAGACCGCCACATCCAGCCGGGGCCAATAGTCCAGGCCGCACCGCTTCATGTTCCGGGCCACGGCGCTGTCGCTCACGTCGAAGCCCAGGGGCCCCACCAGGTGGAGGCGGCTGCCGGTGAGGACGCAGGTGCGGGCGATGTTGCCGCAGTTCTGCGGGATCTCCGGCTCCACCAGGACCAAATTCAACAAAGCCTCCACCTCGCTTTTTCACCGGGGGTCATTATAATACAGCTTCTCTGCCAAATCAAGGCGATTTGTAAGAATTTAACGGAAAGTTTAACTTTTTTTCCGGGATAGACAAAAGTTGAGGAAAGTGGTAAAATTATTTGTACATTATTTTGACTCACAGGACAGGGGGCCTGGCATCCCATGAAACCGCTCCACATCGTCGTCAAGGTGGGCACGTCCACCCTCACCCGGGAAAACGGGCGGCTCAACCTCTCCAATATGGACCATCTGGCCCGGGTGCTCTCCGACCTGGCCAACATGGGCCACCAGGTGGTGCTGGTGTCCTCCGGGGCCATCGGCATCGGCACGGGGAAGCTGAACCTCCCCCAGCGACCCGCCGAGCTGCGGGTGAAGCAGGCGGTGGCCGCGGTGGGCCAGTGCGAGATGATGCACCTCTACGACAAATTCTTCGGGGAGTACGGCCGCACGGTGGCGCAAATTTTGCTCACCGCCGAGGACGTGGCCGACCCGGCGCGGGCCCACCACCTCTCCGAGACCTTCTCCGCCCTGCTGGAGCTGGGGTGCGTGCCCATCGTCAACGAAAACGACTCCACCTCCTCCGCCGAGATCGAGACCGGCCAGGCCAAGGTCCTGGGGGACAACGACACCCTCTCCGCCATCGTGGCGGGGCTGTGCGGGGCGGACCTGCTGGTGCTCCTCAGCGACATTGACGGCCTCTTTGACTCCGACCCTCACCGGGACCCCGCCGCCAAGCTCCTGCCGGTGGTGGAGGAGATCGACGCGCGCATCCTGGCCCTGGGAGGCAGCGCCGGGAGCAAGTGGGGCACCGGCGGGATGTCCACCAAGCTCTCCGCCGCCCAGATCGCCACCGCCCAGGGCTGCGACATGATCATCACCAACGGCGCCCGGCCCGAGGCCCTCTACGACATCGTGGCGGGCCGGAGCGTGGGCACCCGGTTTCTGGCCCAGCGCTGAAAGGAGGCAGGCAGGATGAAGACCGTTTTGGAACAGGCCGCCCTGTGCAAGGCCGCCGCCCCGGAGCTGGCGGAGCTGTCCACCGGGCGGAAGAACGCCGCCCTGGAGGCCATGGCCGCCGCGCTGGAGGCGAATGCGGAAGCGATCCTGGCCGCCAACGCCCAGGACCTGGCCGCCGGGCGGGAGGCGGGACTGCGCCCCGCCCTCCTGGACCGGCTGGCCCTGGACGAGGGCCGCATCCGGGGCATGGCCCAGGGCATCCGCCAGGTGGCCGCCCTGCCCGACCCCATCGGCCAGGTGGTGCGGGGGGACACCCTGCCCAACGGCCTCCAGGTCACCCAGCGGCGGGTGCCCCTGGGGGTGGTGGGCATCATTTATGAGGCCCGGCCCAACGTCACCGCCGACGCCGCCGCCCTCTGCCTGAAGTCGGGCAACGCCGCCCTCCTCCGGGGGGGCAAGGAGGCCCGGAACAGCAACCTCTGCCTGGGCCAGGTGATGGGCGGGGCGCTGGAGGCGCTGGGCCTCCCCGCCGGGGCGCTCCAGGTGGTGGAGGACCCCAGCCGGGACAGCGCCCAGGCCATGATGGAGCTGACGGAGTACCTGGACGTGCTCATCCCCCGGGGCGGGGCGGGGCTGATCCGGGCGGTGAGCGCCGGGTCCCGGGTGCCGGTCATCCGCACCGGAGAGGGGGTCTGCCACATCTACGTGGACCGCTCCGCCCCGGTGGAGATGGCGGTGGATATCCTGGTCAACGCCAAGTGCTCCCGCCCCTCGGTGTGCAACGCCGCGGAGTGCGTGCTGGTCCACGCCGACATTGCCCCCGCCTTCTGGGCCGCCGCCCTGCCCGCCCTGGCGGAGCGGCACGTGGAGCTGCGCTGTGACCCGGCCACCCT
>CANQMK010000243.1 GCA_947624895.1 uncultured Oscillospiraceae bacterium | reverse complement strand
TTTGACGACATCGTGGCCAACTTCATGGACGAGGCCAAGGCCGCCATGGACACCGACGACAAGAACGTCCGGGAAGAGCGCTGGAACGCCATGATCGAGAAGTGGCACGAGAAGTACCTTGACACCCACCCGGACATGGACCAGTTCCTGGAGGAGATCACCTACAAGTTCCAGAAGAAGATCGTCAAGGCCTGGCTGCTCCAGGGCCACCGGGTGGACGGTCGCCAGAAGAACGAGATTCGGCCCCTGGCCGCCCAGGTGGGCGTGTTGCCCCGGGTCCACGGCTCCGGCCTCTTCACCCGGGGGCAGACCCAGGTGCTGTCCGTCTGCACCCTGAACACCCTGGCCGCCAGCCAGAAGCTGGACACCATCTGGGAAGAGGAAGAGAAGCGGTATATGCACCACTACAACTTCCCCTCCTACTCCGTGGGCGAGGCCCGGGCCGCCCGCTCCACCAACCGCCGGGAGAAGGGCCACGGCGCCCTGGCCGAGCGGGCGCTGGAGCCGGTGCTGCCCTCCGTGGAGGAGTTTCCCTACGCCATCCGGGTGGTCAGCGAGGTGCTCAGCTCCAACGGCTCCACCTCCCAGGGCTCCATCTGCGGCTCCACCCTGGCCCTGATGGACGCGGGCGTGCCCATCTCCGCGCCGGTGGCGGGTATCTCCTGCGGCCTCATCCAGGACGACGACGGGGGCTTCACCACCTTCATCGACATCCAGGGCGTGGAGGACTTCCACGGGGAGATGGACTTCAAGGTGGCCGGCACCAAGGCCGGCATCACCGCCATCCAGATGGATATCAAGAACGACGGCCTGAGCCACGCCATCATCAAGGAGGCCCTGGACATCACCCGGGACGCCCGCTACGCCATCCTGGACGAGATCATGCTCCCCTGCATCGCCGCGCCGCGGCCTGAGGTGAGCCGCTACGCCCCCAAGATGATCACCATGAAGATCGACGTGGACAAGATCCGGGAGGTCATCGGCAAGGGCGGCAGCGTGATCCAGAAGATCACCGCCGAGTCCGGCGCCCAGATCGACATCGAGGAGGACGGCACCATCCACATCGCCTCCCCCGACGCCGCCGCCTGCGACGTGGCCAAGAAGATGATCGAGACCATCGTCTTTGTCCCCGAGGTGGGGCAGCTCTACTACGGCAAGGTGGTCCGCATCCTCCAGTTCGGCGCCTTCGTGGAGCTGGCCCCGGGCAAGGACGGCATGGTCCACATCTCCAAGCTGGCCAACCACCGGGTGGAGCGCGTGGAGGACGTGGTGAACATCGGGGACATGATCTGGGTGAAGGTCACCGACATCGACGAGAAGGGCCGGGTCAACCTCAGCTACAAGGACGCCCTGAGGGAAATGGAACAGCGCGGCGCCAAGGGCGCCGAGGGGTAAGAGAGAGCCTCCGCCCCCGCCGGGGGCGAGAACCGGGCCCGCCCGGACAAGGAGGTGAGATCAATGGATATGCTCAAGCGGATCTTCCCCTTCTCCTTCCTGGAGAAGAAGGACGTGGTGACGCTGGTCGTCTACATCCTCCTCCATCTGGCGGTGGGCGTGGTGGCCGGAGTGCTCATCGGTCTGTTGAGCCACCTCCCCCTGGTGGGCTGGCTCATCGCCCTGGTGGGCAGCCTGGTGGACCTGTACGTCCTGGTGGGGATCGTCCTCAGCGTGCTGGACTTTATGAACGTCCTGAAATAACGCTTGAAAAAGGGCCGCCCGGCGTCTGCCGGGCGGCCTCTATCTGTTCCAGGCGCTTTACAAGCGGAAAACCAGGTGCTATAATCAACGGGCGAGGGATATCCCGAAGCGGCCCTGTGGCCGCGGGAACTCAGGGGGAAATTCCTTGCAAAAACAGAAAGGTGTGATAGCGTTATGGCAGGTTTTTGTCCCTACTGCGGTAAGCCCCTGGCCGACGGCGAGAGCTGTAACTGCCCGAAGGCGCAGGAGAACGCCGCCAAACAGCCCCAGGGCCAGCCCTATGGCCAGCCCGCGTATGACCCCTATGATCACACGGCGGAGTTTGATCCCAAGGACATCTCCGACAACAAGGTGTTCGCCATGCTGGTCTACCTGATGGGGACCGTGGGGGCGATCATCGCCCTGCTGGCCAGCCACTCGTCCCAGTACGCCATGTTCCATGTGCGGCAGGGGCTGAAGCTCACCGTGGTCAACATCCTGTTGGGGATCGTGGCGCTGGTCCTGTTCTGGACGTTCCTCGTGCCCATCGCCTGCGGCGTGGCGTATGCGGTGGTGTTCGTGATCAAGATCATCTGCTTTTTCCAGGTCTGCTCCGGCAAGGCCAAGGAGCCGGCCATCATCTGCAAGCTGGGCTTTCTGCGCTGAGAGAAATACAGATAAAAAAGGTCAGGGGAAGTTTCCCCTGACCTTTTTGTTTTTGGGGGAGAGGTCAGACCTGGGCCAGGGCCTTCTCCAGGTCGGCGATGAGGTCGGCGGGGTCCTCGATACCCACGCTGAGGCGGACCAGGTCGGGCTTCACCCCGGCGGCCTCCAGCTGCTGGTCGGTCATCTGGCGGTGGGTGGTGGAGGCGGGGTGGAGGACGCAGGTCTTGGCGTCGGCCACGTGGGTGGCGATGGAGGCC
>CANQMK010000242.1 GCA_947624895.1 uncultured Oscillospiraceae bacterium | reverse complement strand
ATGGCCCGCCGGTATGTCCGGGTGGCCACCCCCGTCATCCTCAACGAGACCCTGTGGGGCCTGGGCACCTCCCTCTACCCCACCATCATGGGTCACATGGACGGCTCCCAGGCCATCCTGGCCGCCTACGCCGTGGCGGGCAACCTTGAGAAGATCTTCACCGTCGCCATCTTCGCCCTGGCCTCCGCCGCGGCGGTGATCATCGGCCAGAGCGTGGTCCGGGAGAGCCGGGAGCGGGTCCGGGAGCTGGGCCGGGTGCTGGACACGGTGGCCTTCCTGGCCGGGGCGGCGGTGGGGGCGCTGGCCCTGGCCGCCCTCTACCTGCTGATCCGCCCCTATCTGTTCCCCGTCTTCCGCCTGTCCCCGGAGGCCCAGTCCATCGCCCTGATGATGCTCACCGTCACCTTCTGCTTCATGCCCTTCCAGTCCTTCAACACCACCAGCATCGTGGGCGTGCTCCGGGGCGGGGGAGACGTGCGGGCCGCCGCCCTCATCGACCTGGGGGCCCTCTGGACGGTGGCCATCCCCCTGTCGGCGGTGGTGGGGCTGGTGCTGCGCTGGCCCGTCCTCTGGGTCTACCTGGTCCGGGCCCTGGAGCAGGCGGTGAAGGTGGTCCTGGGCTCCTGGCGGGCCCGGTCGGGCAAGTGGATTCGGGACGTGACCGCGGGCGAGTAGCCCGGCTAAGTTTACATAACAAATATCCCTGCCCCCCCGGGCCCCGGGCGGCAGGGACTTTTTTGGAAAAACCCCCATAAAATCAAAAATCCCCCTTGACAGGTGCCAAGAGGAAATGGTATAATTTCTTGATTTATCGCCGGAGCGAGCGCCCGAAGGGCCAACTTCCAGGCTCAAGGGGAGTATACCACAGCGCGCGGTGGCTGTCAAGGGAAAACTCGAAAACGCTCCAACGGTTCCGGGTGTGTCACCCAAACTATACGCCCAGAAAGGACTGACTGCCAGAATGGTCAAGGACGTGTACTTCGGCAAGACGCTCCGCAAGAGCTTTGCCCGCCACGAGGAGATCCTGGAGATGCCCAACCTGCTGGAGATCCAGAAGGACTCCTACCAGTGGTTCCTGGACAAGGGCCTGCGGGAGGTATTCCGGGACGTGGCCTCCATCACCGACTACGCCGGGAACCTGGAGCTCTCCTTCATCGACTACACCATGGACGAGAGTCCCAAGTACGACGTGGAGGAGTGCAAGCGCCGGGACGTGAACTACGCCGCCCCCATCAAGGTGACGGTGCGCCTGCGCAACAAGGAGACGGAGGAGATCAAGGAGCAGGAGATCTTCATGGGCGACCTGCCCCTGATGACCGAGGCGGGCACCTTCATCATCAACGGGGCCGAGCGGGTCATCGTCTCCCAGATCGTCCGCTCCCCCGGCGTGTACTACGCCCGCAACGCCGACAAGGCGGAGAACCTGACCTACGCCACCACCGTCATCCCCTACCGGGGGGCGTGGCTGGAGTATGAGACCGACCTGAGCGACGTGTTCTGGGTCCGCATCGACAAGAACCGCAAGATCCCCATCACCTGCTTCATCCGGGCCGTTGGCCCCCGGACGGACGAGGAGATCCTGGCCCTTTTCGGGGAGGACCCCCGGATCGTGGCCACCCTGGAGAAGGACACCTGCAAGACCTACGAGGAGGCCATGCTGGAGATCTACCGCAAGCTCCGCCCCGGCGAGCCCCCCACGGTGGAGTCCTCCGAGAGCCTGCTCCACGCCCTGTTCTTCGACCCCCGGCGCTACGACCTGAGCGCGGTGGGCCGCTATAAGTTCAACAAGAAGCTGGCCCTGTCCAGCCGCCTGTCCGGCCGCACCCTGTCCCGGGACGTGACCCACCCCGTCACCGGGGAAGTCCTCTTCCCGGCGGGGACCACCCTCACCCGGGAGGACGCCAAGGGCCTGGAGAAGCTGGGCGTGAACGAGGCGTACCTCACCGTGGAGATGGGCGGGGAGGACCGGGAGGTCAAGGTCTTCTCCAACGGCATGGTGAACATGGCCGACTTTGTGGACTTCGACCCCGAGGCCACCTGCGGCGTGGACGAGAAGGTCCGCTACGCCGTCCTGCGGGAACTGCTGGACCAGTACCCCGACCGGGGCGAGGAGTTCCAGGAGGCGGTCCGGGACCGGCTGGACGACCTCATCCCCAAGCACATCATCGTGGAGGATATGCTGGCCTCCATCAACTACCTCAACTGCCTGGCCGCCGGGGTGGGCAGCCCGGACGACATCGACCACCTGGGCAACCGCCGCCTGCGCTGTGTGGGCGAGCTGCTGCAAAACCAGTTCCGCATCGGCTTTTCCCGGATGGAGCGGGTGATCCGGGAGCGGATGACCATCCAGGACCTGGACATCGTCACCCCCCAGAGCCTCATCAACATCCGCCCGGTCACCGCCGCCATCAAGGAGTTCTTCGGCTCCAGCCCCCTGAGCCAGTTCATGGACCAGACCAACCCCCTGGCCGAGTTGACCCACAAGCGGCGTATGTCCGCCCTGGGCCCCGGCGGCCTGAGCCGGGACCGGGCCTCCTTCGAGGTGCGGGACGTCCACTACTCCCACTATGGCCGCCTCTGCCCCATCGAGACGCCGGAAGGTCCC
>CANQMK010000241.1 GCA_947624895.1 uncultured Oscillospiraceae bacterium | reverse complement strand
GCTTCACCGCCGCCTGGATGTGGGTGATGTGGCTGTGGACGCCGCCGTTGGACATGAGGCCGTAGATGTGCACCGCCTTGCCGGCGTTTTTCGCCGCCAGCATGGCGTCCTTGTAGGCCGGGTTGTCAAAAAAGTCCCCGTCCTGGATGGCCTTGGTGATCTTGGGCAGGTCCTGGAACACCACCCGGCCTGCGCCGATGTTGGTGTGGCCCACCTCGGAGTTGCCCATCTGCCCGTCGGGCAGGCCCACGTCCAGGCCGGAGGCGGACAGCTTGCTCACGGGGTTGGCGGCGAAGAGGGCGTCCAGGTTGGGCTTGGCGGCGTTGGCGATGGCGTTGCCCGGGCCGGCGGGGGCGATGCCGAAGCCGTCCATGATGACCAGTACGGTGGGTTTTTTGTTCATAAGTCTCGCTCCTTCTATGGGGATAGACCCCCCTTTGACTCAAGGCGGCAAAGGGGGGTCTGGGGGGTTCTATTCAGTCCTGGTTGCTGGCGTTGACGATGGCCACGAAGGTCTCCGGGTCCAGGCTGGCCCCGCCGATGAGGCCGCCGTCGATGTCCTCGTTGGCCAGCAGCTCGGCGGCGTTGTTGGCGTTCATGGACCCGCCGTAGAGGATGGACATGCTCCGGGCCACCCGGGCGCCGTAGGTCTTGCGGACCAGGGTGCGGATGGCGCCGCAGACCTCGGCGGCCTGGGCGGGCGTGGCGGTCTTGCCGGTGCCGATGGCCCAGATGGGCTCATAGGCCACCACCACCCGGCGGATCTGCTCGGCGGTGATGCCGGACAGGGCGCTCTTGAGCTGGTAGGAGATCTTCTCCATGGTCACGCCCAGCTCCCGCTCCTCCAGGCTCTCCCCCACGCAGAGGATGGGGCGCAGGCCGGAGCGGAGGGCGGCGTGCATCTTCTTGTTCACGTCCACGTCCGTCTCGTTGTAGTAGGCCCGGCGCTCAGAGTGGCCCAGGACCACGTACTTGGCCCCCGCCTCCTTCACCATGTCGGCGGAGCACTCGCCGGTGTAGGCGCCGGAGACCTCATAGTGGCAGTTCTCGGTGCCCACGCTGATCTTCACGTCCTTGAAGGCCCGCACGGCGGCCTGGAGGTTCACCGGGGGGACCAGGATCACGGCCTCGCACCACTTGGGCTTGCCCAGCATGGGCTTGACAGCCTCGGCGTAGGCCTTGGTCTCGGAGATGGTCTTGTTCATCTTCCAGTTTCCGGCGATGATCGTCTTGCGGTAACGACGGTTCATTGGGTATCCTTCCTTTCTTTTGATCTCCGGCCCCGGCACAAGGCCCGGGCCGCTTATCCTTCCTCATAGCAGCGCCTTCCAGCCCGCGCTCCAGAGGCGGCCACGGCGGGTGTTAAAAGAAAACCGCTTTTCGTCTCGGACGGAGGTCGTGCCGCCCAGTGGCGGCGGCCCGCTGGCGTATTCCTGCCCTATCGGGCCGCCGAGCTTCAGGGGCTGTCGGCCCTTCGCCTTGCCCCTTCTTTTCTCTTTGGAGGCCAGGACCGTTTCTCTCTTCTCCGCGGAGAAAAGAGAAATGGTCTTGGCCCCTGCGCCGGGAGGCGCCGCCCTTTGCCCGTGGCGGGCAAGAACTCACCCCGCCCCGGAGGGGGTCTGCCGAAGGAGGTTCACCCTCTCAGTCAGCCTGCGGCTGACAGCTCCCCCAGAGGGGGAACCGAGGAGGTGGCGCGACCTTTGCCCACTGTGGGCAGTCAACCCACCTCTCGTCGAGAGGCGAAACCTCACCTCACGGGAAAGCCCGCTCTTACGCGTCCAGCAGGCAGGCCACGCCGGGCAGTTCCTTGCCCTCCATGAACTCCAGGCTGGCGCCGCCGCCGGTGGAGATGTGGGTCATCTTGTCGGCGTAGCCCAGCTGCTGGACCGCCGCGGCGGAGTCGCCGCCGCCGATGATGGTGATGGCGGAGGTCTTGCTCAGCGCCTCGGCCACCGCCTTGGTGCCCACGGCGAAGCGGGGGAACTCGAACACGCCCATGGGGCCGTTCCAGATCACGGTGCCCGCGTCGGCCACCGCGTCGCAGTAGAGCTTGATGGTCTCGGGGCCGATGTCCATGCCCTCCCAGCCGTCGGGGATCTCCCCGGTCTTGACGGTCATCTGCTGGGCGTCGGCGTCAAACTTGTCGCCGCAGACGGTGTCCACGGGCAGGAGGAGCTTCACGCCCTTCTGGGCGGCCTTCTGGACCATCTCGTTGGCGTAGTCCTTCCAGTCCTCCTCCAGCAGGGAGTTGCCCACCTTGCCACCGGCGGCGGCGGAGAAGGTGTAGGACATACCGCCGCCGATGATGACGGTGTCGGCGATCTCCAGCAGGTTGTTGATGACGCCGATCTTGGAGCTGACCTTGGCCCCGCCCAGGATGGCCACCAGGGGCCGCTTGGGGTTGGCCAGGGCCCCGCCGATCACCTCCAGCTCCTTCTGGATGAGGAAGCCGGACACGGCGGGCAGGTAGTCGGCCACACCGGCGGTGGAGGCGTGGGCGCGGTGGACCGCGCCAAAGGCGTCGGAGACGTAGACGCCATCGCTCCCGGCCAGGGCGGCCAGGGCCTTGGCGAAGTCGGGGTCGTTCTTGGTCTCGCCCTTGTTGAAGCGGGTGTT
>CANQMK010000240.1 GCA_947624895.1 uncultured Oscillospiraceae bacterium | reverse complement strand
GACTCGGTGACGGAGTACCGCATCCAGTCCGCCTTTGACGAGCTGGCCCGGGGGCGCACCACCCTCATCATCGCCCACCGCCTGTCCACCATCCGCTCCGCCGACCGGATCGTGGTGGTGGACGACAACCGCATCCTGGAGGAGGGCACCCACCAGGAGCTGTTGGCCCTGGGCGGGGAGTACGCCCGACTCTACCGGGCCCAGAACGGGGAGGGCCTATGAACAAGACGGAGATACTGGCTCACGTGGCGGTGGACGACGCCAGCCGGATAGCCCTGGCCCGGGTGCTGGACAAGGCGGAGCTGGCCCGGACCCGGAACGTCCACGCCCACAGCCAGTTTTTGACCGACGGGGAACAGCGCCTGGCCCAGCGGGCCCTGGAGGCCGCCGGGTGCCGGGACTACGACCTCTGGGGCGGCTATCCCGGGGCGGAGCGGAAGGTCTGCCGCTTCTGGCCGGACTGGGCGGAGGCGGGGGAGGAGCCCCTGGCCGCCGTGGAGGTGACCGCCCCCCAGGGGGCGGCGCTGTCCCACCGGGACTACCTGGGCTCCATGATGGGCCTGGGCCTCACCCGGGACGTGCTGGGGGACCTGCTGGTGACGGAGGGGCGGTGCCAGGTGGTGTGCCTCCGCTCCGCCCTGCCCGTCCTGCTGAGCCAGTGGACCCAGGCGGGGCGGTGGCCGGTCCAGGTCCGGGAACTCCCCCTGGCGGAGCTGGAGCCGGGGGAGCGGGGCGGGACGCTCCGGCGGGAGACGTTCCAGTCCCTCCGCTTCGACGCGGTGGCCGCGGCGGGTTTCGGCCTGTCCCGGGCCAAGGCGGCGGGGATGATCGCCGGGGGAAAAATACAGCTCAACCACCTGCCCTGCCTCAAGCCGGACAAGCTGCTGGAGGAGGGGGACAGCCTCACCGCCCGGGGCTTCGGCAAGTGCGTCCTGGTCCGGGTGACCGGGGCGAGCCGGAAGGGCAGGATCATGGCGGAATTGGAGCGATACGAATGATCACACCACAGGACATCGCGCGCATCAACGCCCTGGCCCGGAAGTCCCGGACGCCGGAGGGGCTGACCACGGCGGAGCGGGCGGAGCAGATGGAGCTGCGCCGGCGGTACGTGGCGGCGGTGCGGGAAAACCTCACCGCCCAGCTGGACCACACCGTCATCCAGGAGCCGGACGGCACCCGGCGACCCCTGCGGCCCAAGGAGTAAGGCCCTTTACAACGAGAACAGTTTTGGGTATAATATCCACACTTCTATCATGAGAGTTGCGTGAAACTATGCTGGAATTTGACGAGTACAAGGTGAAGCTGAACAACCTCAAGCCCCAGCTGGCGGAGCTGAAGGAGGCCCTGGACCTGGAGGCCGCGGCCCGAGAGCTGGACCTTCTGCAGGCCCAGTCCGCCGCGGAGGGCTTCTGGGACAACCTGGAAAAGGCCCAGAAGACCCAACAGCGCATCAAGACCCTCCAGGACAAGATCGACCACCAGGCCCGCCGGGAGGGCCAGTGGTCCGACCTGTTCACCCTGTGCGAGATGGGCAACGAGGAGGAGGACGCCAGCCTCATCCCCGAGCTGGCCCAGGGGTTCGACGCCCTGGTGGAGGACGTGGAGGAGGCCAAGCTGGCCACCCTGCTCACCGGGGAATACGACAACTCCAACGCCATCCTCACCTTCCACGCCGGGGCGGGGGGGACGGAGGCCCAGGACTGGTGCCAGATGCTCTACCGGATGTACACCCGCTGGGCGGAGCGCCACGGCTTCGCCTGCGAGGTGGTGGACTACCTGGACGGGGACGAGGCGGGCATGAAGTCCGCCACCATCGTCATCTCCGGGGAGAACGCCTACGGCTACCTGAAGGGGGAGAACGGCGTGCACCGCCTGGTGCGCATCAGCCCCTTTGACGCCAACGCCCGGCGGCAGACCTCCTTCGCCGCCCTGGAGGTCATGCCGGAGATCCCCGACGACGTGGAGGTGGACATCCGCCCGGAGGATATCGAGATGCAGGTCTACCGCGCCTCCGGCGCCGGCGGCCAGCACGTGAACAAGACCTCCTCCGCCGTCCGGCTCATCCACAAGCCCACCGGCATCGTGGTCAGCAGTCAGCAGGAGCGCAGCCAGTTCCAGAACCGGGACACCTGTATGCGGATGCTCCGCTCCAAGCTGGTGGAGCTCCAGATGCAGGCCCACGCGGAGAAGATCTCCGACCTCAAGGGCGTGCAGATGAAAATCGAGTGGGGCAGCCAGATCCGCAGCTACGTCTTTATGCCCTATCAGCTGGTGAAGGACACCCGCACCGCCTATGAGACCGCCAACATCAACGCCGTCATGGACGGCGACCTGGACGGGTTCATCAACGCCTACCTCACCTGCCAGGCCACCGGCAACTGGGCGGAGAAGTGAGCGGGGCCGTCCCTTCGACGGATTTCGACCGTTTTTCTTCCATTTCCGGGGAGCATTCCCCGGAAATTTTTTTGCCCGTCAAAGGGCCGCACCGGGCCCGCGGGCCTTGGGGCGCAAGGCTTCCAGGGGTTGGGGGAAGTTCCAGGGACTGGCTGGATTTCCAGGGACTGGATGGAAAATCGGTAAAGTGAACAAATTTTTCTTGAAACGCTTGCAATTCTTCGTGGGTTGCTCTATAATTT
>CANQMK010000239.1 GCA_947624895.1 uncultured Oscillospiraceae bacterium | reverse complement strand
CTGCAGAACCACTGCTCGGTGGCCCGGAAGATGATGGGGTGCTTGCACCGCCAGCAGTGGGGGTAGGAGTGGGTGATCTTCTCCTTGGCCAGGAGGAAGCCCTCCCGCTCCAGGTCCTCCACCACCAGGTCGTTGCCGGTGGCGTAGTACTGGCCGTTGTAGCGGCTGTCGGTCATGATCCCCTTGCCGTTCACCGGCACGGGTACGCCGATGTGGGTGAGCCCGGCGGCGTCGTACTGCTGGCAGATGACAAAGTCGTCCGCGCCGAAGCCGGGGGCGGTGTGGACGCAGCCGGTGCCCGCCTCCAAGGTGACGTGGTCGCCGCACAGCAGCACGCTCTCCTGGTCGAAGAGAGGGTGCTTGGCGGTCATCAGCTCCAGCTCTTTGCCCTTCAGGGTGGCCAGGACGGTGCAGGCGGCGTAGTCCAGCCCTGCCTTTTCGCACACGCCCTTGGCCAACTCCTGGGCCATGATATAGACCTCCCCGCCGGGGGCCTGGAGCAGGACGTAGTCAAAGTTCTCGTTGACGCAGATGGCCACGTTCCCCGGGATGGTCCAGGGGGTGGTGGTCCAGATGACGAAGTAGGTCTTGCTCAGGTCGGCGTACTGGCCCAGCTTGCCCTTGTCGTCCCGGACGGGGAACTTCACGAAGATGGTGGTGCAGGGGTCGTCGGCATACTCGATCTCCGCCTCGGCCAGGGCGGTCTGGTCGTGGGGGCACCAGTAGACCGACTTCATCCCCTTGTAGATGAGCCCCTTCTCCGCCATCTTGCCGAAGACCTCCACCTGCTTGGCCTCGAACTCGGGCAGGAGGGTGATATAGGGGTCCTCCCACTCGCCCAGCACCCCCAGGCGCTTGAACTGCTCGGTCATCTTGGCGATATAGCTCTCGGCGTACTCCCGGCACTTGGTGCGGAACTCCGCCGTGGTCATCTCCTCGCGCTTGACGCTCTTGTCCTTGAGCACCGCCGACTCGATGGGCAGGCCGTGGGTGTCCCAGCCGGGGACGTAGGGGGCCTGGAAGCCGGTCATGTTCCGGGACTTGACGATCATATCCTTGAGCACCTTGTTCATGGCGGTGCCGATGTGGATGTTGCCGTTGGCGTAGGGGGGGCCGTCGTGGAGGACGAAGCGGGGCTTGCCGTCGTTGCGCTCCACCATTTTGTGGTAGAGGGCCTGGATGGCCTCCAGCATCTCGGGCTCCCGCTTGGGCAGGCCCGCGCGCATGGGGAAGTCTGTCTTGGGCAGGTGTACGGTCTGGTTGAAGTCCATGGAAAACGCTCCTTCTATCTGAAAATTTTCTTAGATCGCAAAAACAAAGCGCCTCTGTCTCCCTCAAGAGACAAAGGCGCGCCCACCTCTGCGGTACCACTCTTGTTGCCCCGGCTGGGCCGGGACCACCTCGTCGGCCTGTAACGGCGCCGCCCGTCCCGGCTTACTGGAATTCAGCCGGGCCGCTCCGAGGTGATGTCCCCTCTCCCGTCACACCGCCTCGCACCCGCCGGCGGCTCTCTTGGCTGACAGTCGAAGAGAGGTCCTGTCCTCATCCCCGCGTTTAACGCCAATAGTTTATCCACTTTTTTTCCAAATGTCAACCCCCTGGCCCCTCACAAACCCGCCCCCGGCCTATTTCCTTTTTCCCCGCGGTGTGTTATAATGTATTTTTAAGGACGAGGCCCGTCCTCCCCCTGTCCGCCGGGCCTCTTATATATAAGGTAAGGAGGGATCTCCCATGTCCCAGTCCGTAAAGGCCCTGGTCCTCTGCGCCGGAAAGGGCACCCGCCTGCGCCAGGAGGGGATCGACCTGCCCAAGGTCATGCGCCTGGCCCAGGGCAAGCCCCTGCTCCACTATGTCCTCTCCGCCCTGGACTTCCTCCCCAAGGAGGACGTGATCCTGGTGGTGGGGTATAAGCGGGAGGCCATTTTGGCCGCCTACGGGGACTACCCCCACGCCGTCCAGGAGCCTCAGCTGGGCACCGGCCACGCTGTCCAGTGCGCCGCCCAGTACCTCCAGGGCTTTGACGGCCACGTGCTGGTCTGCTGTGGGGACACCCCCCTCATGTCCCAGGCCACCTACCGCTCCCTGGTCCGCCTCCACCTGGACGGGGGGAACGACTGCACCCTCCTGTCCGCCCACCTCCCCGACGGGGGCAGCTATGGCCGGGTCCTCCGGACGCCGGACGGCGCCTTCTCCGCCATCGTGGAGGCCAAGGACTGCTCCCCGGAGCAGGCGGCGGCGGACGAGGTGAACACCGGGGTCTACCTCTTCCGGGTCCCGCCCCTGCTGGAGGCCCTGGGCCACCTGAAAAACGACAACGCCCAGGGGGAGTACTACCTCACCGACGTCCCCGGCTACCTGCTGAGCCGGGGGGGCAGGGTGGGGGTGTGCGATCGCTGCGCCCCCCAGGAGATGCTGGGGGTGAACACCCCCGCCCAGCTCCAGGAGGTGGAGGACCTTCTGGCCGCCCGGACTTGAGAAAGGAGCACGCCTATGCCTGAACAGGAAAGCGCTGGCCGCCTGGCCGTCCTCATCGACGCCGACAACGCCTCCCGCACCGCCATGGGGGCGGTGATGGCGGAGATCGCCGTCTACGGCACCCCCACCGTCAAGCGCATCTACGGGGACTGGACCACCCCCAAT
>CANQMK010000238.1 GCA_947624895.1 uncultured Oscillospiraceae bacterium | reverse complement strand
CGGTGGTCTTGCCCTCAAAGACGCCGGAGAGGATGTGCACCGCGTCGCTCTCCCGCCGGGCGGTGGCGGTGGCGTCCCTGCCGGGGGCGCGGCGGTCCAGCTGGGCCTGGATGGCCGCCAGGTCCAGCGCCAGCCCCGCGGGCACCCCGGTGAGGGTGACCCCGATGGCGGGGCCGTGGGACTCGCCGAAGATCACGTATTCCATGTGAGCTCCCCTCCCAGTCTCTCATATTCCCTCCAGAAGTGGGGGTAGGATTTCTCCACCGCCTCCGCCCCGGTGAGGGTGACGGGGGCGGCGCACCGGGTGGCGGCCACGGCGGTCATCATGGCGATGCGGTGGTCGTTGAAGCTGTCCACCGTCGCGCCCCCCGCCAGCCGGTCTTTGCCCTGAAGGTCCAGATAGTCCGGCCCCTGGGCAATCTCCGCGCCCAGGGCGGAGAGCACCTGGGTCACGCTGTCCAGCCGGTCGGACTCCTTCATCCGCAACCGCCCGGCGTTCACCAGCCGGGTCCGCCCCGTCCGGACCGCCGCCATGGCGGCCAGCGGGGGCACCAGGTCGGGACAGCCGGACACGTCGATCTCCACATCCCCGGACCGGGTGAGTTGGTCAAAGTGCCCGGCGATGACCCGGTCCCCCTGGGCGGAGTTGATATCCAGCCCGTCCAACTCCACAGCGCCGCCCAGCGCCCGGGCGGCGTACCAGAAGCCCGCCTGGGACCAGTCCGCCTCCACCGTCACCGCCGCCGGGGCGTAGACCTGGTCCCCCTCCACGTGGTACTGGGGGGGCAGGGACAGGGTGGCCGCCACCCGGACCCCGAATTGCTCCATGGCCTGGCAGGTCATGGCGATGTAGTCCCCGCTCTCCAGGGCGGTGGTGGGCACGATGGCGGAGGGGCCGTCCAGCAGGGGCAGGGCGAAGAGGAGTCCGGTGAAAAACTGGCTGGACACGTTCCCCGCCAGGGCGTACCGCCCGGGGGTCAGAAGCCCCTGGACGGTAAGGGTCCCGTCCTTCCGCTCGTAAAAAATGCCCTTCTCCCGGAAGAGGGCGAAGTAGGGCTCCAGGGGCCGCTCCATCAGCCGCCCCCGGCCTGTAAAAATCCCCCCGCCCCGGACGGCCAGGGCCACGGGGATGAGGAAACGCAGGGTGGAGCCGGACTCCCCGCAGTCCAGCCGGGGCAGGGCCATGCGGCGCAGGGGGGACATGGCGTTGGCCCCCCTGCCGCGGACGATCAGACCCTCGTCCGTCTCCTGAAATTCCGCCCCCAGGGCCTCCAGACACCGCCGGGTGGCGTCCATATCCTGGGACTCCCCCAGGTTCCCGATCCGGCTCTCCCCCTCCGCCAGGGCGGCGGCGATGAGCGCCCGGTGGGCCTGGGACTTGGAGGGGGGCGGGGTCACGGTCCCCGCCAGGGTCTTGGGGGTAATGGTCACCGTCACGTCAAATCACTCTCCGTAAATGGCCTTGAGATGTTGGAGGACTTCCCCCTTGGGCATCCGCCAGGCCACGGCGCGGCCCAGCTCCTCCAGGAGGACGAAGGAGATGTGGTCCCCGGCGCTCTTTTTGTCCAGGCCCACCGCCTCTACGATGTCGTCCCAGCCGCACTGGATGCGGGTGGGCAGGCCCAGGGTCGCCAGCAGTTCCGCCAGCCGGGCGACGGCCCCGCCGTCTGCCAGCACCCCCAGTCTCACGCTCAACTGGGCCGCCACCACCATCCCGGCGGCCACCGCCTGGCCGTGGGTCCAGGTCTGGTAGTTCCCCGCCTTCTCAAAGGCGTGGCCCACGGTGTGGCCGAAGTTCAGGAGCATCCGCTCGCCGGTGTCCCGCTCGTCCTCCACCACAACTCTGCGTTTTAAGTCACAGCAGGTATACAGAACGTGTTCGATCTCCCCCATCACCGCCGCCCGGCTGGGCCGGGCGGCCAGGAAGTCGAAGAAGTCCCGGTCGAAGATACAGCCGTATTTGACCACCTCCGCCATGCCGTCGGCGAAGGTGGCGTCGGGCAGGGTGGCCAGGGTGTCCGGGTCCATGAGCACCAGCCGGGGCTGCCAGAAGGCCCCGGCCAGGTTCTTGCCGTGGTCCAGGTCCACCGCCACTTTGCCCCCCACGGAGGAGTCCACCTGGGCCAGGAGGGTGGTGGGGATCTGGATAAAGTCCACCCCCCGGAGGACGGTGGCGGCGGCGAAGCCGGCCAGGTCTCCCACCACGCCGCCCCCCAGGGCGGCCACCGCGTCGGTGCGGGTGAGGCCGCAGGCCATCATCTCCTCCCAGAGGCGGGCGAGCATGGCGGCGTTCTTGCTCTCCTCCCCGGCGGGGACGGCGAACAGCCGGGCCTCCAGCCCCGCCCCGGCCAGGCTGTCCAGCAGGCGCTGGCCGTAGAGGGGACCCACGGTGGTGTCGGTGACCACAAAGAGCTTTTTCGCCCGGGGGCAGACCGCCCGCGCCCGCGCCCCGGCGTCGTCCAGGCAGCCCCGCTGGATGAGGATGTCGTACTCCCTGCCCGGGAGGTCTACCCGCAGCGTCCTCACTGTTCCAGCACCTTCCCCGCCATGGGGGCCAGCGCCCGCACCTTGCCCATGAGGGCCTGGAATGCCTCGGGGGTGAGGGACTGCTGGCCGTCGCACTTGGCGTGGGGGGGATCGTTGTGGACCTCGATGATCAGCCCGTCCGCCC
>CANQMK010000237.1 GCA_947624895.1 uncultured Oscillospiraceae bacterium | reverse complement strand
ACCAGCACGGAGGTCATCATGGCCAGGGAGCCGAAGGCGGTGGAGACCATGTCGCTCATCACGTCGCCGTCGTAGTTCTTGCAGGCCCAGATGTACCCGCCCTCGGAGCGGATGACCCGGGCCACCGCGTCGTCGATGAGGGTGTAGAAGTAGGTGATGCCCTGCTTTTCAAAGAGGGGCTTATACTGGGCGTCGTAGAGGGCCTGGAAGATGTCCTTGAAGTGGTGGTCGTACTGCTTGGAGATGGTGTCCTTGGTGGCGAACCACAGGTCCTGGCCGGTGGTCAGGGCGTACTGGAAGCAGGCGTGGGCGAAGGAGGTGATGGAGGCGTCGGTGTTGTACATCCCCTGGACCACGCCGGGGCCCTGGAAGTCGAAGATGGTCTGGCGGGTCTCCGCGCCGTCGGCGGCGGTGAAGACCAGCTCCGCCTTGCCGGGGCCGGCGGGGCGGAACTCGGTGTTTTTATACACGTCGCCGTAGGCGTGACGGGCGATGGTGATGGGCTTTTTCCAGTTCTTCACCACCGGGGAGATGCCACGGACCATGATGGGGGCCCGGAAGACGGTGCCGTCCAGGATGGCCCGGAGGGTGCCGTTGGGGGACTTCCACATCTGGCTGAGCTTGTACTCCTCCACCCGCTGGGCGTTGGGGGTGATGGTGGCGCACTTGACGCCCACGCCATAGCGCTGGATGGCGTGGGAGGCGTCCACGGTAATCTGGTCCCGGGTGCGTTCCCGCTCCGGGAGGCCCAGGTCGTAGTACTCGGTCTTCAGGTCGAGGTAGGGCAGGAGCAGGGTGTCTTTGATCTGCCGCCAGATGACCCGGGTCATCTCGTCCCCGTCCAGCTCCACCAGGGGGGTGGTCATTGGAATTTTTGCCATTTGTATCGCCTCTTTTTAAGATATGTCGGCCAACTCCAAATACTTGTAGCCGTTGTCCGCGATGTGGTCCTTCCGGCCCTGGAGGTTGTCCCCCAGGAGGAGGTCGAAGACCTGGCTGGTGAGCTCGGCGTCCTCCGGCATGACCTTGATGAGCCGCCGGGTCTCCGGGTTCATGGTGGTGAGCCACATCATGTCCGGCTCGTTCTCACCCAGGCCCTTGGAGCGGTTGATGGTACACTTCTTCCCCGCCAATTCTCCGTTTACGATATCGTTTTTCTCCTTGTCGGTGTAGGCGAACCAGGTCTTTTCCTTGTAGGTGATCTCGTAGAGGGGGGACTCGGCGATGTAGACGTAGCCCCGCTCAATGAGGGTGGGCACCAGGCGGTAGAGCATGGTGAGGATCAGGGTGCGGATCTGGTAGCCGTCCACGTCGGCGTCGGTGCAGATGACGATCTTGTTCCAGCGCAGGTTCATCAGGTCAAAGGCGGCCAGGTCCTTGACGTGCTTGTTCTGCACCTCCACCCCGCAGCCCAGGACCTTCATCAGGTCGGTGATGATCTCGCTCTTGAAAATTTTGCCGTAGTCCGCCTTCAGGCAGTTGAGGATCTTGCCCCGGACGGGCATGATGCCCTGGAACTCCGCGTCCCGGGAGAGTTTCACGCTGCCCAGGGCGGAGTCCCCCTCCACGATGTAGAGCTCCCGGCGCTCCGCGTCCCGGGTGCGGCAGTCCACGAACTTCTGCACCCGGTTGGCGATGTCCACCGTGCCGGAGAGCTTCTTTTTGATGTTCAGCCGGGCCTTCTCCGCACTCTCCCGGCTCCGCTTGTTGATGAGCACCTGCTCGGCGATCTTCTCCGCGTCGAAGGGGTTTTCGATGAAGTAGACCTCCAACTGGGCCCGGAGGAAGTCGGCCATGGCGTCCTGGATGAACTTATTGTTGATGGCCTTTTTGGTCTGGTTCTCATAGCTGGTCTGGGTGGAGAAATTGTTGGAGACCAGCACCAGGGCGTCCTGCACGTCGTTGAAGGTGATCTTGCTCTCCGTCTTCTGGTACTTCCCCTTGGCGCGGAGGTAGCCGTCCAGGGCGGAGACAAAGGCGGAGCGCATGGCCTTCTCCGGGGAACCGCCGTGCTCCAGCCAGGAGGAGTTGTGGTAGTGCTCGATGACCTGGACGGTGTTGGAGAAGCAGAAGGCCACCGACAGCTTGACCTTGTACTCCGGCTTGTCCGCCCGGTCCCGGCCCTTGCGCTCCGCCTGCCAGAAGACGGGGGCGGTCAGGGACTTCTCCCCGGCCAGCTCGGTCACGTAGTCCAGGATGCCGTTTTCGTACTTGAAGTCCTGGGTGACGAATTTGCCCCCCACCTCATCCCGGAAGCGGAAGGTGACGTGGGCGTTCACCACCGCCTGGCGCTTCATCACATCCACGAAGTACTCCGAGGGGATGTCGATGTCGGTAAAGACCTCCAGGTCGGGCCTCCAGCGGAAGATGGAGCCGGTCTTTTTGCGGTCGGTGGGGGTCTTCTGGAGGCCGCCTACGTTCTCCCCTTTTTCAAAGTGGAGCTTGTACTCAAAGCCGTCCCGGTAGATGGTGGCGTCAAAGTACTCGCTGGCGTATTGGGTGGCGCAGGAGCCCAGGCCGTTGAGGCCCAGGGAGTACTCGTAGTTGTCCCCGTCCCCGCCGTACTTGCCGCCGGCGTAGAGCTCGCAGAAGACCAGCTCCCAGTTGTAGCGGCCCTCCTTCTCGTTCCAGTCCACCGGGCAGCCCCGGCCAAAGTCCTCCACCTGGATGGACCGGTCGGC
>CANQMK010000236.1 GCA_947624895.1 uncultured Oscillospiraceae bacterium | reverse complement strand
CTGGGCACCTCCGTCACCGAGTACGGCGTGGCCCTGGGCATTGAGAACTTCTCCGGCACCGTGGGCAACAACATCTCCGGCACCTCCGACCTGGCGCCCCTGGACCAGCAGGCCGCTATGATCAAGGAGTGGTGCCCGGACGCCACCAACGTGGGCCTGCTCTACTGCTCCAACGAGGCCAACAGCCAGTACCAGGTGGACACCGTCCAGGGCTACCTGGAGGAGCTGGGCTACACCTGCACCCAGTACGCCTTCTCCGACTCCAACGACGTGGCCGCCGTCTGCCAGACCGCCGCGGACAACAGCGACGTCCTCTATGTCCCCACCGATAACACCTGCGCCTCCAACACCGGCATCATCGACAACATCTGCCACGGCAAGGTGCCCGTCTTCTGCGGTGAGGAGGGCATCTGCGCCGGCTGCGGCGTGGCCACCCTGTCCATCAGCTACTATGACCTGGGCTACGCCACCGGCGAGATGGCCGCTCAGATCCTCACCGGCGAGGCCGACATCACCACCACCCCCATCGGCTACGCCGCCAACTTCACCCCCAAGTACAACCCCGCCATGTGCGAGGCGCTGGGTCTCACCGCTCCCGAGGGCTACGAGGCCATCGGGGCCTGAGCTGAGGGCTGAAAAGTACCATATGACAAACAGCGGGAAAGGGGTTTCCCCTTTCCCGCTGTTTATGATAGAAAGCAACTGCTGACACGCTCCGCGGGCCGTCCCGCGGACAGAACCGAGGGGGGGATCGATGTGTCCAACTTTATCGGCGCGCTGCCGGGGGCCGCGTCCCAGGGGTTGATCTGGGGCATCATGGCCATCGGCGTATACATCACTTATAAGATACTGGACGTGGCCGACCTGACGGTGGACGGCTCCTTCTGCACCGGCGGCGCCGTCTTCGTGATGCTGTTCGGCGCTGGGGTGCCCGTACCGGTGGCCCTGCTGGCCGCCTTTGGTGTGGGCCTGGTGGCGGGTTTGGCCACCGGGCTACTGCACACCTTCTGCGGCATCCCCGCCATCCTGTCCGGCATCCTGACCCAGCTGGGTCTGTGGTCGGTGAACCTGGCCATCATGGGGATGAAGGCCAACGTCTCCATCAACGTGAACGACACGGCCAACCTGAACAAGCTGTGGGTCTCCCTGCGGTTCGTCACCAGCGTGGGCGACGGCTCCATGCCCTTCTACCGCCACCCCATCGTGGTGGTGGGGGTGTTCACCCTGGTGGTGATCGCCGCGCTCTACTGGTTCTTCGGCACCGAGCTGGGCTCCGCCCTCCGGGCCACCGGCGCCAACGGCAACATGGCCCGGGCCCAGGGCATCAACACCGACGTGACCAAGGTGCTGGGCCTGATGCTCTCCAACGGCCTGGTGGCCCTGTCCGGCGCCCTGCTCAGCCAGTACCAGAGCTTTGCCGACGCCAGCATGGGCCGCGGCGCCATTGTCATCGGCCTGGCCGCCGTGATCATCGGCGAGGTGATCTTCTCCAAGATCTTCCGCAACTTCGCCCTCAACCTGCTGGCCGTTTCCTTCGGCTCCATCATCTACTACGTGGTCATCCAGGCGGTCATCAGCCTGAGCAACATCAACACCAACTACCTGAAGCTGATCTCCGCCGTCATCGTGGCCATCTTCCTCACTGTGCCCTACTGGAAGGGGAAGTACTTCTCCAAGCCCGTGAAGAAGGGAGGGCTGCCCAATGCTTGACATCAAAGGCATCTGGAAGACCTTCAACGCCGGAACGGTGAACGAGAAGACCGCCCTGCGGGGCGTGGACCTCCACCTGGACGACGGCGACTTCGTCACCGTCATCGGCGGCAACGGCGCGGGGAAATCCACCCTGCTCAACGCCATCGCCGGCACCTGGCTTGTGGACGAGGGCACCATCTCCGTCGACGGCGTCGACGTCACCAAGCTCTCCGAGCACAAGCGGGCCAAGTACATCGGCCGGGTCTTCCAGGACCCCATGATGGGCACCGCCGCCACCATGCAGATCGACGAGAACCTGGCCCTGGCCATGCGCCGGGGCAAGGCCCGCACCCTGCGCTCCGGCATCAGCCGGGAGGAGCGGGAGAACTACAAGGAACTGCTGAAGATTTTGGACCTGGGCCTGGAGGACCGTCTGACCTCCAAGGTGGGCCTCCTCTCCGGCGGCCAGCGCCAGGCGCTGACCCTGCTCATGGCCACCCTCCAAAAGCCCAAGCTCCTGCTCCTGGACGAGCACACCGCCGCCCTGGACCCCAAGACGGCGGCCAAGGTGCTGGACACCACCGAGAAGATCGTGGGCCGGGACAAGCTCACCACCCTGATGATCACCCACAACATGCGTGACGCCATCGCCCACGGCAACCGCCTCATCATGATGTACGAGGGGAAGATCGTCATCGACGTCAGCGGCGAGGAGAAGCGGAAGCTCACCGTGGAGCGTCTTCTGGCCCTGTTCAGCCAGGCCAGCGGCTCCGACGAGGCCGACGACAAGCTCCTGCTGGGGTAAAATATGCAAGGAGGGGCCACTGGCCCCTCCTTTGATTTTTCTACGGCCCGCCGCAGCGCGCGGACCGTCCGCCGAGACGACAAAACAGGCTTTCCGTCCAGGACGGAAAGCCTGTTTTGGTACGCCCGAAGGGACTCGAACCCCCAACATTCAGAACCGGAATCTGACGCTCTATCCAATTGAACTACGGACGC
>CANQMK010000235.1 GCA_947624895.1 uncultured Oscillospiraceae bacterium | reverse complement strand
CATGCTCACCATGCAGGGGATGCCGGTGGGCCGGGTGGCCTCCACCACGAACTTCATCATGATGAGCGGCCCGATGGTGATGACCTCGTCGAAGGTCTCCCCGGCGGCGAACATCTCGTTGAGGGGGACGCACACATTCCCCTCCCGGCCATAGGAGCCGTCGTCGGTCATCACGTAGAGGGTATCCGAGCAGGCCCGGAACTCATCCTCCAAAATCAGCAGGTCCTTGGAGCGGAAGCCGATGATAGAGGTGACGGCGCAGCCCTGGTCGTGGAGCTTCTGGGCCACCGGCAGGGCGATGGCACAGCCCACGCCGCCGCCCACCACGCAGACCTTCTTCAGCCCCTCGGTGTGGGTGGGGACCCCCAGGGGGCCCACGAAGTCCTGGATGGCGTCCCCCTCGTTCAAATGGTTCAGCGCCTCGGTGGTGGCGCCCACCACCTGGAAGATGATGTCCACCGTTCCCCGCTCCCGGTCACAGCCCGCCACGGTGAGGGGGATCCGCTCCCCCGCCTCGTCCACACGCAGGATGATGAACTGCCCCGGCTGGGCCTTGGCGGCCACAAAGGGGGCCTGGATCGCCATGCGGGTGACCGTGGGATTGAGTACTTCCTTTTTGACGATTTGATACATCTTCCTTCTCCTTTCAAAAAAATCGCGCGTCGGTGTTCCAAAAGCTAGTATATGAGTTCTTTCGGAAAAGTCAAGAGGAAAGGCCGGAATTTTGTGAAAGAATTAACAAGCCTTCCGGGAAAATCGGAGGGGCGTCGCCCCTCCGATCATCTCTCTGGGGAAACGGGCCCGGCGGCCCTCCCGGTCTGTCCTCAGCGGGTGAGCACCCGCACCCGCAGGATGTGCTCCATGGCCTGAATGTGCTCCACGGTGGCGGGGGCGGGGCGGGCGTCCACGTCCACGATGGTGTAGGCGTAGTCCCCCTTGGACTTGTTGGTCATGTTCTCCACATTCATCCCCTCCTCCGAGAGGGCGGCGGTGATGGAGGCCAGGATGCCGGGGCTGTTGCGGTGGATGATGCACAGCCGGGCGGCCCCGGACCAGGGCATCTCGCAGTTGGGGAGGTTGACGGAGTTGACGATGTTGCCGTCCTCCAGATAGTCCCGCAGCTCCCGGGCGGCCATGACGGCGCAGTTGTCCTCGCTCTCCGGGGTGGAGGCCCCCAGGTGGGGCAGGGCGGTGACGTTGGGGGCGGCCAGGACGGTGGAGGTGGGGAAGTCGGTGACGTAGGCGGCCAGCTTCCCGGCCTTCAGGGCGTCCACCACGTCCCCTTCGGAGATCAGCCCGCCCCGGGCCATGTTGATGAGGCGGGCGCCGTTTTTCATCTTGGCGATGGCGGCGGCGTCGACCATCCCCTTGGTGTCCTTGTTCTGGGGCAGGTGGAGGGTGATGTAGTCGCTCTGGCGGTACAGCTCGTCCAGATCCTCGGTGAAGTGGACCGCCCGGCTCAGGGACAGGGCCCAGTGGACGGACAGGAACGGGTCATAGCCCACCACGTTCATGCCCAGGGAGGTGGCCACATTGGCCACCTGCACGCCGATGGCCCCCAGGCCGATGACACCCAGGGTCTTGCCCCACAGCTCGGGGCCCACAAACTGGCTCTTGCCTTTCTCCACCACCTCGCTGACCTCCACGCCCTGGGCGGCCTGGGCGTCCAGCCACTTGTTGCCGCCGGCCACCTTCCGGGAGGCCAGGAGCAGAGCGCAGACTGTGAGCTCCTTCACGGCGTTGGCGTTGGCGCCGGGGGTGTTGAACACCACGATCCCCGCCTCGGAACAGCGGGGGATGGGGATGTTGTTGGTGCCCGCGCCGGCCCGGGCGATGGCCAGCAGGCTCTCCGGCAGGGGGGCCTCCAGCATATCGGCGGAGCGGACCAGGATGCCCGCGGGATCGGCGCAGTCGTCGGAGACGGTATACTTGGCCTTGTCCAGCTTCTCCAGCCCCACCGGGGCGATCTTATTCAGGGTCTTGATCTGAAACATCGTTCACACACCTCTGGTTTTGTAAAGTCAGTTGGCCTTGTCGAAGGCGCGGATGAAGTCCACCAGGGCCTCCACGCCCTCCACGGGCATGGCGTTGTAGATGGAGGCCCGCATCCCGCCCACAGAGCGGTGGCCCTTCAGGTTGGTGAAGCCCGCCTCGATGGACTCCTGGACGAACTTGGCGTCCAGCTCCTCGCTCACCGAGCGGAAGGTGACGTTCATGTCGCTCCGGCTGCCCGGCTGGGCGGCGCAGGTGAACAGGCGGGAGGAGTCGATGGCGTCGTAGAGCATCTGGGCTTTGGCGTGCTTGATCTTCTCCATGCCAGGGATGCCGCCCTGCTCGTCCAGCCAGTCCAGCACCAGGCCCAGCATATAGATGCACCAGCAGGGGGGCGTGTTGTACATGGAGTCCTTGTCGATCATGGTCTTGTAGTTCATCATCAGGGGGGTGTAAGGCAGCTCGTGCCCGGCCAGGTCCTCCCGGATGATCACCACCGTCAGCCCCGCGGGGGCCATGTTCTTCTGGGCCCCGGCGAAGATGATGCCATACTTGCTCACATCCACCTGGCGGGAGAGGATGTCGGAGGACATATCGCACACCAGGGGCACGTCGCCGGTGTCGGGGACGTAGGACCACTCGGTGCCGTAGATGGTGTTGTTGGCGCAGTAGTAGAAGTAGCTGGCCTGGGGGTCCAGCTTCAGCTGGTCCTGGGCGGGGATGTAGGTGTGGTTGGC
>CANQMK010000234.1 GCA_947624895.1 uncultured Oscillospiraceae bacterium | reverse complement strand
CCCTGCGGGACGAGGACGGCGCGCTGTCCCGGACAGGTACCGCGACGCTTGAAAAAGTGCCTGACGAGAGAACGGCGCACGGCGATCTGGGCATGACCCACTATCTGTGGGACACGCCGGACGACGCGCGGCCCACCACGGTGAGCTACAACGACAGCGGCGTTTACATCCTGGACTTTTTCGACGCGGAAAACGCGCTGATCATCTACCCGCAGCCCGTCGTCGAGGACTATGATGGAAACTGGCACACCTTTGAGAAGTTTGTGGTACACGACTATCAGGGAAAGGAGCGCAGTGATGTTACGGTCACGTGGAAAGAGGGCGTTGAAAAACCTGACAGAGCCGGAAGGAGAGACGGGACGCTGGAGGGCGGCGACGAGGTCAACCTGGAAACGGTCCTGAACAATGCCGGTACCGGCGGATGGCGGAGATACTTTACCATCTCCGGCCCGGACGGCGTGGCAGATATGCATACGATCCTGGAGGGCGGGACGATCACCATCAACCCGGCAAAGGTGACGGTCCAGCTTGAGATCAAGGCCACCACTGACCTTACTCCCGGAGTCGATGGAGCAGAAGGGGACGAAACCGTCCAGCCCTCCGCCTTCAAATATGACGAGGCGGACGAGGAGCTTGTCGTAGAGTATGTTTTTGACGGCTACACGCATACGGTGGAGTTGGGAAGCGAGAATTATCAAATCAATGGCCTGATCAAAGGGGACGAAGACACTGTTAAACTCTCGCCCGCCGAAGATGGAGCCGTTATTCTGTCGGCGACAAACGTGGTCGATCCCGGAGAGGAGCCGACCATCGACCTGACGGAGGCTCTGACGTTCTATCAGGGCGACGAGCCGACCTCCAGCTATGTGGTAGAGGGCGCCACCGGCGGCGCGGCGGCGGGGATCATGACAACAGCGATCGATCCGCTGGCGGACGGCGAGGAGGAAGTGGACGGTTCCCTTGCGGGCAAGACCATCCATAAGATAACCGTGCGGATCGTGCCGCGGCCCGTGACGTACTGGACCTTCGGCGCAGCGAGGATCTTTGACGGCAACGGCATACCCTCAGACGCGAGCTATAACACGCCTCAGATGAACAACGGAACACAGGACCCGGAGAAGAAAGACAAATATCACTTTATCATATGGCCAAAATACCAGGCGATCAATAGAGGCGACGGCGGGCCCATCCGACCGGATGAGAGAGGATTTGTGGTCAGAAGCGTCACCCCGGGCTCGAACTACACGCCATTGAATCACTATCCGTCGGGTGACTCTGTTGACAGTCCCTGGAGGGCGGGGATCACCAACTGCAGAGAAGGAATCGAAGGGTTCATGGACGGGATCGATCACACAAAGGATTACGCGATCGACTACAAATTGGGGTACTTCACCATCTACCCGCAGAGCATCACGGACGATCCGGACAAAACCTATCACGATGTAACAACGTATATTTACGACCAGGCGACGAATTATGACGGGTATGTCAAGGCCTATGACGAGCATGTTGTGGAATATACCTATCGTGACCGGGAAAAGGGGACTGTCCCCAGCACCGCCGAGCTGCCCGCGTTTTACACCGGCGTCAAGCTGACCGACGGGCCGGAGGCGTCGTATCCGGCGCCGTACAAATTCGAGGGCGGGGTCTTGCGCAACGAGAACAACGCGATAGAATACCAGACGCTGGTGGAAGGGACCGACTACACCGTCACATATCAGCGGAAAAACGCGGCGGGGGAATGGGAAAATACCGAAGACTTCTCAACGCCGGGGACGATCCAGGTGACCTATACGGGGATCGGCAACTACCGCAACAGGCTCACGAGGACGTATGAGCTGGTGCCCACCGAGTTTGCCGTCACCGTGACGGTGAATGTGGACAACCAGCCCTGGGCGAGCGCGAACCCCCGCCTGCGGCTGTACCCCGCGAGCGGTGAGCCCATCGAGCTGACCAACAACCGCGACGGCACCTTCACCGGCACGGTTCCCAACGGGACGTATGACATTGGGATTATCGTCCGGGGCCAGACCGCCAGCAGTGACACCAAGCAGACCATCACCGTGGCCGACGCCGACGCCTCTGCCGAGGTGAACTGCTACAACGTCCGGTTGGTCATGACCGACGGCACGGCGCCGCTAACCACGGCGCTCGGCGGCGTGAAGGTCAACCACGGCGCGAATGTGGACGGCGAGACCATGACGACGAGCACCGCCTTTGTGGTCCTGGACGACCAGGGCCGCGCCGGTCTGCCCATCGCCGCCAGCGAGTTCAACCACGCCAAGAGAGGCACGGACGGGAAGCACTATCACTTCACCGGCTGGACCGCAGACCACGGCGTGACGGTGGCGGACGCGAACGACCCGACCACCACCTTCTCCCTGCCCGGCCTGGACGCCCTGAAGAAGGACACCGACATCACCCGGACCAACCCCATCACCATCACCGCCACCTATCAGGCGGTGGACAGCGTCTCCTTCCACAGCAACGCGCCGGAGGGGACCATCCCCGACCCGGCGGACGTGGTCCTCTCCGAGGGCGGCAAGCTGACGGAGGCCGACCTGAAAGCCCCCGGCACCCCGGAGCACTACGACTTCGACGGCTGGTACACCGAGCCGACGGGCGGCGAGAAGGTGGATGAGAACACCACCTTTACCCGCCCCGACGACGACCTCTACGCCCACTGGACGGCCAAGAAGTACCCCGTGACCTTCTACAAGAACGACGGCACCGATACGGTGCACTACACCAAGGAGATGGAGTACAACT
>CANQMK010000233.1 GCA_947624895.1 uncultured Oscillospiraceae bacterium | reverse complement strand
CCCCCACCCGCCCCGCCCAGGCGGGCGACCGGGTGGAGGTGCTGGCCATGGGGGTGCAGGCCGACGTGACCGCCGTCCGGCCCGACGGCACGTTGGAGCTCCAGGCGGGCATTTTGAAGCTGACCGCCCGGCAGGAGGAGGTGCGCCTGGCCGCGGGGGCCGCCCAGAAGCCCAAGCCCCGCCCCGCCGCCGTGAGCCGTCCCCTGCGCATGGAGGCCGCCTCCCGGGAGCTGGACCTGCGGGGGATGACGGTGGACGAGGCCCTGCCCTGCCTGGACCTGTTTCTGGACAACGCCCTGATGGGCAAGCTGGAGAGCGTCACCATCATCCACGGAAAGGGCACCGGCGCGGTGCGGAAGGCGGTGCGGGAGCACCTGAAAAAGAGCCGCTATGTCAAGTCCTTCCGCCCCGGACGCTTTGGGGAGGGGGAGGACGGCGTCACGGTGGCGGAACTGAAATAGCAATAAAACGGGGTGCTTTGAGGGGACTAACTTTGTGTAGAATGCCGTTGACGGTGGGGCGGAAATCTGGTATCCTAACACCAGGATTTCTGTAAGTGCATCTCAGCCGAACAACATAGGAGGACGATCGTCTATGTATGTGAAGGAAATCACCATCAACAACCAAGTGGGCCTCCACGCCCGTCCCGCCACCTTTTTCATTCAGAAGGCCAACGAGTTCAAGTGCTCCATCTGGGTGGAGAAAGAGGAGCGCCGGGTGAACGGCAAGAGCCTCTTGGGCGTCCTCTCTCTGGGCATCGTCAAGGGCACCACCGTCTCCCTCATCGCCGACGGCGCGGACGAGAAGGACGCTGTGGAGAAGCTGGCCGAGCTGGTCAACTCCGACTTCGCCGAGTAACGTACACCCGCCTGTTTGACCGGCCCCCGGAGCGCTCCGGGGGCCGGTTTTTGCACCCCGGGGAAATTTTTCTTGCGCGGGGCGGGGAAAAGAGGTAGAATGACCACGTCCCCCCGCCGGGGGGACGGACCGATGGACAGAAGGAGGGAACGGGGATGAAAAAGCGGATCGCGCTGCTGCTGGCGCTGGCCCTGATCGCCGCCTGCGGGGTCACCCTGGCCGGGTGCGGCGGGAGAGAGCGTGACCTGGTGGGCCAGTGGACCGCCGAGCTGGACCTCACCGACGGCGCCCGGGAGGCGCTCCAGGCGGGGGTGACGGTGCGGATGGGCGACCTGGCTGAATTCCTTGACGCCGGCGACCTCCTGGACCTGGACCAGTTCAGCGCCCAGTTCCGCTGGACCATCACCCTGCGGGAGGACCAGTCCATGACCATGGCCATCGACGCCTCCGACCTGGGCGACTCCATGGAGGCGGCGCTCGCGGGCGTCAAGGACAAGCTGGCGGCGGCCATCCCCGCCGTCCTGGAGCCCTCCTTCACCCGGCAGGGTCTGACCATGGATCAGGTGGAGGCCATTCTGGCCGACCAGGACATGACCCTGGACGACATGGTGACCGAGATGGCCCAGGAGGTGGAGGCGTCCTTCCAGGAGGAGGCCGCGTCCCTGCGGGAGCGCCTGGACACGAGCGCGGAGGAGGACGGCTTCTACACCGTGGACGGCGATCGCATCTATCTGCTGGGGACGAAGGACACCCCACCCAACGACGCGTACTGCCTGACATACCAGCGAAAGGGTGGCGCGCTGGTGGTCACCGATATGCCCCAGACGTTTCAGGACCTCTTCGCCGCCCTGCTGCCCGAGGGGGAGGAACTGCTCCCCATCACCTTCACCCGCTGAGCGGTCACCTCGCCCCCCGTCGCGCGACGGGGGGCGTTTCTCTCCCTTGCCAAGCGGGGGACGGGCCTGTATAATGGGAGTATGGCAACGCGGGGGAAGGGGGGAAGACGGTTGACCTTTGACGAGCTGAAGGAGAAGGCCCACGCCCTGCCGCTGAAGCCCGGGGTGTATATCATGCAGAACGCCCGGAACGAAGTGATCTACGTGGGCAAGGCCAAGGCCCTGAAAAACCGGGTGAGCCAGTACTTCGCCCACCTGGCCTCCCACACGGAGAAGACCCGGGCCATGGTGGCCTCCATCGACCACTTTGACGTGATCGTGGTGGGCAGCGAGTTCGAGGCCCTGGTGCTGGAGTGCGCCCTCATCAAGCGCCACCAGCCCAAGTACAACATCCTCCTGAAGGACGCCAAGGGCTACCCCTACATCCGCCTGACCGCTCGGGAGGACTACCCCAAATTCTCCGTGAGCAACAAGGTGGCCGAGGACGGGGCCCGGTACTTCGGTCCCTACGGTTCCCGGGGGGCGTCCCTGGCCATCATCGACTCCCTGCTGGAGACCTTCCGCCTGCCCACCTGCAATAAAAAGTTCCCCCGGGACATCGGCAAGGGCCGCCCCTGCCTCAATTACCACATGGGCAAGTGCGACGGCTACTGCCGCCGGGAGATGGACCAGAGCCGCTACCGGGAGGCCATGGACCAGATCGTCCGCCTGCTGGAGGGCAAGGGAGGAGAGGTCATCGACGACCTCACCGCCGAGATGGAGGAGGCGGCCCAGGACCTGCGCTTCGAGCGGGCCGCCGCCCTCCGGGACCGCATCCACTCGGTGGAGCTGTTGTCCCAGCGTCAGCGGGCGGTGGGGCGGCTGGCGGACACGGATGTGATCGGCTACTTCCGAGGGCAGGCCAAGAGCTGTTTCGTGGTGCTCCACTTCGCTGACGGGGAGCTGGCCGCCAAGGATATGGACCTGATCGAGACCCCTCTGGAGGGGGAGGAGGGGGAGGCCGTCTCCGCCCTGGTGAGCCAGTACTACAC
>CANQMK010000232.1 GCA_947624895.1 uncultured Oscillospiraceae bacterium | reverse complement strand
GAGTACAAGGCGGCCAAGCAGGAGAAAAACCGCAACGAGGGCCGCATCCGCTACCTGGAGAACATGATCCGCACCGCCCGCGTCATCCAGGACGACGCCCCCGCCGACGCCGCCGGGCTCTACGACAAGATCACCGTCTACCTCCCGGAGGACGACTGCCAGGAGACTTACCAGGTGGTCACCACCGTCCGCCAGGACGCCCTCCACGACCGCATCAGCAAGGAGTCCCCCGTGGGCCAGGCCCTGCTGGGCCGCCGGGTGGGGGAGACGGTCCACATCCAGGTGGACGAGAAGTACGGCTACGACATGGTCATCCGGGCCATCGAGAAGGGGAGCGACGACGGCTCCGCCCCCCTGAACCAGTATTAAAAAGGAGGGAACGCCATGAACGTGCGAGCCTATGGACCGGAGGATGTCCCGGCCATGGCCGCCATCTGGAACCAGGTGGTGGCCGACGGGGTGGCCTTCCCCCAGGAGGAGGAGCTGACCGAGGCGGCGGCCCGGGAGTTCTTCGCCGCCCAGAGCCACTGCGGCGTGGCGGAGCTGGACGGGCGCATCGTGGGTCTCTACATCCTCCACCCCAACAACGTGGGCCGGTGCGGCCACCTCTGCAACGCCAGCTACGCCGTGGACCGGGCCTGCCGGGGCCGCGGGGTGGGCCGGGCGCTGGTGACCGACTGCATGGCCCAGGCCAAAGCCCTGGGCTTCCGGGTGCTCCAGTTCAACGCCGTGGTGGCCTCCAACACCGCCGCCCGGCGGCTCTACGAGAGCCTGGGATTTCAGGGCCTGGGGACCATCCCCGGCGGCTTCCGCATGCCCGACGGGAGCTACGCCGACATCTGCCCCTACTACCTCACCCTCTGAGCGCCGATGAAGGTCCAACGCCTTGCCCTCCCCGGCGGCGCCACCCTGTGGCTGGCCCGGACCTGGGCGGTGACAGCGGGGGAGTGGCCCGCCCTCTACGCCCAGATGGACCCCGCCCGCCAGGCCCGGTGCGACCGCTATCGCCGGGAGGAGGACAAGCGCCGGTGCGTCCTGGCCGACGCCCTGGCCCGCCACGCCCTGGCCCAGGCCACCGGCCTTCCGCCAAAAACCCTGCGCTTTGCCCAGGCGGCGGGGGGCAAGCCCTGCGCCGTGGGTGTGGAGCGCCATTTCAGCCTCTCCCACTCCGGCTCCCTGGCCCTCTGCGCGGAAGGCCCAGACCCCCTGGGGGCGGATATCCAGCGTCGGCGGCCCATCTCCCCGGCCCTCCAACGCCGGGCGGCCCGAGCGGGTCACATCGGGGAGAGCGAGGAGGACTTCTTCGCCTGGTGGACCCGCCAGGAGGCGGCGGGGAAGCTGACCGGGACCGGCCTCCGCCTGGCCCCCCTCCCGGCGGACCTGACCTTCTGGGAGAAGGCCCTGGACGAGCCGGACGGGACGTACTCCCTCTGCGTCTGCACCCGGGAGAGAGCATGAACGCGCGAAAAAAGCGGCGGACAGCCAAGAGGCTGTCCGCCGCTTTTGTAGATAAAACCTTACTTTTTCCCGCCCTTCAGGGCCTTCATCCGCAGGTCGTGCTCCAAAATGCGCTTGCGCAGGCGCAGGGACTTGGGGGTGACCTCCAGCAGCTCGTCGTCGGCCAAAAACTCCAGGCACTGCTCCAGGCTCAGCTGCCGGGGCGGCACCAGCCGCAACGCCTCGTCCGAGCCGCTGGCCCGCATATTGGTCAGCTGTTTTTTCTTGCAGACGTTGACGGTGATATCCTCCTGCTTGGGGCACTCGCCCACCACCATGCCGCCGTAGACGGGCACCCCCGCGCCGATGAACAGCGCCCCCCGCTCCTGGGCGTTGAAGAGGCCGTAGGTGACGCTCTCCCCGGTCTCAAAGCTCACCAGGGAGCCGGTGGAGCGGCGGGTGATCTCCCCCTTCATGGGGGCGTAGGAGTCGAAGACGGAGGCCATGATACCCTCGCCCTTGGTGTCGGTCAAAAACTCGTTGCGGTAGCCGAACAGGCCCCGGGAGGGGACCAGGAACTCCACCTTCATCCGCTCGCCCACCGGGGTCATCTCCACCAGGTCGCCCTTCCGGGCGCCCAGCTTCTCGATCACCGACCCCACGCAGTCGGCGGGCACGTCCACCACCACCCGCTCGATGGGCTCGCACTTCTTCCCGTCGATCTCCTGGTAGAGCACCCGGGGGGGCGAGACCTGGAACTCGTACCCCTCCCGGCGCATGGTCTCGATGAGGATGGAAAGGGACATCTCCCCCCGGCCCGCCACGTTGAAGGAGTCGGTGCTGTCCGTCTCGGTGACCCGGAGGGACACGTCCTTGAGCATCTCCCGCTGGAGCCGCTCCCGAATTTGCCGGGAGGTGACGAACTTCCCCTCCCGCCCGGCGAAGGGGGAGTCGTTCACCGAGAAGGTCATCTCCAGCGTGGGGGCGGAGATCTTCACAAACTCCATGGGCTCCACACAGTCGGGGGCGCAGATGGTGTCCCCGATGGTGATGTCGCCGATGCCGCTCATGGCGATGATGTTCCCGGCGGTGGACTCGGTGACCGGGACCTTGTTCAGCCCGTCGAACTCGTAGAGGGACACCGCCTTGGCCTTCTGGGGGGCGGCGTCCGGGTCGTGGAAGTTGCACACGACAATATCCTGGTTCTGCCGGACGGTGCCCCGCTCGATGCGGCCGATGGCGATGCGGCCCACGAACTCGTTGTAGTCGATGGAGCTGACCAGCATCTGGAAGGGGGCGTCCACATCCGCCTCGGGGGCGGGGATGTAGTTCAGGATGGTCTCAAACAGGGGC
>CANQMK010000231.1 GCA_947624895.1 uncultured Oscillospiraceae bacterium | reverse complement strand
CATGGAGGCCCTGGGGGCCCGGGAGGAGGACGCGGAGGACATCGCCGCCTTCCTGGGCCAGATCGAGGGGGTGAAGGTCTCCGCCACCATCCGGGAGGTGGAGAACGGGGAGTGCAAGATCTCTCTGCGCACCGACCCCGACTACTTAAACGCCAGCGAGACCTGCGCCCTGCTGGGGGGCGGCGGGCACAAGGCCGCCTCCGGCTGTACCGTCCCGGGGGACGCCCAGACGGCCCAGGCGGCCATGCGGGAGGCCATTTTGAAGGTGCTCCATGGGCGTTAACGGCGTTCTGACCATCGACAAGCCCGCGGGCTGGACCTCCATGGACGTGTGTGCCAAGCTCCGGGGCATTCTGAGGGAAAAGCGGGTGGGCCACGCCGGGACCCTGGACCCCATGGCCACCGGGGTACTCCCCGTCCTGGTGGGCCGGGCCACCCGGGCGGTGGACTTTGTGGCCCAGGGGGAGAAGGAGTACGTCGCCGCCCTCCGCCTGGGGGTGGAGACGGACACCCAGGACCTCACCGGCGCCGTCCTGGCTCAGGCCCCCGTCCCGCCGGACGCCCGGGCACGGCTGGAGGCGCTCCTGCCCCGGTTCACCGGGGAGATCGACCAGGTGCCCCCCATGTACTCCGCCGTCAAGGTGGGGGGCCGGAAGCTCTACGAACTGGCCCGGAAGGGGATGGAGGTGGAGCGCCGCCCCCGGCGGGTCACCATCCACACATTGGAAATTCTGGACCAGAGCGGGCCGGGGGCGTTCACCCTGCGGGTGGTCTGCTCCAAGGGGACTTACGTGCGCACCCTCTGTCACGACCTGGGCCGCGCCCTGGGCTGCGGCGGGGCCATGGCCGTCCTGCGCCGGACTCGGGTGGGCCGTTTCACCCTGGAGGGGGCGGTGACTCTGGAGACGGTGGCCCAGGCCCCCGACCCGGCGGCCCTGCTGACCGGGGTGGAAAACTGCTTTGACCAGAGCGCCGTCACCATCCGGGGCAAGGCGCTGACCCTGGCCCTCCACGGCAACCCCTTCCCCCTGGAGGCCCCGGCGGGGGAGTACAAGGTCTTCGACCCCGACGGGGCGTTTCTGCTGTTGGGCCGGAGCGACGGGACGGTGTGCCGGATCGTCAAGAGCTTTTACGAGGTGAGAGCGTGAAGCGCGTAGTCGCCCTGGGCTTTTTCGACGGGGTCCACCTGGGCCACGGGGCCCTGCTGCGCCGGACGGTGGAGCGGGCGGCCCAGATGGGGGCCCGCGCCGCCGCCTGCACCTTTGACATCCCCCCCGCCGCCCTCATCTCCCGCGCCCCCGTCCCCCTGCTCACCACCCCGGAGGAGCGGGCGGGGCTGATGGGGGAACTGTACGGGGTGGAAGAGGTGGTGGTGATCCCCTTCGACCAGGCCATGCGGACCATGCCCTGGCGGGCGTTCGTCACCGACCTCCTGGTGGCGCGGCTGGGGGCCTGCCACCTGGTGGCGGGGGAGGACTACCGCTTCGGCTACCTGGGCCAGGGGGACGGGGAGAAACTCCGGACCCTGTGCCAGGAGTTGGGCCTGGGGTGCGATATCATCCCCAAGGTGCGCCTGGAGGGCCAGGTGATCTCCTCCACCTACATCCGCGGCCTCATCCAGGCCGGGGAGATGGAGCGGGCGGTCCGCTTCCTGGGCCACCCCCACCGGCTCACCGGCCAGGTGGAGCACGGGAAGCGCCTGGGCAGCCGCCTGGGCTTCCCCACGGTGAACCTGACCCTGCCCCCGGCGGCCCTGACCCCCGCCTACGGGGTGTACGCCGCCCGGGGGACCGTCCTCCCCCCGGCGGGGGAGCCCGCCCCGGCGGAGGCGGCGGAGCGCCTGGCGGTGGTGAACATCGGCGTCCGCCCCACGGTAGACGACGGGGACCGGGTGACGGCGGAGGCGTACCTGCTGGACTTTGACGGCGACCTCTACGGTCGCGCCGTCCGCCTGGAGCTCTACCGCCGCCTGCGGCCGGAGCGGAAGTTTGACAGCCTGGAGGACCTGCGGGCGGCGATTTTGGAGAACGTCCGGCAGACCCGGGCCTTTTTTGCCCCGGAGGGGTAAGACAGAGGGGGGAACGCGCGTGAAGTGGCGGGAGAAGCTGACGTCGAAGGGCCGGGAGGAGAAGATCTACCTGTTGGGTGTGGCGCTGTGCGCCGCGCTGGTGGCCATGGCCGGACTGATCGGGAACTGGGCGGGCATCGCCCGGGGATTTTACCGCATCCTCACCTTTCAGGACGTGCTCATCACCGACTACTTCGTGGTGGGCGGCCCCGCCGCCGCCTTTCTCAACGCCGCCGTCATGTGCGCCTTCACCCTACTGGTCCTGCGGTGCTGTAAGGCACCGGTGAACGGCTTCACCATGGTGGTGGTGGGGCTGATGACCGGCTTCTCCTTCTTCGGAAAGAACCTCTTCAACACCCTGCCCATCCTGGCGGGCACCTGGCTCTACGCCCGGGTGAAGAGGGAGCCCTTCTCCAAATACGCCGCCACCGGCCTGCTCTCCAGCGCCCTGGGGCCGGCGGTGAGCTTTTTCGCCCTGAACTCCGGCTGGGGCCACCTGGGCCTGGGGGTCCTCATGGGCGTGCTCATCGGCTTTTGTATGCCCCCCCTGTCCTCCTACACCTACAAGGTGCAAAATGGCATGAACCTCTACAACATGGGCTTCGCCTGCGGGCTGATGGCCCTGGTGATCGTGCCGGTGATGTCCGCCATGGGCCGCTCCCCCATCACCACCATCCACTGGTCCACCATCTACCGTCTCCCCCTGGCCCTGTTCCTGGGCGGGGTGTGCGTGGCGC
>CANQMK010000230.1 GCA_947624895.1 uncultured Oscillospiraceae bacterium | reverse complement strand
GTGAGCAGGGGGTAGGCCCGCACCCCCATGGCCGCCAGAGTGGGCAGGACCACGGTGAGGGAGCACCGGCCAAAGCCGGAGAGATCGTGGACCGCGATGATGTGCTTCAAAAAAACCGCCTCCTTGGGAAATGCCCCTCCATTATGGACCATCCCGCCGCCTTTTGCAAGGGGGACGGGGGCCGCCGGGCCGGTCAGAGCGACGCGCGGTCGATCTCCGCCAGGGCCCGGTCCAGGATGGCCCGGGTGTCGGCGCCCACGATGTCCAGGTTCTCCGCGGCGAAGCAGAGGACCTGGGAGATGCCGTGGTAACTCTGAGCCAGGGCCTTCACGTACTGAAAGCCCAGGTCCCCGGCGGCCAGCGGGCCGCCCACCGTGGTGACGTAGATCAGCTCCCTGGCCCGGCACAGACCGGCGGGGTAGCCCTCCGGGGTGTAGGTGAAGGTGATCCCCAGCGCCATGACCGCCTCCAGATACGCCTTCAGGGCGGCGGGGAAGGACATATCCCAGCAGGGGGCGGCGATCACGATCACGTCCGCCTGGGCGTACTGCCGGGCCAGGCGGAGGGAGGGGTGGGAGAGCTCCCCCGCCTGGAGCAGGGCGTCCCGCTCCGCCAGCGTCCGGGCGGTGAGGGGAGGCACCGGCGTCCGGCCCAGGTCCACCTCCTCCACCTGTCCCCCCAGCCGCTCCAGCACCCGCCGGGCCAGGTCCAGCGTCCGGGATCCGGGCCGCAGACAGCTGTTGACAAAAAGCACCTTTTCCATCCCGCGATCTCCTCCTGTTCTCTGGTCTTCTATGTCTTTCCACCCGGATGGCCGGTCTGTCCCGTCAGGTCTCCCCGCCGATGTAGGAGGCGATCTCCTCCAGGAAGACCTGGCCGTATCGGGCGGCCTTCACCTGGCCCACGCCGGAGACGTTCTGAAACTCCTCCGGGGTCCGGGGCCGCTTGGCCGCCATGTCCGCCAGGGTGGCGTTGGAAAATATGATGTACGCCGGGATGCCCGCCTCCCGGGCCAGCCGGACGCGCAGCGCCTTGAGGGCGGACAGCAGTCCGTCGTCCGGGGCGGCCTGGGCCGCCGGGGCTCTCCGCCGCCGACCCTTCGTCCCGCCCTCCGGGGGCGCCGCGGGGCAGAGCATCGTGACCCGCTCGCCGTGGAACAACACCTCACCGGCCCTCTGGGTGAGCCGCAGCGTCCCGTGCGCCCGCTCCACCGTCAGAAAGCCCTCCTGTTCCAGGTGGTCCACCAGCGCCTGGACCCGATCCCGGGACAGAGCGCGCAGGAGCCCATAGGTGGACAGCTCGTCCAGGCCCAGTTCCCGGACGCGCCGGTCCCCGCCGCCCCGCAGGACCCGGATGACAAGGGCCGGGCCCACGTAGTACCCCAGCCGATCCCGCACCCTCTTGACGCAGGAGAGGACCATCTGCGCCTCCCGGGTGACGTCCGTCTCCACGGCGGGGGCGCGGCAGTTCCCGCAGTTGCCGCACCGCTCCGGTGACGCCTGGCCGAAGTAGTCCAGAAGATAGCGGCGCAGACAGCCGGAGGTCTTGCACAGGCCCACCATGGCGTCCAGCCGGGCCAGGTCCCGGCGGCGGATCAGCTCCCGCTCCTCCTCCGTCAGGTCCTCGTTCTCCCCGCCGCTGTCGATGAGGTATCTGGCGGTGCGCACATCCCCCTGGGAGAACAGGAGGACGCACTCGGCGGGCGCCCCGTCCCGCCCCGCCCGCCCGGCCTCCTGGTAGTAGGCCTCCAGGCTCTTGGGCATATTGTAGTGGAGGACGTAGCTGATGTTGGATTTGTCGATGCCCATGCCGAAGGCGTTGGTGGCCACCATCACCGGCGACTGGTCCAGCTGGAACGCGGTCTGGTTGGCGCGCCGCTCCTCGTCCTCCAGCCCCGCGTGATAGCGGGTGGCGGGGATGCCCGACCGCTGGAGCGCGGCGCACACCTGCTCCACCTTGGCCCGGGTGGCGCAGTAGATGACGCCGCTCTTGTCCCGGCGCTCCCGGACGAACTGGAGCGCGGCGGCGGTCTTGTCCGCCGGACGGCGCACCGCAAAGTACAGGTTGGGCCGGTCGAAGCCGGTGACCAGGCACTCCGGGTCGCGCAGCTCCAGCCGGGCGGCGATATCCTCCCGGACCTGGCGGGTGGCGGTGGCGGTGAAGGCGGCCACCACCGGGCGGCGGGGGAGACGGCGGGCGAAGTCGGCGATCTTCAGGTAGCTGGGGCGGAAATCCTGCCCCCACTGGGAGATGCAGTGGGCCTCGTCCACCGCCAGGAGGGAGACGGCGCGGCCCCGGAGCAGGGCCAAAAAGCGCGGGTCGTCCAGCCGCTCCGGGGCGACGTAGACCAGCCGGTAGACGCCGCGCCCGATCTCCCGGGCCGTCCGCTGGAAGTCCTCCGGGGACAGGGAGCTGTTCAAAAGGGCGGCGCTGACGCCGTTTTCCCGCAGGGCGGACACCTGGTCCTTCATCAGGGAGATCAGCGGCGAGACTACCAGGGTGAGCCCCGGCAGGAGCAGGGCGGGGATCTGGTAGCAGACCGACTTGCCGCCCCCGGTGGGCATAACGCCCAGCACGTCCCGGCCGGACAGGATGGCGTCGATCAGCCGCTCCTGGCCGGGGCGGAACTGGGTGTGGCCGAAATACTGTTTTAAGGCGTCGTATTTGTCCATAGAGACCTCCGGGCGCGGGGCTGAGTTCAACGCCCATTATACACCACCGGGCGGGAAAATCAACTCCGGCGGCGTAGACACCGGGCCCGGCATGTAGGTTTGTCAATGATGTGTTACAAAGTCAGACAGGGCCTGGTAGGGGGAGCGCCAGTTGAGGGGGCGGATGGG
>CANQMK010000229.1 GCA_947624895.1 uncultured Oscillospiraceae bacterium | reverse complement strand
GCCGGTTGGTGACCTCCAGCGTGGCGGTCTGGCCGTCCCGCACTTGGATGTCATGGGGCTGGGTGTCCAGGGCGTAGCCGTCCGCGGCCTTGGTTTCGACAACGGTATACCAGCCGGGGGCCAGTTCGTCCAGGGTGATAACGCCCCGGCTGTTGGTGCGGTAGGTGCCGAGCCGTTCGCCGTTGATACGGGTCACCAGGAACTCCACCCCGGAAATGGGCTGCCGGGTCTCCTCGTCGAGCTTGACAATACGCAAGCCCCCCTCCGGGATGGGGGTATTGTAAAAGTAGAGGGTCTGGGTGTCGTTGGTATTGACCCGCACGGTCTGCGGGGTGCTGTCCAGCACATAGCCGCTGGGGGCCTTGGTCTCGGTGACAACGTAAGTGTCCGGCTCCAGCCCGGTGAGGATGATCTGCCCATTGGCGTCTGTGGTGTAGAGGCCGTTAGAGCTGACAGCCCCGCCCTGGGCGGCTACAAAGGTGCCGTCCGAGGTGGTCACCCGAAATTCCGCGCCCCGCAGGGGTTTGTTGGTGTTGGCATCCCGCTTGGTGATGACCAAGGCGCCCATGGGGGCGTTGCGAAACTCCAAAGAGGCCGCCTGCCCAGCCTTGACGGTGATGGTCTGGGGAGCGTCGTCCAGAATGTAGCCGTCCTTGGCCCTCGTCTCCTTGACCACCAGCGTGGTGCCGGGGGTGATGTTGCTGACGGTAAAACTGCCGGAGCTATCGGTGGTAAACTTGCCGTTGGCGTCGCCCACCACCGCACCATCTGCGGTGGTCACCAGGAACTCCACGTCGGACAGGGGCTTACCTGTGGCGGAGTCCACCTTTTTCACCAGCAGACTACCCTTGGGGCTGTTGCCAAAGTACAACTCCACCACATCCTGCTCCTTGCCACTGATATAGGCGGTCTGCGGGGCGGTGTCGATGACGTGGCCGCTGTCGGAGGCCAGCTCCTCCACGATGTAGGCGCCCGCTTGCAAGCCGGTCACGGTGAAGCTGCCGTTGGCGCTGGTCTTGTAGGTGCCGATGACCGTACCGCCGCTGCCAGAGATGCCGCCCAGGTACCTCACGCTGAACACCGCACCCTCCACAGCGGCCCCGGTGACGGAATCGTACTTCCAGACCACCAGGGCAGAGAGAGGAACATTCTTGAAGGTCAAAGTCTTGCTCTCGCCGCCGGAGATGTAGACCTCCTGCACGGCGGGCTCCTTGATCGTGTAGCCCTTGGCGGGTTCCAGCTCCTCCACCCTGTACCAGCCGTCTTTGAGGTCTGTGATGATGAACTTACCGCTCTCGTCAGAGTAGAAGTCGCCCAGGTCGTTGATCTCGCCGGTATCCGTCTTATTGCTGGCGTAGGTCACATGGAACTTGGCTCCCTGGATAGGGTCGCCGGTGATGGCGTCCACCTTGTTGACGGTGAGGCTGGGCATCTTGTGGTTGCGGAAAGCCACCTCACGGTCATGGTTGGCGTAGAGGGTCACGGTCTGGGCCTCGGCGTCCCGCAGATAGGGCGAGGGCACGGACTTCTCCGTGACCACATAGGCCCCCGGCAAGAGGTTGGGGACGGTAACGCTGCCGTTCTGGCCGGTAGTGACCTCGGCCACCGAATGGCCGTCGGGCTGCTCCACCACAAACACGGCCCCAGCCACCGGCTCATCGGTGTCCGCGTCCACCTTGTGGATGGTCAAGTTGGGGCGGCGGTCGTTCTTCAGGGTGATGGTGGCGTGTTTGCCTGCGGTCAACTCCACATGATGTTCGGTAGGATCGAGGATGTAGTTGGGCAGGGTGGCCGTCTCCACGATGGACAGCACCCCAGGCGCCAGGCCGTCTATGACGATCTCGCCCTGTGCGTTGGTGGTGCGATCCATGTAGTGGGCGCCGTCCTGGATGTACGCAATGCGGAAGGTGACGCCCTCCAGGGGCGTGCCGTCGGCGCCGGTCTTGGTCAGCTTGAAGCTGGGAAGCTTAGTGTTGGTGAAAACAAACTGCGCCGTCTCGTTGCCATCCAAGTGGATCATGCGCTGGGCGTCATCCACCACATAGCCGGGGCACTCCAACTCCGTGACTACATAGGCCCCCGTGGGGAGCTTAGACAGGTCGATGGTGCCGTCCTCACCCGTGGTCAGTTCCACCGGGCCGTAGCTACCGTCCACTGCCGTGAAACAGAACTTGGCGTTGGGAATGGGGATAGACAGGTCGCCGGAGTCTACCTTGACAAGATGGATGCCAGGCAAACGGTCATTATAATAGACCAGCTCACGCACCCCATCCCCGGCCCGAAGCTCGATCTCCTGGGGCGTGGTGGTCAAAATGTGGCCGTCGTCCCCGGTGTCGATCTCCACGGCCTTGTAGGTGCCGGGGTCAATGTGGTCAAGCAGGACAACCCCCTCGGCGTTGGTCTCGTACTTGCCGATGGAGAGACCGTCCCGGAACACCTCGAAGGTGACGCCCTCCATGGCCTTGTGGCTCTGCCGGTCATACTTGACGATGCGGAGGGAGGGCTTGAGGGTGTTGGTCAGGATGATCTCGGAGACCTTGCCGGGAAACAGCTCCACATGATGCTCCTTGCCGTCCAGAGCGTAGTTCTTCGGGGAAATGGTCTCGGTGACGGAATACACCCCCGGCTCCAAGTCGGTGATGGTGATCTCGCCGTTTTTGTCGGTGGTACGGTCATACACATGGGCGCCGTCCTCCACAGCCGCAATGCGGAAAGTGGCTCCCTCCAAGGGCTTGCCGTCCTCGTCTCGCTTCACAAGGTGGAGGCTGGGCTTGATGCTGTCAGTAAAGACAAACAGAGCGTTTTGACCCGCCTTGACCTCCACCGTGCGAACGCCGCTGTCCACCAGGTAGCCGTCCGGGGCCTTGA
>CANQMK010000228.1 GCA_947624895.1 uncultured Oscillospiraceae bacterium | reverse complement strand
CCCATCTTGCGGAGCTTTTCGTACTTATAGGCCATGAGATCCGGCCGTTTCACCTTCTCCTGGCCCAGGGGGCGGGAGCAGCGGTTGCCGGAGATGAAGCGGCGGCCGCCGTCAAACTGGTTGACGGTGAGGGAGCAGTGGTTGGTGCAGAGGTTGCAGGTGATGGGCTTGGCGGTGTGGGTGAACCGCTTCAGGTCGGCCTCGGTGAGCAGCCCGGAGCGCTCCAGGTGAGCGTCCCGCGCGGCTAAGGCCGCGCCGAAGGCGCCCATGAGTCCGGCGATGGTAGGACGGGTCACGTTGCGCCCCAGCTCCAGCTCAAAGGCCCGGAGGACGGCGTCGTTGAGGAAGGTGCCGCCCTGGACCACGATATGCTGGCCCAGGTCGTCCGCCGAGACCGCCCGGATGACCTTGTAGACGGCGTTTTTCACGATGGAGATGGACAAGCCCGCGGAGATGTCCGCCACGCTGGCGCCGTCCTTCTGGGCCTGCTTGACGGAGGAGTTCATAAAGACGGTACACCGGGAACCCAGGTTTACCGGGTTGGGGGTGAGCAGGCCCATCTGGGAGAAGGTGGCAATGTCGTAGCCCAGGGCCTTGGCGAAGGTCTCGATGAAGGAGCCGCAGCCGGAGGAGCAGGCCTCGTTGAGCATGATGGAGTCCACCGTGCCGTTGCGGATCTTGAAGCACTTCATGTCCTGGCCGCCGATGTCGATGATGAAGTCCACCTGGGGATTGAAGTGGGCGGCGGCCTTGTAGTGGGCCATGGTCTCCACCAGGCCCAGGTCGCAGTGGAAGGCGTTTTTGATCAGGTCTTCGCCGTAGCCGGTGACCGCCGCGCCCTTGATCTGGATGCGGTCGCCGCACAGCTGGTAGATCTTCTTCAGCTGCTCCAGCACGATGGCCACGGGGTTGCCCAGGTTGGAGTGGTAGTAAGTATAGAGCAGGCCGCCGGTGGGCTCGATGAGGACCATCTTGGTGGTGGTGGAGCCGGCGTCGATGCCCAGATAGGCGGGACCCCGATAGGCGGCGGGGTCCACCTCCGGCGGGTGGGAGGCGTTGTGCCGGGCCAGGAAGGCCTGGTAGTCGGCCTCGCTGTCAAAAAGGGGAGGGAGGGTGTTCACCAGGCTGGTGTTCTCCACCGACTCCTCCAACTGCTTGAACACCTGCTCAAAGGGCCGGACGGGGTAGTCCCCGGCGCACAGGGCCGCGCCGATGGCGGCAAAGCAGTCGCCGTCTTCCGGGAAGACGGCGTGGGCCTCGTCCAGCTTCAGGGTCTCCACGAACCGGGCCCGCAGGCCCTGGAGGAAGTGGAGGGGGCCGCCCAGAAAGACGATCTTGCCCTTCAGCTCCCGGCCCTGGGTCAGGCCGCCCACCGTCTGATCCACCACCGCCTGGAAGATGGAGGCGGCCACGTCCTCCTTCCGCCCGCCCTGGTTCAGGATAGGCTGGATGTCCGTCTTGGCGAACACGCCGCACCGGGAGGCGATGGGGTAGATCTTCTCGTGTTTGAGCGACAGCTCGTCCAGCTCGTTCACCGTCACGTCCATCAGGGTGGCCATCTGGTCGATGAAGGCCCCGGTGCCCCCGGCGCAGGAGCCGTTCATCCGCTCCTCCAGGGCGCCGCCGAAGAAGATGATCTTGGCGTCCTCGCCCCCCAGCTCGATGACGGCGTCGGTGTCGGGGATGAAGGTGTTCACCGCCGCGGCGGTGGCGTACACCTCCTGCACGAAGTCCAGCTGGCACGCCTTGGCCACCCCCAGACCGGCGGAGCCGGTGATGACCAGCTGGACCTCCTTGCCCTCCAGCTGGTCCCGGATGCCCCGCAAAGTCTCGCAGGCCCGCTCCCGGGCCATGGAGTAGTGGCGCTCGTAGGAGCGGAAGAGCAGCTTGTTCTCTTTGTCCAGGACCACCACCTTGACGGTGGTGGAGCCGATGTCGATGCCGATGCGCAGGCTCATACTGTCACCTCGTCTGAAAGTTGCCCATACATTATATAGGATTTCGACCTTTTTTACAACCACAAAATAGCGGAAAATGACGTGGTAGCAAAAAGTTTACAAATCTCCCCGCCCGCCGGGTGGGCCCGTCCTTTTCTTGCCTTTTTTTCCGCCCTGTGATAAAATATGCTCCACACAAGCTGTGGGGAGGACGCTATGACAAAGGAATTGGAAAAGATCCTGCCCCTGGTGCAGAAGCCCGCCCGGTATACCGGCGGGGAGTACCGGGCGGTGGTGAAGGACAAGGGCGAGGTGGATTTCCGGGTGGCCTTCTGCTTCCCGGACACCTACGAGATCGGGATGTCCAACCTGGGGATGCGGATCCTCTACGGGGTGATGAACGGCCTGCCCGGGGTCTGGTGCGAGCGGGTCTTCGCCCCCTGGGGGGATATGGAGGAGCAGATGCGCGCCCACCACATCCCCCTCTACGGCCTGGAGAGCGGCGACCCCATCGGCGACTTTGACCTCATCGCCTTCTCCGTGGGCTACGAGATGGCGTACAGCAACATTCTCAATATGCTGGACCTGGCCGGTGTCCCCGTCCGCCGGGCGGACCGGAACGGCTCCCACCCCCTGGTGATCGCGGGGGGCACCTGCTGCTATAACCCCGAGCCGCTGAGCGACTTTGTAGACGTCTTCTCCCTGGGAGAGGGGGAGGACGTGACGGTGGAGATGCTCCAGGTCTGCCGAAGGGCCAAGGCGGAGGGCTGGAGCCGGGAGGAGCTGCTCCGGGCGCTTGCCAAGGTGCCGGGCCTCTACGTCCCCAGCCTGGTGGACGTGACCTACAACGCCGACGGCACCATCCGGGCCATGACCCCCGCCGATGGGGTGACCTTACCTGTTCTCAAGCGGATCGTCTCCGACCTGAACACCTCCTATTA
>CANQMK010000227.1 GCA_947624895.1 uncultured Oscillospiraceae bacterium | reverse complement strand
AACTTCTCCTCCGCCTGGAAGATATGACTTGTATCTGTCGATGGTGTAACCGGATGCTGTGTACTTCGTCTTCCCCCGCTGGTTGATGGGGTTGGCAAAGTACCAGTTGCACAGCAGGTTGGGGTTGGTGCCGCTCCCCGGGTCGCCCTTGGGTCCAGGAACCCCCTGCACACCCTGGGGCCCCTCCGGGCCGGTAGGGCCCTGGGGGCCGACCGGCCCGACTACTTTTCCTAAATTCACTTCCGGCATAGTTCCGCCTCCTTACAGCGTTAAAATCAGAAACCCCTGGTCGTCGATGGCGAAGTTGGGCGCGACGGACCCGGTGTAGGACAGGATCAGGCAGCCGCTGGAGTCGATGTGGAACGCGTACGCCCCATCCGTCGCCACCGCGACGCCCGCCGGGCCGGCGGGGCCCTCCGGCCCCTGGATCCCCTGGGGCCCCCGGGGGCCCACGGCGCCCTGGGGGCCCGGTCTCGCCGGTCTCCCCCTGGGGCCCCTGGGCGGGGACGCCGGTGTCCCGGTAGCCGCCCAGGGCCGCGTCCCACACCAGCCATGTCCCGCCGGCCCCCACACAGGGGTAATGGCGGGCGGCCTCCTCCGCCTCTTGGGCGGAGTCCGCGGCCTCCTCGGCGTAGTTGTGGCAGTCCCCCGCCACCTCCAGGACGCGGGAATAGGTCTCCGCCGCCCGGTCGGCGCAGTCCGCCGCCTCCTTGGCGCTGTCGCTGGCCCAGGTGGCGTCCTCGGCGGCGTGGATGGCCGCCTGCTGGGCCGCGTCCCGGTGCTCCCGGGCCTCCTCCTTGTACGCCTTGGCCGCCTCCGTCTCCTGGGTCACCCTGCCGATCATGCCCTCGATCTCGCTCTGGAGCTGCTGGGCCTGGGTGGGGGTCACCGGCGTGCCCTGGGAGGCGGGCGGGGCGGCCACCACCTGGAACTCCTGGGTCACCGTCCGGCCCAGGGTGCCGTCCTTCCACCCGTCGATCACCAGGGCGCACCGCCCGGCCCACCGCAGGGCCTCCGGGGGCACCACCAGGATGTAGTCCAAAAGGCTCTGGGTGGGGTCCACCAGCATCTCCGCCGTGAACAGCTTGGGCTCTCCGGCGATCTCGCCGTGGGCGTCCTGCCAGAGGGCGGACTTGGCGTAGCTCGCCCAGGAGGGGTCGAAGCGCACCACCAGCCTGTCCACGTTCCCCGACCCCTGCACGCCCGCCACCGCGCCGTCCACCGTCACCCGGTCGCCGGTCACCGTCATGTGAAACGTCCTCATGCTCTCACCTCCATCTGGGGGAGGGGCCCGGACCGGGCCCCTCCCCGCCTGTCAAACGATCTCCTCACAGCGCCGAGGCGGGGACCCCGCTCCGCTCCTGGGCCAGCTCCATGGCCGCCTGGGCGGCCATGGCCTGGGCGTTGGCGTTGTCCCACGCCTCCAGGAACTTCCGCGGGAGGCGCACCGTGGCCCCCCGCTTCACCCGGACGGTCTCGCCGTTGACGCTCAGCAGGATGTCCCGCCGCGTCCCGGTGAGGTCCACCGGCGCGGTGAACTCCACCAGCTCCTCAGGGTCCAGCTTTTTCTTGTTCTCGCTCATACCATGATCTCCTTTCATTGTCGCAAATTCCATGTCTTTCGCCCCCGGAGAAGGCCCAGGGCCTGGTCAGCCCCACGGCCCGCCGCGCCTCGCGGGGTCAGGCGCTGAAGCTCTGCTGTTCCAGGCAGGGGCGGGTGGGGTTTGGCTACCAGCAACCGGCCTGGACGGGCCTTGCAAGACTAGGCGCTGCGGGTCTGCTGTGGCTTGCGAGGCCAGACGCTGTTCATCTGCCGTACTTTGCGGACCTAGGCGCTGGGGGTCTGCGGTTCCAGGCAGGAGCGGGTGGGGTTTGGCTTCCAGCAACCGGCCTGGACAGGCCTTGCAAGACTAGGCGCTGAGGATCTGCTCTATCTGCCGCAGGCAGAGGGCGGGCCGCCTCCCGGCGGGGGGCCAAACCCATTTTCTTTTTCTTTGCGAAGAAAAAGAAAACGGTTTTGGATGCCAAAAGAAAAAGAAATGGGGCTAGGCTAAGGACCGAGTGCCTCTGAAGCTCGGCGGCCCGATAGACAGGCATACGCCAGCAGGCCGCCGCCACTGGGCGGCACCATGTCCGTCGGCGACGGAGGGGGTCTGGTCACAACGACCGCCGTGGCCGCCTCTTAACTGCTGGGCGGGAGCGCAGGGCGAGGCCTGCTGCTCCAATCAGGGCGAGTAGATTTTTGCTGCCAATAAGGGACCTGGATGGTCCAAAGGGCAATCTGAGGGGCAAAGATCAAGAGCAAGACCTCCCGTTCCGACCCACCTCCTTCCCCGCACTCCAGAGGCGGCCACGGCGGGTGTTATAATCAGACCACTTTCCGTCACCGTCCCACGTCGTGCCGCCCAGTGGCGGCGGCCTGCTGGCGTGTTCGTACTCTATCGGACCGCCGACCTCAGCGGCTGGCGCTCCTTAGCCTTGCCCCCCTCTTTTCTCTTTGGAGTCCAGGACCGTTTCTCTTTTCTCCGCAGAGAAAAGAGAAATGGTCCTGGCCCCGCGCCGGGAGGCGCCGCCCTCTGCCCTTGGCAGGAAACGCAGACCCATAGCGTCTAGCCCTGAAAGGTTTTGCAAGTCCTCAGCACTTATCCCTGGAAGGTCCAGCAGACCCGCAGCGCCCAGGTTTGCAAAGCACAGCAGATGAACAGCGCTTAGCCCCGCAAGGTGATTGCGGACCTGCCGCTGGAAGCTGAAGGCCCACCCGCCCCGCGAGGAGGAGCGGGCCCTCAGCGTCCAGGCCTGGAGGGTCGCCCTGTCACGCTCGGGTTGGACGCATGGCCGGCGGTTCTAAGCCCCTGCGACTGCGCGAAATGGCGCCGGGGCCTTG
>CANQMK010000226.1 GCA_947624895.1 uncultured Oscillospiraceae bacterium | reverse complement strand
CGGCTGGGGGTGCTGGGGATCTTCGCCGCCAGCGCCCTGGGCATCGCCTCGCCTTTGTGTATGTACGGCACCATCCCTCTGGCCGCCTCCTTCTCGGAGAGCGGCATGGAGGACGACTGGCTGGCCGCCTTTATGATGAGCTCCATCCTGCTCAACCCCCAGCTCATCCTGTACAGCATGGCCCTGGGCCCCGCCGCCCTGACCATCCGCGTCCTTTCCAGCTTCCTGTGCGGCGTCGCCGCCGGATTGCTTCTGCGGGCGTTTTACCGCGGCAAGCCCTTCTTCAACTTCGCGGGCTTTTCCGCGCCCACCAGCCGGGACACCGACCCCAACCTCCTGCTCCGATTTCTCAAGAACCTGGGGCGGAACATCAAGGCCACCGGCCCCATGTTCCTGCTGGGGGTGCTCTTGTCGGCGGTGTTCCAGCGGTATGTGCCCGCCGACTTTGTGGCCGGGCTTTTTGGCGATAACCGGGGCTTTGGCGTGCTGATGGCCGCCACCATCGGCGTGCCGCTCTACGCCTGCGGCGGCGGGACCATCCCCCTGCTCCAGGCGTGGCTCGCGGACGGCATGAGCCTGGGGAGCGCGGCGGCCTTTATGATTACCGGCCCCGCCACCAAGATCACCAACCTGGGGGCGGTGAAGATCGTCCTGGGAGCCAAACGCTTCCTCCTCTACCTGGCCTTCACGGCCCTGTTTGCCCTGGGGACAGGGTGGATCGTGGATATGGTATAATAGCCGCAAGGCGGCTATTATACCGGCTTGATGCCGCCTTTGCTCCCGCCCTGCGGGCGAAACCGCAAAGGATGGCGCATGATACCACACCGCTGGCGCGGATGTGGTATCATATCCGCGCTCGGTGTGCTTTGCACACCGGCCTGCCAGTGGCAGGCGCACTTTTGCTCCGCAAAAGTGCTGGCGCGAATGTTACACCATAGTCCAAACCGGCTTTGCCGGTTAGCGCCGCTCTTGCGGCGCGCAAGCCGCACAGCGGCTTACAACTATGGTATAATAAATTTGCGAAAGGAAGATGGACCGGATGACGCGAAAGAGAATGGCCGCCCTTCTGCTGACGGGGCTTCTCCTGCTGACATTGACCGCCTGCGGGCAGAGCAGCGCGGCGGAGTTCCCGCTCGCTCCGCCCTCCGAGGAGGTACAGCTCTTGGCCGCGGCGGTGGGGGGCCAGACGCCCTTTGCCGACATCCCCGCCGATGCCGACTACGCCCAGGCCGTGGCCTGGTGCTATGAAAACGGCCTGATGCAGGGCACCTCCGCCACGGCCTTTTCCCCCGAGGACACCCTGACCCGCGCCATGGTGGCCACCGTCCTCTACCGCGCCGCGGGCGAGCCGGAGGTCACCGGCGGCCCCGCCTTTGCCGACACCCAGGCGGGCCAGTGGTACTCCAGCGCCGTCCAGTGGGCCAACGAACAGGGGATCGTGCGGGGGTATGGAAACGGCCTGTTTGGAACCGGCGACCCGGTCACCAGAGAGCAGCTTGACCTGATGATCCGCCGCTATCACGGGGAGGACCCCGCCTGGACCGGCGACGCCGCCCGCAACGTCCCCGCCACCCGCGCCCAGGCCGCCGCGGCCTTCTATGCCGGGCTGGACAAGGACGGGCAACAGCCCGGAGCGCCCGGCGACAGCATCACCACCAACGGCGGGAAGGTCATCGCCCTGGCCGACCTGGAACACCAGGACGCCTCCGGCGGCGCCACGGTCTATTTCCTCCCGGACATCACCCCGGAAGGGCTGGTGGCGGTTTATGACGCCATGAACTGGACGCCCACGGGGAATGTGGCGGTGAAGCTGTCCACCGGGGAGCCGCCCGCCAGCAACTACCTGCGCCCTGAGCTCATCAAAGATGTAGTCGAGAAGGTGAACGGCACCATTGTGGAGTGCAACACCGCCTATGGCGGCTCCCGCTCCGAGACGGCCATGCACTACCAGGTGGCAAAGGACCACGGCTATACGGAGATCGCCAAGGTGGACATCATGGACGAGGACGGCTCCATGACCCTGCCGGTGAGCGGCGGGACAAACCTGACGGAGAACTATGTGGGCACGCACTTTGCCAACTACGACTCCTTCCTGGTGCTGTCCCACTTCAAGGGCCACGCTATGGCCGGGTTTGGCGGCGCCATCAAGAATATCTCCATCGGCATCGCCTCCGCCCAGGGAAAGAACCACATCCACAGCGGCGGCACCGGCGGCAGTATGTGGGGCGGCGACCAGGACGCCTTTTTGGAGTCCATGGCCGAGGCGGGGAAATCGGTGGTGGACGCCCTGGACGGCAAGATCGTCTATATCAACGTGATGAACCGCCTGAGCGTGGACTGCGACTGCGACGGCAACCCCGCCGAGCCGGATATGCACGACATCGGCGTCCTGGCCTCCTATGACCCCGTGGCTTTGGACCAAGCCTGCGTGGACCTGGTGTACGCCTCGGACGACGGGGGCTCCCTCGTCCGCAGGATGGAGTCCCGAAACGGCCTCCACACCCTGGAACACGCTGAGGCCATTGGCCTGGGCAGCCGTAGCTACGCCCTGGTGGATCTGAGCGCCTGACCCGCCGGAGCCTTTGACCTGGCCGCCTGGCCGCTTCCGCAAAAACCGGGCATGGGGATGACCGCGTCTGGTCATCCCCATGCTCGTTTTGCCGAGAAACACACCTCAAATTGAGGCACGTTTATCATACGTTGAGCGCCTTATTCATGCTGCCCATCTGGTAACCGTCCAAGTCCAGGGTCACATACAGAAAGCCTATCTCATGGAAGCGCCGTGCGATTTGTTCCGCCGTCTCAGGGGCTAACAATCTGCCCATCTCGGATTTCTCTATTTCAATTCGTGCGATCATGCCGTGAATTCGCACCCGCACCTGATGAAATCC
>CANQMK010000225.1 GCA_947624895.1 uncultured Oscillospiraceae bacterium | reverse complement strand
GCCGTGTTGGTCATCCAGTAGAGGGTCAGGCAGTCGCAGAGGTCATCCATCGTCAGCAGAGGCCAGTCGCTCCAGGCGCGGTATTTTTCCACGATCCACGCGGCCATCCCGGCAGGAGAATCCCGGAGCATAAACGCCAGGGTCTGGGGCTTGGTGCTGTTGATGTTGATATAGGCCCCCTCCGTCCGCGTCCACGCCTGGGCGCGGCGCTTATAGTCCAGCTCCGAAGGTGTGAGCGAATTATCCGCCGCCGCCACAATGTCCCCCGCAAAGCCCACGTCTGTAAGATGGATGCCCTTGACCTCCCCCGGATAGCGGGCCGCCAGATAACACGTCACGCCCCGGCCCATATCGCCGCCTGACGCAATGTATTCCCTGTACCCAAGCACCTCGGTCATCAGCTTATGCCAGAGCTCCGCCACCTCGGCGTTATTGAGAAAGCCCTTCGGCGGCAACGTTGAAAAGGCGAAGCCCGGCAGAGAGGGCACCACAAGGTCAAATTCGGAGAGCAACGGAAACGCCTTCGCGTAGCGGAGAAAGCTGTCCGGCCAGCCGTGCGTCAGCAGCAGCGGCGGCGAGCCCTTGCGGGAGCCGGGGATATGAAAGAAATGGATCGTAACGCCATCCAACTCACAGGTAAACTGCGGATATCGGTCAAGTTCCGTCTCCTTCCGCTTCCAATCATAGCTGTCCCGCCAGTAGGACAGGAGGGAGGAGAGGTATTGCACGTCCGTTCCCAGCGACCAACTGTCTCCCTCTATCGGCTCCGGCAGCCTTGTCATGTTTATCCGGCGGCGGAGTTCCTCAAATTGTTCCTCGGGAAAATGGATGTGAAAATCCGTTTTCATCCTCAGCCACCTCCATACATTCAGCCAATGAAACGGTCCGCTTCTCATCTGCCATTATATCCCGACGCCCATAAAATCGCAAGGGCGGGAGCATCTGACCGATGCCCCCGCCCTGTTCGTCTCCCCGGCAGGCGGGAAGTCACCGAAGGATGCTGAATACGCACTCTAACAGGGAAAGGGCCAAAACAAAGTTTATGACCCGATAATGTCTCAAGTAGAATTTCTGGATCAACAGCCCGCCCGCGATCCATATCCCGGTGGCGATCGTCCCGATGGTGGCGATGGCGATCTCGAAAAACAAAAGCGCGGTCAGCGTCGCGTAGTAGCTGACAACAAAGCCGGTCAAGGCCGTGATGCCGAACATATAGATTTTCACATTCACGAATTGAAGAAGAAAGCCCTTCAGAAAGGACGCGGACTTCTCTCCCTGGTCTTCCGCCGGATGGCTGAGGGCAATATGGACCGCGAGGTACAGGATGTACGCCGCCCCGACGTATTTGAGCACGTCCATCACGCCGGGCAGAAAGGCGTTTACGCCGTAGACAAAGAGGGCGCAGAGGATCTGCACGGCATAATAGCCCGCAAATATCCCAAAAAACAGCGGTCTGCCTTTCTTCCAGCCATAGTTTGTCACCGTGTTCAAAGCGAGAATATTTCCCGGACCGGGCGTAAACGCGTTGATCGCGCAATAGACGAGAAAATTGCCAAGTACATATATCGGCATTACCGCTCACCACCTGCCGCATAGTATAGCAGAACAAATGGCGCGATAGGTAACACCTATTGAATATCGCGTCTCATAGCCTAGAACTATGGCTCCGCGGGGGCGTATTTCATCAACTCCCGGATATAGATGGCGCCCAGTTCGCTTAAGGGCTGTTTCGCCGGGAGAATGTAGCCGATCTCCATGCGCTCCGCCTCGTCCAGGGGGACCGCGACGATATGATCCCCGTGAAGGTATTTGGGAAAAATGCCGCTGGAGATCGTGTAGGCGTTTAGGCCCAGCATAAAGTTGACGATAGCGCCCCGGTCGTTGATGCGGATCTCCTTATCCGCCGGAACGGTACTAAAGAGCTCTTCCGCGTAGTAGGACGATCCATACCTGCCCTGCACAAAATTCAGCCGCGGATAGGGCGCCAATTCCGCCAGCTTGATCTTTTGCCGCTTGGCCAGCGGATGATCTTTCTGCAAAAACACATGGGGAGCCGCGGAGAAGAGCGGGACAAATTCCAGCCCGTATTCCTCCATCGTTTTTCGCAAAACGGTCTCGTTTTCGTTGGACAGATAGAGAATACCCAGGTCGCTGATCCGATTTTTTACATCCTCTAAGATCTGATGGGTCCCCGCCTCGTTGAAGTAAAACTCGTATCGCTCCTGCCCAAATTGCTGTACGAGCTCAACAAAGGCGTTTTCTGTGAAGGTATAGTGCTGGGTGGATACGCCAAACCGTATCTTTCCAGGTTGGACCGCGATATATTTATCCTCCAGCAGTTCCATCTGCTGCAGGATCTGCCGGGCATATCCCAAAAACTCCATGCCGTCTTTTGTCAGCGTAACGCCGGTCCGACCGCGGGCGAAAATGACCACGCCGATCTCCGCTTCCAGTTCCTTGATGGCGTTGGACAGACTTGGCTGGGCCATATAAAGCATCCCCGCCGCCTTTGTAATGGATCCTGCCTCAGCTACGGCTACGACATATTTTAGCTGCTGTAAATTCATCCCACTCACTTCACCGCTCCCGATTTGTCGGACTGCCATGGAAAAATTATAGCCCGTTCCTTTGAAATACGCAAGGGAGGAAACCCGCCTCCCGCCCTGGGCGGGCAGAGAATATCCCCGATGGAAATGAAAGATCCGAACAACTTGACCCCCTTGGGTCAAGCAGTTCGGATCCTCATACTTTTGGTCGAAGTGTAGTGATAGGGTTTGTGGTTTCAAAATTCGGGAAAAACCAAATCGAAGCCCAGCACAGCGGGTTCGATTTGGAAAGGAGGAGCAGCGGAATGAGCGCGCTCTGACTTTTTGAAAAAAAGTCGGAGCAAGCGATAT
>CANQMK010000224.1 GCA_947624895.1 uncultured Oscillospiraceae bacterium | reverse complement strand
TACATCACCGACCGCTTCCTCCCCGACAAGGCCATCGACCTCATCGACGAGGCCTGCTCCGACGTGAACCTCCACAACAAGGCCCTGGCCCGCACCATGGAGATCGACAAGGAGCTGGCGGATATCGCCAAGGAGCGGGAGGTCATCCTGGCCTCCGCCAACAAGGTCCACGCCCCCGCCGCCGGGGCGAGCGCGGAGGCGGCTGGGGCGGCGGTGATCACCGCCGAGCCCACCGCCGACGAGATGGACCAGCGGGCCTACCAGCGCATGGCGGAACTGCGCTCCAGCGAGGTCCGGCTCAACGAGGAGAAGAACCGCCTAGCCCCCTCCCTGGTCCCCCCCCTCACCGCCGAGCACCTGGCCCACGTGATCGAGCTGTGGACCAAGATCCCCGCCAGCCAGATCCAGGAGCAGGAGTACCAGCGCCTGGCCCAGCTGGAGGAGCGGCTGAAGGCCCACATCATCGGCCAGGACCAGGCGGTGCAGGCCGTGGCCGCCGCCATCCGCCGGGGCCGGGTGGGCATCTCCCCCAAGCGCAAGCCCGTGTCCTTCATCTTCGTGGGCCCCACCGGTGTGGGCAAGACGGAGCTGGTCAAGCGCCTGGCCGAGGACCTGTTCAGCACCCCGGACAGCCTGATCCGCCTGGATATGTCCGAGTTCATGGAAAAGCACACCGTCTCCCGCATCGTGGGCTCTCCCCCGGGCTACGTGGGCTATGACGACGCCGGACAGCTCACCGAGAAGGTCCGCCGCAAGCCCTACTGCGTCATCCTCTTTGACGAGATCGAGAAGGCCCACCCCGACGTGCTGAACATCCTCCTCCAGATCCTGGACGACGGGCGCATCACCGACGCCCACGGCAAGGTGGTCAACTTCGAGAACACCGTCATCGTCATGACCTCCAACGCCGGCAGCTCCAACAAGTCCTCCGGCTCGGTGGGCTTTGGCCGGACCGCCAACGAGCAGGGCAAGGATCGGGCCATGAAGGCCCTGGAGGACTTCCTCCGCCCCGAGTTCCTCAACCGGGTGGACGAGGTCGTCTACTTCAACCAGCTCTCCAAGGAGAACTTCAGCGGCATCTGCGAGCTGATGTTGGACGAGCTGCGGGGAGTCATGGCTGGCAAGGGCATCGCCTTTACCTGCGGGAAGGACGTGACGGAGTACCTGGTGAACAAATCCTACTCCACCCTCTACGGGGCCCGGAACCTCCGCCGCCTCATCCAGCGGGAGCTGGAGGACCCCATCGCCACCCGCCTCATCGACAGCTACTCCAACCCCATCTCCTCCATCACCGCCACCGCCAACGAGACCGGCATCACCGTGGTGGGCGTGTGAAAACAGCGTGAAAAAGGCCCCCGGTATCTCTCCGTGAGATACCGGGGGTCCTCTTTACTTCCCGCTTGCCGCCCCTTACACGGGGCTGTCAAAATTCATCTGCCGCTTGCGCTGGGAGGAGTACTCCAGCTTGGCGGCCAGCGCCGCCCGGTCCCCGGAGGCGATGGCCTCCCGATAGGCACGCAGATTGTCCTCCAGGGTCTGGATGACCCTGCACAGGGCGGGGGCGTTCAGGGAGAAGAGCTGGGTCCACAGGGGCACGTCCAGGGCGGCCACCCGGGTGCAGTCCCGGAAGGAGCCCCCCTCGAAGCCCTTGCAGGAGAAGAGGTCGGGGTCGTCGCAGACCGCCACGGCCATGATGTGCATGACCTGGCTGGTGTAGGCGATGATGGCGTCGTGCTGTTCCGGGGTGGCGCGCACCACGTCCCGGAACCCCATGTGGCGGGCCATCCGCTCCAGCAGGGCCACGTGGGCGGGGTCGTTGCCGTCGTTGGGGGTGAGGATGCAGTGGGCCCCCCGGAAGAGGTCCCGGTCGGCGTTGGCCACGCCGGAGACCTCCTTCCCCGCCATGGGGTGACAGCCGATGAAGTCCACTGTGTCCGGCAGGCACTTGGCCCCCTCCACGATGGCGGTCTTGATCCCGCACACGTCGGTGACCACGCCGCCCGCCTTAAAGTCGTCCCGGTGGTCCCGGAGAAAGTCCAGGATCGCCTCCGGCGGCAGACACAGCCACACCACGTCCGCCTCCCGGACGGCCTGGGCCGCGTCCATGGTCACCCGGTCGCAGACGCCGTGGGACACGGCGAAGTCGTAGGTGCTCTGGGAGCGGACCGCGCCGACAATCTCATAGTCCTCAAAGCCCGCCAGGGCCATGGCGATGGAACCGCCGATCAGCCCCAGACCCACCACAGCCACGGTCTTCTTGCCCATGGACCCGCCCTCTTACAGCGCGCGGTCCACGCACTGGGCGATGCTGCCCAGCTTGGGCATCAGCTCCTCGAACTGCTTGGGGGTGATGGACTGGGCCCCGTCGCACAGGGCGTGCTCGGGGTCGTTGTGGACCTCGATGATGAGCCCGTCCGCCCCGGCGGCGATGGCGGCCATGGCCATGCGCTCCACCATCCACGCCTTGCCGCAGGCGTGGGAGGGGTCCACGATGACGGGCAGGTGGGAGAGCTTCTTCACCGCCAGCACCGCCGACAGGTCCAGGGTGTTGCGGGTGTAGGTCTCAAAGGTCCGCACGCCCCGCTCGCAGAGGATGACGTTCAGGTTGCCCTCGGCCATGATATACTCCGCGCTCATCAGCCACTCCTCGATGGTGGAGGAGAGGCCCCGCTTCAGCAGGACCGGCTTCTTGCACCGGCCCACCTTCTTCAGCAGGTCGAAGTTCTGCATGTTCCGGGCGCCGATCTGGATCACGTCCACGCACTCCTCAAAGAAGGGGAGCTGGTCGGAGCTCATCAGCTCGGTGACGATGGGCATATTGGTCTTCTCCCGGGCCTCCATGAGGAGCCGGACCCCCTCCACCCCCATGCCCTGGAAGGAGTAGGGAGAGGTACGGGGCTTGTAGGCGCCGCCC
>CANQMK010000223.1 GCA_947624895.1 uncultured Oscillospiraceae bacterium | reverse complement strand
GAGATTGCCTATACCGGGCTGTTTGTGTTATCTTATCCATAGCGAATAGGTGATGCCTGCCTTTCGGTTTGGTCTGAGCAACTTTACCGTACCACAGGCCAATCCTATTCGCTACCCTTTTACCTTCCTTTGTAACACATCATTGTAAATCCTACAGGAGGGGAAAAAACAGGGCGGGGCAGGGGGTGGACAAACAGGGGAAAGTTTGGTATAATGTGCTATGTATAGTATCTTCAGGCTCCGGCTGTCCCATCCGGCGGAGCGATGTGAGGTGAGGGTCATGCCCCAGTCCAACCCGGCTCCGCGCCCCGCGCGGGAGGGGGGAGAAAACCGCCCCGTCCGTCGGCGCCGCCGGCGGCGTCACGGCGGCCTGCGCACGGTCTGGAAGGTGTTGGGCACCATCTGTCTGACGGGGCTCATCACCGGCCTTCTGCTGGTCTGCTTCGCCGCGGTGTATATCCGCAGCGTCATCGTCCCCGAGGCGGAGCGCCAGGACTACCTAGGCAACCTCTCCATCGCCGAGACCTCCATCATGTACTACAACGACGAAAACGGCCAGCCCCAGCCCTACCTGACCCTGAGCAGCGACGAGAACCGCATCTGGGTCGGCTATGACGAGCTGCCCCAGGACCTGGTCAACGCCTTGGTCGCCATCGAGGATAAGCGGTTTTACCAGCACAACGGCGTGGACTGGATCCGCACGGGCAAGGGCGTTCTGAATATGTTCACCGGCGGTTCCATCCAGGGCGGCTCCACCCTGACCCAGCAGCTCATCAAGAACATTACGGGGGAGAACGAGGTCACCGTCAAGCGCAAGATCCTGGAGATCTTCCGGGCCCTGGACTTTGAGAAGACCCACTCTAAAAAGCAGATTCTGGAGTGGTACCTCAACCTGATCTACCTGGGGGAGCGGAGCTACGGCGTGGGGGCCGCCTCCTGGGTCTACTTCGGCAAGGACGTGACCGAGCTGGACCTGGCCCAGTGCGCCAGCCTGGTGGGTATCACCAACAACCCCTCCCGCTACGACCCCTATCTGAACAAGAACCTGGAAGTCACCAACGACATGGCCAACCGCAAGCGGGCCAAGCTGGTGCTGGGGAATATGCAGGACCAGGGGATGATCGACGAGGACACCTATAACGCCGCCTGCGCCGAGGTGGACACCATGGAGTTTTCCATGGGTTCCCCGGAGGGGGGCGGCCCCTCCACCATCTACAACTGGTATCAGGACCAGGTGATCGACGATGTGATCCAGGACCTGATGGATGAATACGGCTGGTCCAGCGAGGCGGCCAGCTTCAAGGTCTTCTACGGCGGCCTGTCCATCTACACCAACGTGGACCTGCGGGTCCAGGGCATCGTGGACGAGGTATACAGCGACCGGGAGAACCTGCCCTACGTCTCCAACTCCGGCCAGCCCATGCAGTCGGCCATGGTGGTGCTGGACGATCAGGGCAGGGTGGTGGCCCTGGCCGGAGGGATGGGGGACGAGAAGACCAAGAACCGGGCCTGGAGCCGAGCCAGCGACACCAAGCGGCCCTCCGGCTCCTCCATCAAGCCCCTGTCTGTCTACGCCCCCGCCCTGGAGATGGGCCTCATCACCCCCAACTCCATCGTCGACGACGTGCCCTACCAGATCCTGGACGGCTCGCCCTGGCCCAAGAACGCGGTGAACTACTACCGGGGCCTGGACACGGTGAGCAACGCCGTGGCCCAGTCCCACAACACCGCCGCCGTGCGGGTGCTGGGGGACTACGTGACCCCCCAGAAGTCCTATCAGTTCCTGGAGGAGCGCTTCCACATCTCCAGCCTGGTGCTGGAGCAGTGGATCAACGACCGCAAGTTCAGCGACATGGGCCTGGCCCCCCTGGCTCTGGGCGGCCTGACCAACGGCGTGTCCGTCTATGAGATGGCGGCGGCCTACGCCACCTTCCCCAGCATGGGCCGCTACGTCCCGCCCCGCACCTACTCCAAGGTGGTGGACGCCGACGGCAACGTGCTGCTGGACCGCACCATGGACGGGGAGTTCGTCCTGAAGGAGGGCACCGCCTACTACGTCAACAACCTCCTCCGGGGAGTCATCACCAGCGGCACCGGCACCGACGCCGCCTTCTCCGGCATGACCATCGCCGGGAAGACGGGCACCACCACCAGCCAGAAGGACCTGTGGTTCGTGGGCTACACCCCCTACTACACCGCCGCCGTCTGGGTGGGCTACGACCGCCAGGAGCGCCTGGGCAACATCGGCCACCCCCAGAACATCCTGTGGAAGAAGGTCATGTCCAAGGTCCACGAGGGCCTGCCGGACAAGTCCTTCCCCCAGCCCTCCGACCGCCAGGTGGTCACCGCCAGCTACTGCCGGGACAGCGGCATGGCCCCCTCTGAGGCGTGCTACCTGGACCCCCGGGGCAGCCGGGTGGCCACCGGGGTCTTCCTCAGCGGGGACGAGCCGGTGTCCGCCTGCACCATGCACGTCCCCATCGAGATCTGCGTGGACGACGTCGTGGTGGACCCGGAGACCGGAGAGGCCCAAAACAGCCACCGTCTGGCCGGGGAGTTCTGCCCGGAGGAAAGCGTACAGACCATCGGCGTTCTGGACTACACCCGGACGGGGGCGGCGGCGATGGGCGGCGCCTCGGACAGCTGGGTCCTGAAGAGCGTCTACGAGGCGGCGGGGACCTGCCAGACCCACAACGGCGAGGTCACGGAGCCCGTGCCCTTCGACCCGAATGACCCCGCCACCTGGCCCACGGACGACCCGAACTTCGACCCGGCGGACCCCGCCACCTGGCCCACGGTGGGCAGCCAGGGATTTGACCCGAATGACCCCGCCACCTGGCCCACGGACGACCCGAACTTCGACCCGGCGGACCCCAGCACCTGGCCTGAGTCCCCGCCGCCTTCCGAGCCCCCCGGAGTCGGGACCGGCGAGCC
>CANQMK010000222.1 GCA_947624895.1 uncultured Oscillospiraceae bacterium | reverse complement strand
CGGGGCAGGCGGGGGTGGTGGTGGCCACGGTGGAGGCCCTGCTCCAGCGCACCCTCCCCCCGGAGGCGCTGGACCGGGCGGCCTTCGCCCTGGACCCCAAGGCCCCCGTCCCCCTGGAGGAGGCGGTGGAGGGCCTGGCCCGGTGCGGCTACCGCCGGTGTGACCAGGTGGAGGGGGTGGGCCAGTTCGCCCAGCGGGGCGGCATCCTGGACTTCTTCTCCCCGGCCTACGACCGGCCTGTGCGGGTGGAGTACTGGGACACGGAGATCGACTCCATGGGTCTGTTCGACCCCATGACCCAGCGCCGGACAGAGAACCTGGACCGGGTGGAGGTCCTGCCCTGCGAGGAGGCTCTGCCCGGCCTGTCCGCCGACCCGGACGCCCTGGGGGGCGACCGGGCCCTGCCCGCCCTCTACCCCCGCATGGCCACGGCGGCGGACTACCTCCCCGCCGACGGGGTGGTGCTGTTGTGCGAGACGGGCCGCCTGGCCGAGCGGGGGAAGCACTACCTCTGGCAGTTGGAGGAGGACGTGAAGGTCCTGCTGGAGAAGGAGCTGCTGCCCCCGGGGACCGGGGCCTTCGCCCGGACCGTGGAGGAGCTGGTGGACCGGCTGGGGGACTGGCCCACGGTGTACCTGGACGCCTTTCCCCACGCCGCCTACCCCCAGCCCCCCCGAACCCTGCTCTCCGTCCTGGCCAAGCAGCTGCCCTCCTTCGGCGCCAGCCTGGAGACGGCGGTGGGGGACCTGGAGCACTACCAGCGGGAGGGCTACGGCGTGGTGGTGCTGGTGGCCAGCGAGACCCGGGCCCTGAACCTCCAGGCCCTCCTGCGGGAGCACAAGGTCCGCGCGGCGGTGGACTTCGCCCTCCACGACCTGCCCGGCCCCGGCCAGAGCGTCATCGCCGTGGGGGGCCTCACCGCGGGCTTCGAGTACCCCGCCCTGCGGCGGGCGGTGTTCACCCAGGGGGCCGCCGCCCCGGTGAAAAAGCGCCGCTACACCGCCCGGGAGCGCTCCAACCGCCAGAAGCTGGCCTCCTACAACGACCTGTCCCCCGGGGACCTGGTGGTCCACGACCAGCACGGCATCGGCCGGTTCGTGGAGCTGACCCGCCTCCAGGTGGACGGGGTGGAGAAGGAGTTCATGAAGATCGCCTACGCCGGGGCGGACGTGCTCTACGTGCCCATCACCCAGCTGGACCTGGTGAACAAGTACATCGGCGGGGGAGAGGAGGGCCAGGAGCGCCGCCTCTCCCGCCTGGGGGGCGGGGACTGGGAGCGCGCCCGGAGCAGGGCCAAGGCGGCGGTGCGGGACATGGCCAAGGGCCTGGTCCAGCTCTACGCCCAGCGCCAGCGCCTGCCCGGCTACGCCTTCTCCCCGGACTCCCCCTGGCAGAAGGAGTTCGAGGACCAGTTTGAACACACCGAGACGGAGGACCAGCTGCGCTGCGTGGCGGAGATCAAGCGGGACATGGAACAGCCCCGGCCCATGGACCGCCTGCTGTGCGGCGACGTGGGCTACGGCAAGACGGAGGTGGCCCTCCGGGCCATCATGAAGTGCGTCCTGGACGGCAAGCAGGCGGCCATCCTGGTGCCCACCACCGTCCTGGCCCGCCAGCACCTGCTCACCGCCCAGACCCGCTTCGCCCGCTACCCGGTGACGGTGGAGGGCCTGAGCCGGTACAACACCCCCGCCCAGGTGAAGAACATCCTGCGAAACCTGAAGGAGGGGCGGATCGACCTGCTGGTGGGCACCCACCGCCTCCTCCAGAGCGACGTGGTCTTCAAAGACCTGGGCCTGCTGGTGGTGGACGAGGAACAGCGCTTCGGCGTCACCCACAAGGAGAAGCTGAAGGAGCTCAGCCGCCAGGTGGACGTGCTCACCCTCTCCGCCACCCCCATCCCCCGGACGCTGAACATGGCCCTGTCCGGCATCCGGGATATGTCCACCCTGGAGGAGCCCCCCTCCGACCGCCAGCCGGTGCAGACCTACGTGCTGGAGCACGACTGGGGGGTGGTCGCCGACGCCATCCGCCGGGAGGTGGAGCGGGGCGGGCAGGTCTACTACCTCCACAACCGCATCGACACCATCGCCCGCACCGCCCGGCGGCTCCAGGAGCTGCTGGGGGAGGGCGTCTCCATCGCCGTGGCCCACGGGCGGATGACCCAGGAGGAGATCAACGCCGCCATGACCGGCATGAGCCAGGGGGAGATCGACGTGCTGGTGTGCACCACCATCATCGAGACGGGCATCGACATCCCCAACGTGAACACCCTCATCATCGAGGACGCCGACCAGATGGGCCTGGCCCAGCTCCACCAGATCCGGGGCCGGGTGGGCCGCTCCTTCCGCCGGGCGGTGGCCTACTTCACCTATCGGAAGGGCAAGGTCCTCTCCGAGGTGGCCACCAAGCGGCTGTCCACCATCCGGGAGTTCGCCGAGTTCGGCTCCGGGTTCAAGATCGCCCTGCGGGACCTGGAGATCCGGGGGGCGGGCAACCTGCTGGGCCCCGAGCAGTCCGGTTTCATGCTCAGCGTGGGGTACGATATGTACCTCCAGCTCCTGGAGGAGGCGGTGCTGGAGGAGCGGGGGGAGCGCGTCCCCAAGGCCGCCGAGTGCGCCGCCGACCTCACCGTCACCGCCGCCATCCCCGACCGCTACGTCCCCCAGCCGGAACAGCGCATGGACCTCTACCGCCGCATCGCCGCCATCCGCACCGAGGAGGAGGCCGACGACCTCACCGACGAGCTCATCGACCGCTACGGCGACCCGCCCAGGCCGGTGAACAACCTCATCGCCGTGGCCCTCATGCGGGCCACCGCCGCCCGGAACGGCATCAGCGAGATCACCCAGAAGGGCCAGACCCTGAACTTCGCCCTGGACCGGTTCGACCTGCGGCGGGTGAGCGCCCTGTGCGCCCTGGAGAAGTACCGGGGCCGGGTGGTCTTCGCCGCCGGGGAGA
>CANQMK010000221.1 GCA_947624895.1 uncultured Oscillospiraceae bacterium | reverse complement strand
CAGGAGGCGCTCAGGCCGCTGGACATGGGGATGTGGACGATCTGGTCATACCCCTGGCCCAGCACCTGCTCCCACAGGGCGATCACGTCCCCCGGGGCGGGCTGGGAAGTGGAGGCATCCGCCCCCTCCTCCAGGCGCTGATAGAACGCCCGGTGGTCCAGGTCCACCCCTTCAAAATACTCTTTCCCGTCCAGGATCACCGGCATGGGGAGGACAAAGATCCCCAGCTCTCTCCCCTGTTCGGGGAAGATCCCGCTGTTGCTGTCTGTGACGATGGCTGTACGCATATCGGCTCCCTTCTCCGCACCCCGCGGGTCTGTCTGTGTCTGTGTCGGGAGTGTCATCCCTTGGAATGTTCCCCATGATAGCGGAAACAGGAGGAAAAATCAAGGGCAAACCGGGGATTATTTCAAACTTTTTCCTCTGTATTTTTCCCGCGTGTAGAATTATCTCATTTCCGCCTGCCCCGCCGGGCGTTGGGCTTGGGCTTCGGCTTGGCCCAGCCCGCCTTGCGCCTGGGGCGCTCCGCCGTCTGGGCCTTGGGCTTGAAGGGGGTCTTGGAACCCCCGCCCCGGCCCTTCTTCCCCCCGGCGGGCCGGTCGCTGGAGCGGGGCCCGTCCTGGCGGCGGGGCTGGGGCCGGTCGGGGTGCAGAAGGCACTCCTTGCCGTAGCCGATCAGGTCCTCCCGGTGGGTCAGGCGCAGGGCCTCCAGCACCAGGGGGCGCTTCTCCGGGCGCTTCCACTGCATCAGCGCCCGCTGCATGGCCTTTTCGTGGGCGGACTTGGGCACGAACACCGGCTCCATGGTGCGGGGGTCCAGGCCGGTGTAGTACATACAGGTGGAGAGGGTGCCGGGGGTGGGATAGAAGTCCTGGACCTGTTCGGGCTGGCGGCCGGAGCGGTTGAGCCAGCAGGCCAGCTCCACCGCGTCGGCCAGGGTACAGCCGGGGTGGGAGGACATGAGGTAGGGCACCAGGTACTGCTCCTTGCCGCAGGCCTTGTTCAATGCCTCGTACTTCTGCCGGAACTTCTCATAGACGGCGATGTGGGGCTTGCCCATGTAGTCCAGCACGCTGTCCACGCAGTGCTCCGGAGCCACCTTCAGCTGGCCGGAGACGTGGTGCTCCACCAGCTCCCGGAGAAAGGCCCCGGACTTGTCCTGGAGGAGGTAGTCGAAGCGGATGCCCGAGCGGATGAAGACCTTCTTCACCCCGGGCAGGGCCCGGAGCTTTCGCAGGAGGGCCAGGTAGTCGCTGTGGTCGGCGTCCAGGTTGGGGCAGGCCGTGGGGGCCAGACACGCCCGGTTTTTGCACAGCCCCGCTCGGCGCTGTTTTTGACAGGCGGGGCGGCGGAAGTTGGCGGTGGGGCCGCCCACGTCGTGGAGGTAGCCCTTGAAGCCGGGGTGGGCGATGAGCAGCCTGGCCTCCCGCAGGACGCTCTCGTGGCTCCGGGAGGTGACCATCCGCCCCTGGTGGAAGGCCAGGGAGCAGAAGTTGCACGCCCCGAAGCACCCCCGGTTGTGGCAGATGGAGAAGCGCACCTCCTCGATGGCGGGCACGCCGCCCATATCGTCGTACATGGGGTGGGGCTCCCGGACGTAGGGCAGCTCCGCCACCCGGTCCAGCTCCTGGGTGGTCAATGGCGCGGCGGGCGGGTTCACCACCAGCAGCTTCTCCCCGTGGGGCTGGAGGACCGCCCGGCCCACCACCGGATCGTGCTCCCGGTACTGGATCATGTTGGCCTGGGCGTAGGCCCGCTTGTCTGCGGCCACCTCCTCAAAGGAGGCGCAGAAGGTCTTGGGGTAGGCGCACGCCCCCGGGTCGTCGGCCAGGAAGGCGGTGCCCCGCACGTCCTGGATCTCCCGAACGGGGGTGCCCGCCGCCAGCCGCTGGGCGATCTCCAGGGTGGCCCGCTCCCCCATGCCGTAGACCAGCAGGTCCGCCCCGCTGTCCACCAGGACGGAGCGGCGGACCTTGTCCTCCCAGTAGTCGTAGTGGGCAAACCGGCGCAGGGACGCCTCCAGCCCACCGATGACCACCGGCAGGTCCCCAAAGGCCCGGCGGGCCAGGTTGGCGTAGACGATGGCGGCCCGGTCAGGCCGCAGGCCGGTGCGATTTCCCGGGGAATAGGCGTCGGCGGAGCGGCGGCGCTTGGCCACGGTGTAGTGGGCCACCATGGAGTCCAGGTTGCCCGCCGACAGCATCACCCCCAGCCGGGGCCGCCCGTAGGCGGTGAGAGAGGCCGGGTCGCGCCAGTCCGGCTGGGCGCAGACGCACACCCGGTAACCCTCGCTCTCCAGCAGACGGGCGATGATGGCCGAGCCGAAGGAGGGGTGGTCCACGTAGGCGTCCCCGGTGACGATCAGGAAGTCATAGCTCTCCCAGCCCCGGCTGTCCATGTCCGCCCGGGAGACGGGCAGAAAATCCTCAATCCTCCAGTCCAATGCGCTTCTCCAAAAGGTCCAGGGGGACGCGGCTCCCCGCCGCCTCCCCGATCTTGTAAAACCCGTACTTGGCGTAGAACTTCTGGGCCACGGCGTTGTCCGGGGCACAGCGCAGCCGCAGGCGGTCGCACCCCATGCCCCGGAAGACGCTCACCGCCTGGCCGATGAGCTGCACCCCCAGCCCCTGGCCCCGGTAGTCGGGCAGGAGGTAGAGGAAGGGCACCGGGCCGTAGCCCTGGGCCCGGGCGGTGGGGATGTCCAGCTGCACCAGACCGCAGGGCTGGTCCAGCAGCATCACCTGCCACACCGCGTCCGGGCTCACCCTGGCCTGCCGGGCGGCGTCGGCGGTGAAGCCCTCGCCGTCGAACTTGTCCAGGGTCTTGTGGATGGTGATCCAGGCGTCCTTCCGGCACTGGTAGTAGAACTCCCACTCCCGCTCCATGTCCAGGCGGCGATACCAGAGGTTGGCGTCCGCCACCGCGCCCGCCTCGTCCTGCCACCACTTCTGTCCGGCGAAGGTGGA
>CANQMK010000220.1 GCA_947624895.1 uncultured Oscillospiraceae bacterium | reverse complement strand
TCATCCCCAAGGAGGTCCGCATCGCGTGCTACGTGGTGGTCATCGCCGCCTTCGTCACCATCGTGGACCTGATGCTCCAGGCCTACGTCCCCGCCCTGTCGGAGTCCCTGGGCCTGTTCATCCAGCTCATCGTGGTCAACTGCATCATCCTGGGCCGGGCGGAGGCCTTCGCCAGCAAGAACGGCCCCCTCTACGCCGCGGTGGACGGCCTGTCCATGGGCCTGGGCTTCACCCTGGCCCTGTGCGCCATGGGCTTCATCCGGGAGCTCCTGGGCAACGGCGCCATCCTGGGCCATCAGGTCCTGCCCCAGGGCGCGTCCATGCTGGCCGCTCCGGCGGGGGGCTTCCTGGTGCTGGGCACCCTGGTGGCCCTGACCCAGTACATCAAGGCCCGCGCGGCGGATAAGAAGAAAGGAGGCGACCAGGCGTGAGCTTTTTTGAACTCTTCTCCCTGGCCCTCACCGCCATCCTGGCGGAGAACTTCGTGCTGGTGAAGTTTTTGGGCATCTGCCCCTTCCTGGGCGTCTCCAAGAAGACGGACACCGCCCTGGGCATGGGTATGGCCGTGGTCTTCGTCATGGGCCTGAGCTCCATGGTGACCTGGCTGGTGAACGAATTCTTCCTCATCCCCCAGAACCTGCAGTATATGCAGACGGTGGTCTTCATCCTGGTGATCGCCGCCCTGGTGCAGTTCGTGGAGCTCTTCCTCAAGAAGTTCGTCCCCGCGCTCTACACCGCCCTGGGCATCTACCTGCCCCTGATCACCACCAACTGCGCCGTGCTGGGCGCGGCCCTGATCAACGTCCAGAACGAGTACTCCTTCATCAAGTCCATCGCCTTCGGCGTCTTTTCCGGCCTGGGCTTCACCCTGGCCATCGTCCTGTTCGCCAGCGTCCGGGAGCGGCTGGAGTTCGCCAAGTTCCCCAAGGCCTTTGAGGGCTTCCCCCAGGCCCTGGTCACCGCCGGACTCATCGCCATGGCCTTCATGGGCTTCTCCGGGCTGTCCATCGGCTGACATCGCATTGAAGGAAAGGTTGTGAACCCAACATGGAAATTCTGTTTGCCTTAGCTGTGCTGGCCGGACTGGGCATTCTCTTCGGGGCGGTGCTGGCGGTGGCCGGTAAGGTCTTCGCCGTAGAGGAGGACCCCCGGCTGGAGCCCCTGACCGAGGCCCTGCCCGGCGCCAACTGCGGCGGCTGCGGCTTCTCCGGCTGCGCCGCCTACGCCGCCGCGGTGCTCAAGGGCAAGGCCGCCCCCGGCGGCTGTCCCGTGGGCGGCGCGGAGGTGGCCCAGGCCATGGGCCAGATCCTGGGCGTCTCCGTGGAGGAGCCGGAGCGGTGCGTGGCTCTGGTGAAGTGCTCCGGCTTCTTTGACGTGGCCCAGAAGAAATACCAGTATGACGGCATCTCCGACTGCAAGGCCGCCGCCCGCCTCCCCGGGGGCGGCCCCAACGAGTGCCCCTACGGCTGCCTGGGCTTCGGCTCCTGCGTCAAGGCCTGCCCCTTCGGGGCCATGAGCGTGAAAAACGGCGTGGCCAACGTGGACCACGAGATCTGCGTGGGCTGTATGAAGTGCGCCGAGGCCTGCCCCCGGGACCTGATCGTGAAGGTCCCCTACTCCGCCGACATCACCGTGGCCTGCCACTCCCAGGAGCGGGGCCCCGCCCTGCGGAAGTACTGCGACATCGGCTGCCTGGGCTGTAAGATCTGCGAGAAGACCTGCGAGCACGACGCCATCCACGTCATCGACAACCTGGCCCGCATCGACTACACCAAATGCACCTCCTGCGGCCTGTGCGCCCCCAAGTGCCCCCGGCATCTGATCCGGGACGCCCGGCTCAACCGGGAGAACGAGACCCAGCCCATCCCCGCCCCCGTCAGCAAGTACGCCGACGACGGCAAAAAATAAGCGGACCTGTCAAAGAGGCCGGCGGCGTTTTTCCAAACGCCGCCGGCCTCTTTTCGCGCCTCCCGTCCGCGGGTCGGGCCCCCGCGAAGGCGGCGGCTGCCCGCCCCATCCGCTTCTGCGCCTCCCGCCCGCAAGTCGGGCCCCGTCCGCCTCGCCGCCCGTGCCCTCCTCCCCACCGCCCCGGCAGGCGTCTCCCTCGTCGTGAAAAATTTTCACGATACCCTCAAAAGTGGTTGATAAGCTAAAACGTTTGTGCTACAATAGCCCCACTGGAACAGGAGAGGCGCCCCCGCCGCGGACAAAAAAAGACCGCCCGACAGACGTCGGACGGCTGGTGGCAGAAGAGAGGATCGCCTGGGACAGCCCCGGCGTTCCTCCCGGCGCGCCTCGCCGCGTCCGCGGCCCGGCGCTCTCTCTCTGACGGATAGTATACCCACCCGCCCGCGCCCTGTCAAGGGCGGCGGCGGTGGAAGTTCTTTCCTCAGTCCAGGTTGCCCTCGTCCAGCTCCCGGAGGAGCTTCTGGTCCTCCTTGGAGGAGAGGTCCAGCTTTTCAAAGAGGTCGGGCCGGCGCTCCCGGGTGCGGTAGAGGGACATCTTCCGCCGCCAGGCCGCCACCCGCTTGTGGTCCCCGGAGAGCAGTACCTTGGGCACCGCCGCCCCGTGCCACACCTCCGGCCTGGAGTACTGGGGGTGCTCCAGCAGACCGTGGAAGTGGCTCTCGTTCTCGTAGCACTCCGGGTCGGGCAGCACCCCCGGCACCAGGCGGCACACCGCGTCCGCCACCGCCATGGCGGGGATCTCCCCCCCGGTGAGGACGAAGTCGCCCAGGGACAGCTCCTCGTCCACGTAGAGGTCGATGAACCGCTGGTCGATCCCCTCGTAGTGGCCGCAGACCAGCACCAGGTGGTCGTAGTCCCGGGCCAGGCGGACGGCGTGGGCCTGGGTGAAGGTCTGGCCGCAGGGGGAGAGGTAGATGGTGTGGGGGTGGTCGTCCCCGGAGACCTGGCGGATGTGCTCCCAGCACTGGTAGAGGGGGTCTGCCTGCATCACTGCCCCCCGGCCGCCGC
>CANQMK010000219.1 GCA_947624895.1 uncultured Oscillospiraceae bacterium | reverse complement strand
AAGCTGCCGATGGCGTTGGAGCCGCCGCCCACGCAGGCGATCACCGCGTCGGGCAGCCGCCCCTCCTTCTCCTGGAGTTGATCCTTGATCTCCCGGGAGATCACCGCCTGGAAGTCCCGGACGATGGTGGGGAAGGGGTGGGGGCCCATCACCGAGCCCAGGCAGTAGTGGGTGTCGTCGATGCGGGAGGTCCACTCCCGCATGGCCTCGGAGACGGCGTCTTTCAGCGTGGCGGTGCCCGTCTTCACCGGCACCACCTCCGCCCCCAGCAGGCGCATCCGATAGACGTTCAGGGCTTGCCGTCGGGTGTCCTCCTCCCCCATGAACACCACGCACTCCATCCCCATGAGGGCGGCGGCGGTGGCGGTGGCCACCCCGTGCTGTCCCGCGCCGGTCTCGGCGATGAGGCGGGTCTTGCCCATCCGCTTGGCCAGGAGGGCCTGGCCCAGCACGTTGTTGATCTTGTGGGCGCCGGTGTGGTTCAGGTCCTCCCGCTTGAGGTAGATCTTCGCGCCGCCCAGGTCCCGGGTCATCTTCTCGGCGTAGTACAGCCGGGAGGGCCGTCCGGCGTACTCGTTGAGCAGGCGGGTCAGCTCCCCCTGAAAGTCCGGGTCGTCCTTGAACCGCTCATAGGCGGCCTCCAGCTCCAGGACCGCGTTCATCAGCGTCTCGGGGATGTACTGTCCGCCGTGGATGCCGAAGCGTCCGTTGGACACGGTGGGTCACTCCTTTCTCGCGGCGTCCACCGCCGCTTGTATCTTGTCTCTGTCCTTGGTCCGATCCGTCTCCACCCCGCTGGAGATATCCAGCCCGTAGGGGTGGAGCGCCCGAATGGCCGCCGGAATGTTCTCCGGCGTCAGCCCACCGGCCAGCAGGAAGGGCCGCCGGACGCCGCCGACCAGCGACCAGTCAAAGGCCGCCCCGGTGCCGTAGCCGTTGTCCAGGAGGACCAGGTCGGCGCTGGAGGCGTTGGCCAGAGCCAGGTCACCGGCGCTCCGCACCCGGAACGCCTTCCAGACCTGGCGCCCGTCTCCCGCCAGGGCACGGAGCCGGGCGATGTAGTCCTCGCTCTCGTGGCCGTGGAGCTGGGCCACCGAGATGGTGCCGTCCCGCAAAAGCGCCGCCACCGTCTCCACCGGGCTGTCCACGAACACCCCCACCGGCGTCACCGCGGGGGAGAGTTCCCCCCGCAGGACCCGGACCTGGTCCGGGGTGAGGTTGCGGTGGCTCTTTGGAAAGTTGATGATAAAGCCGCACCAGTCCGGCTTTGACTGGTTTACATAACTGACATCCTCCGGGCGGAACAGGCCGCAGATTTTGATTTTGGTCATCCCGCCGCCTCCCGCATTTGGCGGAGCAGGGTGGCCTTGTCCGCCGCGCGCATGAACGCCTCCCCCACCAGTGCCGCGTCCGCGCCGACGCGCCGCAGGGCGGCGGCGTCTGCCGGGCCGGTGACCCCGCTCTCCGCCACGTACACCGCCTCCGGCGGGACCAGGTCCCGGAGCCGGGCGGCGTTGGAGAAGTCCACGGAGAAGTCCTTCAGGTTGCGGTTGTTCACCCCGATGAGTTCCGCCCCCAGGGCCACGGCGGAGCGGACCTCCGCCTCGTCGTGGGTCTCCACCAGGGCGGCCAGCCCCAGCTCCCGGCACAGGGCCAGATACCGGGCGATGGTGGGGGCGTCCAGGAGGGCGTGGATGAGGAGCACCGCGTCCGCCCCCAACACCCTGGCCTGATAGAGCTGGTACTCGTCCACAGTGAAGTCCTTGCGGAGCATGGGGGTGGAGATGGCCTGCCGAATTTCCTGGAAGATGTGGTCCGAGCCCAGGAACCACTTGGGCTCGGTGAGGCAGGACACCCCGTCCGCCCCGGCGGCCTCATAGGCCCGGGCGATGTCCACATAGGGGAAGTCCGGGGCGATGAGGCCCTTAGAGGGGGAGGCCCGCTTCACCTCGCACAGGAAGCTGAGGCCGGGCTTTTTCAGGGCGGCCAGGAACCGGCCGCCCCCGGCGGGCGGGGCCTGAGCGGCCAGCTCCCGCAGGGCTTCCAGGGGGAGGCGCGCCCGGTCCGCCGCCACCCGCGCCCGGGCGTGGTCGGCCAGCTGGTCCAGGATGGTCATGCCTGGGCCTCCGGGCGGTTGGAGACTTCGATCACCTTCTCCAGGGTGGCCGCCGCCGCGCCGCTGTCGATGAGTTGGGCGGCCAGGGCCACACCGGCCTTCCAGTCCTCCGCCTTGCCGCCCAGGTAGAGGGCGGCCCCGGCGTTGAGCAATACCGCGTCCCGCTTGGGCCCCTTGACCCCGGCCAGGATATCCCGGACGATCTGGGCGTTCTCCGCCGGCGTGCCGCCCACCAGGTCGGATTTTTGGCAGCGGGTGAGGCCGAAGTCCTCCGGGGCGACGGTGTAGGACTTGAACCAGCCGTCCTTGAACTCGCACACGCTGGTGGGGGCGGACAGGGAGACCTCGTCCAGCCTGTCCTGGCCGTAGACCACCATCCCCCGCTCCACCCCCAGGGAGATGAGCACCTGGGCCAGCGGCTCCACCAGATACTGGTCGTACACCCCCAGGAGCTGGGTCTTGGGGCCGCCGGGGTTGGTGAGGGGCCCTAGGATGTTGAACACCGTGCGGAAGCCCAGCTCCTTGCGGATGGCGCCCACGTACTTCATGGAGGTGTGGTACTTCTGGGCGAAGAAGAAGCACATCCCCGCCTCGTTGAGCAGCTCCACGCACCGCGCCGGACTCTGCTGGATGTTCACCCCCAGGGCCTCCAGGCAGTCGGCGGTGCCGCACTGGGAGGAGGCCGCCCGGTTGCCGTGCTTGGCCACCTTCATCCCCCCTGCGGCGGCCACCAGGGCGGAGACGGTGGAGATGTTGAAGCTGTGGGCGCCGTCGCCGCCGGTGCCCACGATCTCAAAGACGGGAAAGGGGATATCCACCTTCAGGGCGTGCTCCCGCATGGCGGCGGCACAGCCGGCGATCTCGTCGCTGGTCTCCGC
>CANQMK010000218.1 GCA_947624895.1 uncultured Oscillospiraceae bacterium | reverse complement strand
CCTGGTGGACGACGAGACCCAGCCCCACACCCTCCGGGGGCTTCTGGAGATGCGCTACGCCGACACCCCCGTGCCCCTGGACGAGGTGGAGGGGGTGGACTCCATCGTCCGGCGCTTCAAGACCGGGGCCATGAGCTACGGCTCCATCTCCCAGGAGGCCCACGAGTGCCTGGCCCAGGCCATGAACCTCCTGGGGGGCAAGTCCAACTCCGGCGAGGGGGGCGAGACCCCGGAGCGCCTGGGCACCGTCAAGGGTTCGGCCATCAAACAGGTGGCCTCCGGCCGCTTCGGCGTCACCAGCGAGTACCTGGTCTCCGCCAAGGAGATCCAGATCAAAATGGCCCAGGGCGCCAAGCCCGGCGAGGGCGGCCACCTGCCCGCCGGGAAGGTCTACCCCTGGATCGCCCGCACCCGCCACTCCACCCCCGGCGTCACCCTCATCTCCCCCCCGCCCCACCACGACATCTACTCCATCGAGGACCTGGCCCAGCTCATCTTCGACCTGAAGAACGCCAACCGGAACGCCCGGATCAGCGTCAAGCTGGTGAGCGAGGCGGGGGTGGGCACCGTGGCCGCGGGGGTGGCCAAGGCGGGGGCCCAGGTGGTGCTCATCTCCGGCTACGACGGCGGCACCGGCGCGGCCCCCCAGAGCTCCATCCACAACGCCGGCCTCCCCTGGGAACTGGGTCTGGCGGAGACCCACCGCACCCTCATGGACAACGGCCTGCGCAGCCGGGTGATGGTGGAGACGGACGGCAAGCTCATGTCCGGCCGGGACGTGGCCATCGCCTGTATGCTGGGCGCGGAGGAGTTCGGCTTCGCCACCGCCCCCCTGGTCACCATGGGCTGCGTGATGATGCGGGTGTGCAACCTGGACACCTGCCCGGTGGGCGTGGCCACCCAGAACCCGGAGCTTCGCAAGCGCTTCGCCGGGAAGCCGGAGTACGTGGCCAACTTCATGCGCTTCGTGGCCCAGGAGCTGCGGGAGTATATGTCCAAGCTGGGCGTCCGCTCGGTGGACGAACTGGTGGGCCGCACCGACTTGCTGCAAAAGCGCACCCCGGCGGTGAACACCCGCGCCGAGACGGTGGACCTGTCCGCCATCCTGGACAACCCCTACGCCGGGGACCCCAAGGCCCACTTCGACCCCGCCGACGTCTACGACTTCCAGCTGGAGAATACGGTGGACCTGAAGGTGCTGGAGAAGAAGCTGAAGTCCTCCCTCCAGACCGGGGCCAAGGCCCAGGTCGCCCTGTCCGTCTCCTCCACCGACCGCACCCTGGGCACCATCCTGGGCAGCGACCTGACCCGGAAATTCGGCGGCAGCCTGGCCGACGACACCGTCACCGTCCGCTGTACCGGCGGCGGCGGCCAGTCCTTCGGGGCCTTCATCCCCAAGGGCCTCACCCTCACCCTGGAGGGGGACTCCAACGACTACTTCGGCAAGGGCCTGTCCGGGGGCAAGCTGATCCTCCATCCGCCCAAGGCCTCCCCCTTCCCCTGGAAGGACAACATCATCGTGGGCAATGTGGCCCTCTACGGGGCCACCTCCGGCACGGCCTTCATCGCCGGTCGGGCGGGAGAGCGCTTCTGCGTCCGCAACTCCGGCGCCACCGCGGTGGTGGAGGGGGTGGGCGACCACGGCTGCGAGTACATGACCGGAGGCCGGGCGGTGATCCTGGGCCCCACGGGGAAGAACTTCGCCGCCGGGATGAGCGGCGGGGTGGCCTACGTCCTGGACGAGCACCGGGACCTCTACTCCCGGCTGAACAAGGGCATGGTCTCCATGGAGCTGGTCACCCAGAAGCACGACGTGGCCGAACTCCGGGGGCTGATCCAGGCCCACGTGGACGCCACCGCCTCCCCCTGGGGGAAGGCCATCCTGGACGACTTTGACCACTACCTCCCCCTGTTCAAGAAGATCATGCCCACCGACTACGACAAGATGCTCCGGGCCATCGCCCAGGCCGAGGAGAAGGGCATGACCCGGGAGCAGGCGGAGATCGAGGCCTTTTACACCACCCAGAAAGGGGGCAGACGGTAATGGGAAAGCCCACGGGATTTATGGAGTATGACCGCCGGGACAACCCGGCCCAGGCCCCCCTGGAGCGGCTCAGGCACTGGGACGAGTTCCACCCCCTCCTCCCCCTGGAGGAGCGGCGGACCCAGGCCGCCCGGTGCATGGAGTGCGGCATCCCCTTCTGTCAGTCCGGGGCGGTGCTGGGGGGGATGGTCTCCGGCTGTCCCCTGCACAACCTGGTGCCCGAGTGGAACGACCTCCTCTACCAGGGGGCCCTGTCCCACGCCCTGGAGCGCCTGCGCAAGACCAACAACTTCCCCGAGTTCACCGGCCGGGTGTGCCCCGCCCTGTGCGAGGCCGCCTGCACCTGCGGCCTCCACGGCGACCCGGTCACCGTCCGACAAAACGAGCTGGGCATCATCGAGGAGGCGTGGGCGGAGGGCCTCATCGCCCCCCAGCCCCCCGCCGCCCGCACCGGCAAACGGGTGGCGGTGGTGGGCTCCGGCCCCGCCGGGCTGGCGGTGGCCGACCAGCTCAACCACCGGGGCCACCTGGTCACCGTCTTCGAGCGGGCCGACCGCCCCGGCGGCCTGCTCATGTACGGCATCCCCAACATGAAGCTGGAGAAGTCCATCGTGGCGCGCACGGTGGCGCGCCTGGAGGCGGAGGGGGTCACCTTCCGGCTGAACACCGACGTGGGCCGGGACCTGGACCCCCAGGCCCTGCTGGCGGACTTCGACGCGGTGGCCCTGTGCACCGGGGCCAAGGAGCCCCGGGACCTCCAGGTCCCCGGGCGGGAGAGCCAGGGGATCCTCTTCGCCGTGGACTACCTCACCCAGGCCACCCGCGCCCTGCTGGAGGGCAAGCCCAGCGCCGAGGCCAAGGACCTGGACGTGGTCATCGTGGGCGGCGGCGACACCGGCAACGACTGCGTGGGCACCGCCCTGCGCCAGGGCTGCCGCTCGGTGACCCAGCTGGAGATGATGCCCTGTCCCCCGGAG
>CANQMK010000217.1 GCA_947624895.1 uncultured Oscillospiraceae bacterium | reverse complement strand
TACATCGACTTCCGGGTGCTGGGCCTGCTGTTCTGCCTGATGGCGGTGGTGGCGGGGTTTCAGTCCTGCGGATTTTTCCAGCTGTTGGCCCAGGACATCCTGGGCAAGTGCGGCTCCTGCCGGACGCTCCGGGTGCTGCTGGTGGCCCTCCCCTTTTTCTGCTCCATGCTGGTGACCAACGACGTGTCCCTCATCGCCTTCGTCCCCTTCGCCATCCTGGCTCTGAACACCCTGGGACAGCGCCGGGATATCATCCGGGTGGTGGTGCTCCAGACGGTGGCGGCCAATCTGGGCAGCATGGCCACCCCCGTGGGCAACCCCCAGAACCTCTACCTCTACGCCCGCTATCAGCTGGACGCGGGAGCCTTCTTCTCCACCCTGCTCCCCCTGGTGGCGGTGAGCTTCGTCCTGCTGATGGCCGCCGCCGCTTGGGGGGAGGCCCGCCGGGCGGAGGTCCACTTCGACCAGCCCGCCCGCCTCACCCACCGGGGGCACTTCGCGGTGTATCTGGCCCTGTTCGGGGCGTGTCTGCTGTGCGTGTTCCGGGTGCTGCCCTATCAGCCGCTGACGGCGGCGGTGTTTTTGGTGATGCTGGTCCTGTCCCCGGAGATCCTGAAGAAGGTGGACTACGGCCTGCTCCTCACCTTCGTGTTCTTTTTCATCTTCAGCGGCAACCTGGGCCGCCTCACCTCCATCCACGCCCTCCTGGCCGACCTGCTGGAGCGAAACACCCTCCTGGCCTCGGCGGCGGTGAGCCAGGTCATCAGCAACGTCCCCGCGGCGGTGCTCCTCTCCGGGCTGACGGAGAACTGGAAGGGCCTGCTGTTGGGCGTTGACGTGGGCGGCCTGGGCACCCCGGTGGCCTCCCTGGCCAGCCTGATCTCCCTGAAGCTCTACATGGCCACCCCGGGGCACACCCTGGGCCGCTACCTCCTGTTCTTCGCCGCCGCCAACATCCTGGGCCTGCTCCTCCTCCTGCCCCTGGCCGCGCTATTGTGAAGGGCGGCGTGACACAAGTCACGCCGCCCCTTTTTTGCCTGTTTCAGTTCGCCTTCTCAAGCTGACGGAGGTCCGCTGTGGTGTGGTAGGAATAGGTCTCCCAGGTCGGTTCGTAGTCCGGCTGGGCCTGGTCGCCCCACATATCCCAGCCCTGGCGGACGCCCCGCGCGAAAAGTTCAATGCGGGGTTCCATACTGCACGCCTCCATGATGGGGACAATCTCGTCCGGCTTTCTGCTGTGTTCCCTCTTCATCGTCCGGATCAGATTGACCTGGGATCTGGCCGGTCCCAGTGTGCGGTTGGGCGCGCTTTTCTTTTTGATGCCAAACAGCAGCAGCTCCGTCACGTTCCGGAAGTAGAACCCTACGCCCCGACCGTCCGGCTCCCCGTCCTTCCGCACCTTTTCCCACACGAGGTTGCCCTTGTACTCAAACCCCCAGGCGTCCATCACAGCCAGTCCGTCCGGCAAAAGGGCGTTGGGCACCCACAGATACAGGTGGGCCTTATCTCCGGCGATGTCGGCGACAGGCAGCGCTTTGATCTCCGCCACCGTCATGGTGGAATACCTTGCCAGGCGTTTGTGCTCCGGCGCCACCTTTCCTGTTCTGTTTTTGAACCGCCAAGGGGGGTCGGCGTATATGGTGTTATATTTTTTCCCGTCCGTAAACCGGAGCAGGCTGTCAATCGTCGCGGAAAGACTCTCCATATCCCTCTACACATCCTTTCCGAATGCCTACCGCCAAAATCGGGCACCCGCCGTTTCTCCGGGAGTCCAGTCGATACAGGAGCTTCCCCAGCCAGGTCGTGCTCGCCCCGTACTTTCGCATCAGCGCCTGACCGCTCTCGTCGGTCAGTTCCCGGAACACGTCGTTCAGATCCTCCGACCTGGTTACGATCACCCCCACGTCAATCAGACCGCAGTCAAAGTAGGTCCGCATGGCCAGGAGGTCCCGGTCAAAGGTCTGGTCCTTGCTGTTCCACTCCAGGTCGAACGCGACGCGGTTTTTCAGGAAGTCGATATTGTGTCCGTCGATATACCCCTCGATCAGCTCCGTCTCAAAGGGCGTATCCGCGAACCTCCCCCGTCTCTGGGCGGTCTGGCGAGGGTACTTTTTTACCGTCAGATCCCCGCTGATCCGGATTTCCCGCCAACCGCAGGGGTATAACGCGTCGTCAAACTTTTTGGGGATGGGGGACTCATTTCCGCCGGCCTTTTTGATGTCCGCCAGGGAGAGCCGGAGGCCGGCCAGGCAGTTTTGCAGTTCAAGCCACTCCTGGGGAAACGCGTCGCATAAAATCTCCAGGGCGTGTCCGTAGTTGTAAAACTCAAAACGGCTCCACAACTCCGGCAAAATGTACTTCCCGTCGTCCTCCCGCACAGGGCTCCCCCCTCTCTACCACAGGCGGTTCAGATAGGGAAATTGTAACATATTCCCCGCCGTCGGTCAACAATTCTCACCTGAGATTGTTTTCCTCCTCTACAATAGAAGCGCCCGCGGCGGGGGGGCCGCGGGCGCTTTGGTCAGGGTTTGGGTCGCTGGAAGGCGACGAATTTGTTGTTGTAGAGGGTCTGCATATACTTGGTCAGGCGGGAGTAGATCGGCTGGGCCGCCTGGCCGAAGCGCTCCTCCATCAGTCTGCCCAGGGCGGTGATGTCCCGCTGTCCGTCCATGTGGAGCCACAGGAAGCTGCCGTACTCGTCCAGCCGGATGTGGCTCACCCGGGGGCGGTGGAACAGCTTTTGGGCGACGGCGGCGTAGAAGCCGGAGTGGATCATGTCCACCGTCACGATCCCGTCCTCCTCCGTCCAGGTGAATTTGGGGTTTTTCAGGGGGACATAGTCCAGAAAGTTCTCCTTTTTCCGTCCCATTTCCGTTTACTGCTTTTTCTTCCCGGAGCGCAGGCAGACCGCCAGGATGGTGCCCAACAGCAGGGCGAAGAACACCAGGCCGCCGATGTTGCCCAGGTTCACCGCGCCGGAGATGTTCACCACGTCGGCCAGGGTGCGCCCGTCGCCCAGCTTCACCACCGCCAGCACCGCCAGCAGGATGCCCACGATGCCCTCGCCGGCGATGAGGCCGGAGGT
>CANQMK010000216.1 GCA_947624895.1 uncultured Oscillospiraceae bacterium | reverse complement strand
ATGGCTGTGAGGGCGGTGGGAACGGTCCTCCAAGGACTTCAGCGTTCCGTCGTACCGCTTGCGCCAGCGGTAGATATACTGCCGGTTGGTGCGGTAGCGGATCGCCGCTTTTGTCACGCCGTGCCTCTGTGCGTAGCAAATTAGAGATTGCCTATACCGGGCTGTTTGTGTTATCTTATCCATAGCGAATAGGTGATGCCTGCCTTTCGGTTTGGTCTCAGCAACTTTACCGTACCACAGGCCGATCCTATTCGCTACCCTTTTACCTTCCTTTGTAACACATCATTGTAAATGCTACAGAAAAACTTTTTCCAGTCCCCGGAGGGGGGTTGACAACGGGGGCGGGACGTGCTAGAATACCCACAGTGTTTTAGCACGCTAAACCGTTGAGGCGGAGATAACGGCAGCCATGACCGCACAGAGAGTCCGGGGCGCTGGGAGCCGGATGGGAAACAGGCTGTCAAATGGACCGCTGAGGGCGCGGGTCAAAGGCGCGCAGGCGCCGAGTAATTCGCGACGTGAGGGGCATACGTCAGTTGCCGGGGATATGCTGGTATCCCGCCAAGAGCGCGGCCCGGAGCCGCGAAGCAGGGTGGCACCGCGGATGACTGGTCATTCGCCCCTGACAGAAGGCACTCCCTTCTGCCAGGGGCTTTTTTCACGCCCCGGCGGCGGGGGGATATCCCGGAAGGAGGTCCTGTCTATGGACGCGCGGCCCAGCCTGGAGGAGATCAAGGCCCTGGCCGCCCAGGGGGAATACCGGGTGGCGCCGGTGAGCTGCGAGATGCTCTCCGACTTCCGCACCCCCATCGAGGCGCTGAAAATTCTGAAGAACGTGTCCACCCACTGCTACCTGCTGGAGTCGGTGGCGGAGCGGGAGAAGTGGGGGCGCTACACCTTTTTGGGCTTTGACCCCAAGCTGTCCGTCACCTGCGCCGACGGGGAGATGCGGGTGGGGAGCGTGGCCTTCCACACCCAGGACCCCGCCGCCGCCCTGCGGCAGATCCTGGCCGACTACAAGAGCCCCCGGCTGGACTACCTGCCCCCCTTCACCGGCGGGCTGGTGGGGTATTTCTCCTACGACTACCTGGGGTACAGCGAGCCCAGCGTCCGGGGGACGGCGGAGGACACCGAGGCGTTCCAGGACGTGGACCTGATGCTCTTTGACAAGGTCATCGTCTTTGACAACTTCCGGCAGAAGATCATCCTCATCGCCAACATCTCCCTGGACGACCCGGAGACGGGCTACAACCGGGCCCTGCTGGAACTGGGCCAGCTCCGGGACCTGCTGAAGCACGGCGAGGCCAAGCACGAGCCGGGCGGACGGCTCACCGGGGAGGTGACCCCCCTCTTTGACCGGGAGACCTACCGGGCCATGGTGGAGCGAGCCAAGGGGCACATCCGGGAGGGGGATATCTTCCAGATCGTGCTGTCCAACCGCCTCTCCGCCCCCTTTGAGGGCAGCCTGCTCAACACCTACCGGGTCCTGCGGACCATGAACCCCTCCCCCTATATGTTCTACTTCTCCGGCACCGACGTGGAGGTGGCCGGGGCCTCCCCGGAGACGCTGGTGAAGCTGGAGGACGGCGTTCTGCACACCTTCCCCCTGGCGGGCACCCGCCCCCGGGGCAGGACCGAGGCGGAGGACGCCGCCCTGGAGGCGGAACTGCTCTCCGACGAGAAGGAGCTGGCGGAGCACGATATGCTGGTGGACCTGGGGCGCAACGACCTGGGGAAGATCAGCCGCTTCGGCTCGGTCCAGGTGGAGAAGCTCCACTCCATCGAGCGCTACTCCCACGTGATGCACATCGGCTCCACCGTCCGGGGGAAAATTCGCCCGGAGCTGGACGCCCTGGACGCCATCGCCGCCGTCCTCCCGGCGGGCACCCTCTCCGGCGCGCCCAAGATACGGGCCTGCCAGCTCATCGGCGAGCTGGAGAACAACCGCCGGGGCATCTACGGCGGGGCCATCGGCTACATCGACTTCACCGGCAACATGGACACCTGCATCGCCATCCGCATCGCCTACAAGAAAAACGGCCAGGTCTTCGTCCGCTCCGGCGCGGGCATCGTGGCCGACTCGGTCCCCGACCGGGAGTATCAGGAGTGCGTGAACAAGGCCCAGGCGGTGATCAACGCCCTGCGCCGGGCCCAGGAGGAGGAGCTATGACCTTACTCATCGACAACTACGACAGCTTTTCCTACAACCTCTACCAGCTGGTGGGAGAGCTGGACCCGGATATCCGGGTCATCCGCAACGACGCCATGACGGTGGAGGAGATCCGGGCCCTGGCCCCCGCCCGGATCATCCTCTCCCCCGGCCCGGGCAGGCCGGAGAACGCGGGGAACATCGTCCAGGTCGCCCGGGAGCTGGGCCGGGAGGTCCCCCTGCTGGGGGTCTGCCTGGGCCACCAGGCCATCTGCGCCGCCTTCGGGGCCACGGTGACCTACGCCAAACGGCTCATGCACGGCAAGCAGTCTCCGGCCAGGCTGGACGCCGACTGTCCCCTCTTCCGGGGCTGCCCGGAGGTGGTCCCGGTGGCCCGATACCACTCTCTGGCGGTGGACCCGGACACCCTGCCGGAGTGCCTGGCGGTCACCGCCCGCACCGAGGACGGAGAGGTGATGGGCGTTCGGCACCGGGACTACCCCATCTATGGGGTGCAGTTCCACCCGGAGTCCATCCTCACCCCAGACGGCAAGACCATGCTGAAAAACTTGATTTCGCTTTGAGAAAGGAGCAGTTACCATGATCAAGGAAGCCATTGAGAAGATCGCTAACAAGGAGGACCTGACCTACGACGAGGCCTACGCCGTCATGAACGAGATCATGTCCGGCGAGACCTCCCCCACCCAGAACGCCGCGTTTTTGGCGGCGCTGTCCACCAAGAGCACCCGGGCGGAGACCAGCGACGAGATTGCCGGGTGCGCCGCCGCCATGCGGGAGCACGCCCTGAAGGTGGATATCCCCTTCCCCGTCTTTGAGATCGTGGGCACCGGCGGGGACGGCGCCCACAGCTTCAACATCTCCACCGCCTCCGCCCTGGTGGCCGCCGCGGGGGGGATGAAGGTGGCCAAGCACGGCAACCGGGCCGCCTCCTCCCAGTGCGGCACCGCCGACTGCCTGGAGGCCCTGGGGGT
>CANQMK010000215.1 GCA_947624895.1 uncultured Oscillospiraceae bacterium | reverse complement strand
GCGGACGTGATCGGCGTCACCTCCGCCTCCCAGACCGGCTGGCTGGCCCCCAAGGTGGACGCCATCATCCCCCTGCCCGACGCCCACCCCCTCCTCCTGCCCAGCCTGGAGGTGCTGCCCATGCAGCTGTTCGCCTACTACGTGGCCCTCCAGCGGGGCTGCGACATCGACAAGCCCCGGAATTTGGCCAAATCGGTGACGGTGGAGTGAGCTTCCCTCTTGCTTTTTTCTCCGCGGTCAGGTAAACTATCCATATCCATAGGCAGAGTAGGGCGGCGCGTGTGCTTCCCCTGGGAAGCGAGTGCCGGCGGGACGGGGAGTTGTCCGCCGGACGAATGGCCGCGAGCGCTTGCAGTGCGCCGCCCGCATCCCGCTGCCGCATAGCCGGATGCTCAGACCTCCTGTTGTGCGGCCCCTGCCGCGCCACAAGGAGGTCTTTGCTATGTCCCGTCCCACGCCCCAACCCCCGTCCCAGACCCTCTACGCCACCCCCTTTTCCGCCGCCTACTGGCGGGACGCCGCAGTGGAGCTCACCCGCACCCGGGTGCTGGTCTTCGCCGCGCTGATGATCGCCCTGCGGGTGGCCCTGAAGGGCTTCGGCATCCCCCTGGCCCCCAACCTGAAGATCAACATCGCCTTCTTCGTCAACGCCTTCGGGGCCATGGTCTTCGGCCCGGTGGTGGCGGTGGTGGCCGCCTGCGTGTCCGACACCCTGGGCTGTCTCCTCTTCCCCTCCGGCCCCTACTTCTTCCCCTTCATCCTCACCGAAATCGCCGGCTCCCTGATCTTCGCCCTTTTCCTCTACCGGGCCAAGATCACCCCCGCCCGGGTCATCCTCTCCCGGTTCTGCATCTGCTTTTTCGTGAACATCCTCCTGAGCGCCCCCATCACCTGGTGGTACTACAAGCTGATCTTGGGCAAGAGCTACGTCCTCTTCCAGCTCCCCCAGATCCTGAAAAACCTCTTCTGCTTCCCCATCGAGTCGGTCCTGCTCACCCTCTTCCTCCGGGCCATGGTGCCGGTGGCCTACCGCCTGGGCCTGGTGTACGACACGGGCCAGCGCATCCGCTTCCAAAAGCGGCAGATCGTCCTCCTGGTCGGCCTGTTCCTGGCGGGGGTGGTCTCGGTGCTGGCCTTCCTGGGCTACTACTACGACACCACCTCCCTCTCCGCCTCCTACACGCCCCAGGAGCGCTATGAGGTCAACCGCTCCATGGAGGACGTGGTGGCCGACGACCTCCCGGCGGAGCCGGGACAGACCACCGTCTGCGTGGTGGAGAGCGCCTACCGCAAGTTCCTCTCCCCCAAGGTCACCTACACCGTGGCGGTCTACACCGTAGACCCCCAGGCGCTGGGGCAGTCGGCGGCGGAGGCCCTGGACAGTTACCGGGGCCTGTCCAAGTCCAAGGCCGCCGCGGAGGCCGCCCTCACCCGGATCGCCACCGCTACCGTGGTCCGGCGGGAGCCGGGCGGGGAGGTCCTATCCCTCTCCGTGGTCCCGGACGGGCTGGAGACGGGGAAATAAAACCGGGCGCGCCCGCATACCTCTGTAAGGTGGAGGTGGCGGGCGTGCCTTATTTATGTAAACTATCCGACGCACTGTGGGACCCGGTCCTGCTCATCCTCTTTCTGGCGGTTGGGGGGTACTACACCCTCCGCTCCGGCTTCTTCCAGCTCCGGGTGGGGACCTGGCTCCGGGGGACGGTGGGCGCCCCCCGCCCCGCCCGGCCCACGGCGGGCCTCACCCAGCTCCAGGCCCTCTGCACCGCCCTGGCCTCCACCATCGGCACCGGCTCCATCGCCGGGGTGGCCACCGCCATCTTCTTCGGCGGGCCGGGGGCGGTGCTGTGGATGTGGGTCTCCGCCCTGGTGGGGATGATGACCAGCTTCGCGGAAAAGGCCCTGGCCATCCGCTATCGGGAGCGGACCCCCCAGGGCTTCCAGGGCGGGCCCATGTGCTATATGTCTTCTGGTTTATGTAAACTTGGCTCTGTCCTGGCCGTCCTCTTCTCCCTGGCCTGTATCCCCGCCAGCCTGACTGGCGGGGCGCTGGTGCAGTCCAACTCTATCGCCCTCTCCCTGGAGGCGGCCTTCGGCCTGCCCGCCCGGTGGGTGGGCCTGGGGACGGCGGTGGCGGCGGGGTGGGTGATCTTCGGGGGGATCGACCGGGTGGGGCGGCTGAGCCAGCGGCTGGTGCCCGCCATGGCGGGGCTGTTTTTGGCGGGGGGCGGGCTGTGTCTGTTCGTCCTCCGGGCCCGGCTGCCCGCCGCCCTGGGGGCCATCTGGCAGGGGGCCTTCCGCCCCCAGGCCGCCTTCGGGGGGTACAGCGTCGGCCTGGCCCTGCGCTACGGGGTGGCCCGGGGGGTGTTCACCAACGAGGCGGGCCTGGGCACCTCCGCCATCGCCCACGCCGCCAACGGCGCGGCCACCCCCGCCCGGGAGGGGATGTGGGGGATCTTCGAGGTGGCCGTCTCCACTCTGCTCATCTGCTCAGTCACCGCCCTGGTCATCCTCGCCTCCGGGGTCTACGACCCCCAGACTGCCCTGGCCGCCATCGCCGGGGGCCATGTCCCGGCGGAGCTTCTGGGCGCGCCCCTGTCCGCCCGGGCCTTCGGGACGGTGCTGGGCCCGCTGGGTCCGGCGCTGGTGGCGGTGTGCCTGCTCCTGTTCGCCTTCACCTCCCTGCTGGGCTGGAGCTGCTACGGAGAGCGAGCCCTGCGCTGGCTCAAGGGCTCGGACCGGTCGGCCAAGGGCTTTCGCTGGCTCTTTCTCTTTTTCGTCTTCCTGGGCGGCGCCGGAGAGGTGGGCGCGGTGTGGCAGCTGGCCGACCTGTTCAACGGCCTGATGGCCCTGCCCAACCTCACCGCCCTGCTCCTCCTCTCCCCGGAGGTCCTCCCCTTGGTGCCCAAACGGAGCCGCCGCCCCATATGACCCCCCATCCAGCCCCTAGCCCCCCGGCCAACTCCCGGGATGCGAGAAAAAAAGGGCAGCGTCAGGCAGACGTCCCCGGGACGCGAGGAAAAAAGGGCGCAAAAAAACAGACCGATTTGCATCGGTCTGTCTTTTTGTGTCGGCATTACCTATTTTCCCGGGCCGTCGCCAGCCAAGTATTTTCGGCGCGGATGAGCTTAACTTCTGTGTTC
>CANQMK010000214.1 GCA_947624895.1 uncultured Oscillospiraceae bacterium | reverse complement strand
ACCTCGTACTTCTTGGCGGTGCAGGGCATGATGGAGACCACCACGATGTCCTTGGGGTCGATGCCGGCCTTCTCGGCGTAGTAGGTCTTCACCAGGGAGCCGAACATCTGCTGGGGGGACTTGCAGGAGGAGAGGTTGGGCAGCATATCCGGGTGGTGCTGCTCGCAGTAGCGGACCCAGCCGGGGGAGCAGGAGGTGATCATGGGCAGGACGCCGCCGTTCTGGATGCGGTGGAGGAACTCGGTGCCCTCCTCCATGATGGTGAAGTCGGCGCCGGTGTCCACGTCAAAGACCTTGTCGAAGCCCAGGCGCTTCAGGGCGGTGACCATCTTTCCCTCCACGTTGGTGCCGATGGGCAGGCCGAAGCACTCCCCCAGTGTGACCCGGACGGAGGGGGCGGGGCCCACCACCACGTGCTTGGTGGGGTCGTGGAGGGCGTCCCAGACCTTCTGGGTGTCGTCCTTCTCGTAGAGGGCGCCGGTGGGGCAGGCCACGATGCACTGGCCGCAGGAGACGCAGTCCACCTCGTTCAGGTCCCGGTCGAAGGCGCAGCCGATGTGGGTGGCGAAGCCCCGGTCGTTGGCGCCGATGACGCCCACCTCCTGGACCTTCCGGCACACGGCGGTACAGCGGCGGCAGAGGATACACTTGGAGTTGTCCCGCACCAGGTGGAGGGCGCTGGCCTCGATGCGGGGGAGGAGGTCGTCGTTGGCGTAGCGCACGGTGTCAATGTTGAACTCGGCGGCCAGCTCCCGCAGCTCGCAGTGGGCGTTCCGGGCGCAGGTGAGGCAGTCCATGCGGTGGTTGGAGAGGATCAGTTCCAGAGTCAGCTTCCGGGACTTGCGGACCCGGGCGGTGTTGGTCTGGACCTCCATGCCCTCGCTCACCGGGTAGACGCAGGAGGCCACCAGGCTCCGGGCGCCCTTGACCTCCACCACGCAGATGCGGCAGGCGCCGATCTCGTTGACCCCCTTCAGGAAGCACAGGGAGGGGATCTTGATCCCCGCCTCCCGGGCGGCCTCCAGGATGGTGGTGCCCTCGGGGACGGTGACGGGGATGTTGTTGATGGTCAGATTTACCATTTTCTGTTCCATTGTCTCGTCCCTCCTTTTAAGAACGGCTGATGGCGCCGAACTTGCAGTTGCTCAGGCAGGCGCCGCACTTCACGCACTTGTTGGGGTCGATGGTGTGGGGGGCCCGGAGCTGGCCGGTGATGGCCTGGGCGGGGCAGTTCCGGGCGCAGAGGGTGCAGCCCTTGCACTTGTCCGGGTCGATGGTGAAGCGCAGGAGGTTCTTGCACACCCCGGCGGGACAGCGCTTCTCCACCACGTGGGCGATGTACTCCTCCCGGAAGTGGCGCAAGGTGGACAGGACGGGGTTGGGGGCGGACTGGCCCAGGGCGCACAGGGCGGAGGACTGGAGGTGCTCGCACAGCTCCTCGATGGTGTCGATGTCCTCCATGGTGCCGCGGCCGTCGGTAATCTTGCACAGCAGGTCGTACAGCCGCTTGGTGCCGATGCGGCAGGGGGTGCACTTGCCGCAGGACTCGTCAATGATGAACTCCAGGAAGAACTTGGCGATGTCCACCATGCAGTTGTCCTCGTCCATGACGATGAGGCCGCCGGAGCCCATCATGGAGCCGATGGCCATGAGGGAGTCGTAGTCGATGGGGGTGTCGATCAGGCTGGCGGGGATACAGCCGCCGGAGGGGCCGCCGGTCTGGGCGGCCTTGAACTTCTTGCCATTGGGGCAGCCGCCGCCGATGTCCTCCACGATGGTGCGCAGGGTGGTGCCCATGGGGACCTCCACCAGGCCGGTGTTGGTGATCTTGCCGCCCAGGGCGAAGACCTTGGTGCCCTTGCTCTTGGCGGTGCCCAGCGCGGCGAACTTCTCCCAGCCGTTATTGAGGATCCAGGTGATGTTGGCGTAGGTCTCCACGTTGTTGAGCAGGGTGGGCCGCTGCCACAGGCCCTTGACGGCGGGGAAGGGGGGACGGGGCCGGGGCTCGCCCCGGTGGCCCTCGATGGAGGTCATGAGGGCGGTCTCCTCACCACAGACGAAGGCGCCGGCGCCCAGGCGAAGCTCGATGTCAAAGTCGAAGCCGGAGCCGAAGATGTCCTTGCCCAGGAGGCCCAGCTCCCGGGACTGGGCGATGGCGGTGTTCAGCCGGTCCACGGCGATGGGGTACTCCGCCCGGATGTAGATGTAGCCCTGGTGAGCGCCCACGGCGTAGCCGGCGATGGTCATGGCCTCCAGCACGCTGTGGGGGTCCCCCTCCAGCACGGAGCGGTCCATGAACGCGCCGGGGTCGCCCTCGTCGGCGTTGCAGGCCACGTACTTGATCCCGTCCGGGCTCACCGCGTCAGCGGTGAACTGCCATTTGGTGCCGGTGGAGAAGCCCGCGCCGCCCCGACCCCGGAGGCCGGAGCCCTTCACCGCGTCGATGATCTCCTGGGCGGGGGTCTTCTCGGTGAGGATGCGGGTGAGGGCGGTGTAGCCGCCCACGCCGATGTACTCATTGATGTCGTCCGGGTTGATGACGCCGCAGTGGCGCAGGGCGATGCGCATCTGCTTTTTGTAGAAGCGGGTCTCGTTCAGGGAGACCACGGGGGTGTCCCCCTCCTTGTGGAGCAGGCGCTCCACCAGCTGGCCCTTGGCGATGTGGCTGTCGATGATCTCAGGCACGTCCTCCACGGTGACGTGGGAGTAGAACGCGCCGTCGGGGTAGATGACCATGATGGGGCCCATGGCGCACAGGCCGAAACAGCCGGTGTGGACCACCTTGGCGGTCTGGTCCAGGCCCTTGGCCTTCAGCTCCTTATTCAGGGCCTCGATGATGGCCGGGGAGTTGGAGGAGGTACAGCCGGTGCCGGCGCAGACCAGGATGTGGTAGCGGTAGGACTCGGTGTTCTCCGCCTCGATGGGGAAGTCGGAGGTGTGGCGCAGGGCCATCCGCCCCTGCATCTCCTCCCGCAGGGCGGTGAGCTCAGCGATGGTTTTCATAGGTTCGCCTCCTTACTGATACTGGGCCAGGATGGGGCCGATCTGGTCGGGGGTGAGACGGCCGTAGACGTGGTCGTTGATCATCATCACCGGGGCCAGGCCGCAGGCGCCGATGCACCGGCAGGCGTCCAGGGAGAACTTCCCGTC
>CANQMK010000213.1 GCA_947624895.1 uncultured Oscillospiraceae bacterium | reverse complement strand
CTTTGCATCAAGCTCATCCCCTGGAACGGCATGAGCATCAACAGCGGGCGGAACATCATCTCCGTGCTGGTCATCGGGGCCTATCTGCTCCTGACCCGCCACCGCCCCCGGTGGAACCGCTGGATCGCCCTGGGCGCGGCCAGCGTCTGCGGCACCAACACCCTTTTCACCCTGGCCAACAAGCTGACCACGGCGGCCAACACCATCGTCTTGCAGTTCACCGCCCCCATCTTCGTCCTCCTGCTGTCCCTGCTCTTCTGGCGGAAAAAGCCCCAGAAGCTGGACGTGGCGGTGTGTATCATCACCCTGGCCGGGGTGGTATGCTTCTTTGTGGAGAGTCTGGAGGCCGGTGGGATGCTGGGCAACGCCCTGGCCCTGCTCTCCGGCTTCACCTACGCCGGGGTATTCCTCTTAAACGACCTCCCCGACGCCGACCCCATCTCCAGCGTCTTCTGGGGGGACGTGTGCAGCGCCGTCATCGGCCTGCCCTTCCTTTTGCGGGAGACGGTCTTTACCCCCACCGCCCTCACCAGCCTGGTGGTCCTGGGGGCCTTCCAGGTGGGCCTGGCCTATATCCTCATGTGCCGGGGCCTGAAGACCACCCCGGCGGTCACCGCCTCCCTGATCTCCGGCATCGAGCCGGTGCTCAACCCCATCCTGGTGGCGGTGTTTTACCACGAGATGATCGGCCCCCTGTCCCTGGTCGGGGCGGTGATCGTGCTGGCGGCCATCCTCACCTACAACGTGCTAAAAGCCCGGCAGGCCCCGGCGGCCCAGCCGGTTTGAAGGGAAAAACGTGAGAATTTGAAAATAGGAGTTGGAGAAAATGGAAATTTATGAGGAACTGAAGGCCCGGGGCCTCATCGCCCAGGTCACCGACGAGGATGAAATTCGCCAGCTGGTCAACAGCGGCAAGGCCACCTTCTATATCGGCTTTGACTGCACCGCCGACAGCCTCACCGCCGGGCACTTCATGGCCCTGACCCTGATGAAGCGGCTCCAGCAGGCGGGCAACAAGCCCATCGCCCTCATCGGCGGCGGCACCACCATGATCGGCGACCCCTCCGGCCGCACCGATATGCGCAAGATGCTCACCAAGGAGGACATCGACCACAACGCCGAGTGCTTCAAGCGCCAGATGGAGCGGTTCATCGAGTTTGGTGACGGCCCCAACCAGGCCATGATGCTCAACAACGCCGACTGGCTCCTGAAGCTCAACTACGTGGAGCTTTTGCGGGAGGTGGGGGCCTGCTTCTCGGTGAACAATATGCTCCGGGCCAAGTGCTACGAACAGCGGATGGAGAAGGGCCTGAGCTTTCTGGAGTTCAACTATATGATCATGCAGTCCTACGACTTCTACCATATGTTCCAGACGGTGGGGTGCAATATGCAGTTCGGCGGGGACGACCAGTGGTCCAATATGCTGGGCGGCACCGAGCTCATCCGCCGGAAGCTGGGCAAGGACGCCTACGCCATGACCATCACCCTCCTCACCGACTCCCAGGGCCACAAGATGGGCAAGACCGCCGGGAACGCCGTCTGGCTGGACGCCAACAAGACCAGCCCCTACGACTTCTACCAGTACTGGCGCAACGTGGGGGACGCGGACGTGATGAAGTGCATCCGAATGCTCACCTTCCTCCCCCTGGAGCAGATCGACGAGATGGCCGCCTGGGAGGGCAGCCAGCTGAACACCGCCAAGGAGATTTTGGCCTTTGAGCTGACCCAGATGGTCCACGGCACCCAGGAGGCCCAGAAGGCCCAGGAGGCCGCCCGGGCCCTGTTCTCCACCGGGGGCGACACCGCCAATATGCCCGCCACCGCCATCCCGGAAGGGAGCCTCACCGACGGGGTGATCGGCCTGCTGGACCTGATGCTCCAGTGCGGCCTGGTGCCCTCCAAGAAGGAGGCCCGGCGGCTCATCGAGCAGGGCGGGGTGGAGGTCAACGGCCAGAAGGTGTCCGACACCGCCATGATGATCCCCCAGGACCTGCTGGCCGGGGACGGCCTGACCATCAAAAAGGGCAAAAAGGTCTTCCACCGGGCCCACCTGGCCTGACCCCGACCGCCCCGGCAAACAGGAGGACCTCACCTGGACGGACGCCTACCTGACCGGCAAAAGGGGAAGGGGCACCTGCCTGACCCCGCCCGCCCCGGCAAACAGGAGGGCCCCACCTGGACGGACGCCCACCTGACCGCCGAAAGGGAAGGGCACCCGACCTGACCCCGACCACCGCCAAAGGGGGGCGGCCCTTGGTTGGCTGTAAAAAAATGGTTAATTAACTACCTCGCTCCTTCTGAACTGCCAAAAGATGGCAAATTTTCTGTCCAAACCCGACAAAAACCAGCAAAAATGTGGCGCGGCCCATCGTTGGGCCGCGCCGTTTTATCTTTTTTGATTTTTTTCTTGACAAGCCAGAGAGGTGTGCTATACTGTATATACAAGGTATGCACAGTATAAACAGTTGGGGGCGAGGCCATGGACATCATCATCCGCAACACCGGAGACGCGCCCATCTACGAGCAGATCAAGGACCAGTTCAAGACCCACATCCTGTGCGGGACGCTGAAGGCCGGGGTGGCGCTGCCCTCCCTGCGGCTGCTGGCCCGGGACCTGCGGGTGAGCGTCATCACCACCAAGCGGGCTTATGAGGAGCTGGAGCGGGAGGGGTTTCTGGTGACCATTCCCGGCAAGGGCTGTTTTGTGGCACCCAAGGATCTGGAGCTGGTTCGGGAGGAGGGCCGACGGCAGGTGGAAGAACACCTCTCCCGGGCCATCGACGCCGCCCGGGCCGCCGGGGTGAGCAGGGAAGAGGTGCAAAACGCGCTGGACGTACTTTACGAGGAGGAAGAATTATGAACCGCGCCATTGAGACTGTGGGGCTGACCAAGGACTACGGCCCCTTCACCCTTGGCCCCATCGACCTGACCCTGCCCGGCGGGACCATCCTGGGGCTGATCGGGGAGAACGGGGCGGGGAAGTCCACCCTCATCAAGTGCCTGCTGGGCATCGTCCGGCCCTCTGCGGGGCAGGCCAAGCTGCTGGGCCGACCGGCGGCGGAGGCCCTGGGCGGCGTGGGCTACGTCCCCGACGAGTGTCCCTTCCCCGGCGCGCTGAAGGTGCGGCAGACGGGGGCCGTGCTGCCCGTCAAACTCCGACATATCTCCGAACAGGTTTCCGT
>CANQMK010000212.1 GCA_947624895.1 uncultured Oscillospiraceae bacterium | reverse complement strand
AGACCGCCGGTGGCACCGAGACCTGGGAGGGTCTGACCATCGTCATCGGCGCGGACGGCGGTAAGTTCAACAACCGCGGCGAGACCGCCTGGGCTCAGATGAACAAGACCACCACCCTGGTCGTGCCCATCTACAAGGGCACCCCCATCGGCACCGAACTCACCGTCCAGGTGAACGGCTATGAGGCCGGAACGCTCAAGGTGAACGGCGTGGCCAACACCGTGGCGCAGGACTACGAGGACTTCACCTACACGGTGGACGACAACTACTGCGTCTATGTGGTGGCGGACGACACCAACACCTACATCGGCGGCATCAAGGTCGTCTACCCCGAGGGCATCATCCCCGAGCCCGCCGGTGACATCGTCCTCACCGTGGGCACCGGCAAGCAGTTCCAGACCGTCACCGCCGCTCTGGACGCCGCCGCCGCTGTGAAGCGCGACCCCGGCCAGCGCATCACCATCGAGATCGACCCGGGCAACTATGAGGAGCAGCTCTACGTCAAGGTCAAGGACGTGACCCTCAAGAACGCCGCCGCCGACAAGGCCACCCTGGAGCTGAAGAACAAGGGTGTTGACATCGGCGACAACGAGGTCCGCATCACTCACTACTACGGCCACGGCTACACCTACTACTCCATGACCTCCGGCCACCGTTACAGCGAGGAGGCCCTGAAGGTCAACAAGGAGAACGGCTACGCCTCCTACATCAACACCGGCTCCGGCACCAACGACGACAGCTACTGGAACGCCTCCGTCCTCATCGCCGCCGACGGCTTCCAGGCTGAGGGCATCATCTTCGAGAACTCCTTCAACCAGTACATCTCCCAGAAGGCCGCCGACGACGTGATCGAGGCTCAGGGCTCCGCGGTGGAGGACACCGCCGCGCCGCGCGCCAAGATGAAGCAGGTCGGGGACACCACCGTCCAGGACAAGGCCTATGTGGAGCGCGCCGCCGCCCTGTCCATCAAGAGCGGCACCAACATCTTCTTCGACAACTGCGCCTTCGTGGGCCGTCAGGACACCCTTTACGGGCCCGAGGGCTCCAAGGTCGCCTTCTACGGCTGTGATGTCTACGGCGGCACCGACTACATCTTCGGTGGCATGACCGCCGTCTTCGCCAAGTGCAACCTGATCTTCAACACCAGCGAGAACAAGAACGACGTTGGCTACATCACCGCGCCCCAGCAGAAGAGCGAGAAGGGCTACCTGATGTACAACTGCACCATCACCTCCACCGAGCCCGGCAAGAACACCGCCTCCCAGTACCGCTCCAAGCCCGGCTATCTGGGTCGGCCCTGGCAGGCCAACACCGGCGAGGCCGTCTTCTACGCCACCAACATTGAGGCCACCGATCCCTTCTACTTCGTCGAGGGCGATCCCGCCTCCACCTCCCTGATCACCCCCGCCGGCTGGCTGGACACTCTGAACGGCAAGTCTGAGAAGAGCGCCGAGCTGAGCAGCGTGGAGTTCTACGACGGCGTGGACAACAGCGCCGCCCGTGTGGACTGGTCCACCAAGCCCACCGAGGACTACTGCGACGTGGCCAACTTCCTGGGCGGCGACTGGGATCCCTTCACCGAGGCCGACAAGGACATGACCGTCGAGCCCCAGACCCAGCAGCCCTGCCCCATCCAGGCGGTCACCCCCGTGGAGAAGGTAGAGGTCACCCCCGCCACCCTGACCCTGAAGGTGGACGAGACCTATGAGCTCACCGCCGACGTGACCCCCGTGGACGCCAAGGAGACCGTCTACTGGGCCACCGAGGACACCACCGTGATCTCCCTGAGCGCCACCGAGGGCGAGAAGGTCACCGTCACCGCCCTGGCCAAGGGCGAGGCCACCATCACCGTCACCGCCGGTGACAAGACCACCACCGTCATCGTCACCGTCGAGGACAAGGACCAGCCCGGCCCCGACGTGCCGCCTGAGACCGTGGACACCGCCACTCTGGAAGAGGCCATCAAGAACGCCAAGGACGTCTACGACGTGCTCAAGGACACCGACATCGTGGCCGACAACACCAAGGCCTCCGATGTGGAGAAGGGCAAGACCGTCTACCCCGAGTCCGCCGTGAAGGCGTTCAGCGACGCCATCACCGCCGCCGAGGAGGCCCTGAAGACGGCCACCACCCAGGATGAGATCGACCAGGCCATCACCGCCCTGAACCAGGCTCTGGCCGCCTTCCAGGACGCCGCCATCGTGGGCACCAAGACCACCACCACCGGTGGTGGCGGCGGCATCGCCGGTGGCCGTGGCAGCTCCGCTGGCACCACCTCCACCAGCACCACCAAGACCAACCCCTTCGGCGGCAAGGTGACCATCGTGACCACCACCGCCGGCGGCAAGACCCTCACCGTCACCGATAAGAACGGCGAGGTCGTGGCCAAGGTCGTCATCCCCGCGCAGACCCCCGACCTGGGCTACAAGTTCACCGACGTGCCCGACGGCCACTGGGCCGAGCCCTCCATCCAGGCTATGGCCGCGATGAAGATCTTCCAGGGCGTCAGCACCACCGGTCACATCTTCGACATGAACTCCGCCGTGACCCGTGGCACCATGGCTCAGATTCTGTTCAACCTGTCCCAGGGCAAGGCCGGGATCAACAATCCCTTCACCGACGCTCAGGGCAGCTGGTACAGTGACGCCGTGGCTTGGGCCGCTATGGTGGGCGTGGTGACCGGCGTGTCCGACACCAACTTCGCCCCCGACCAGGCCATCACCCGCGAGCAGCTGATCACCATGCTCTACCGCTTCGCTCAGCTCCTGGCGCTGGACACCAACGTCACCGCTGACATGGGCAAGTTCGTGGACGCCAATGAGATCAGCTCCTGGGCTTCCGAGGCCATGACCTGGGCCGTCGGCAAGGGCCTGATCATCGGCAAGGGCGCCGGTGACCTGGATCCCACCGCCTCCGCCTCCCGCGCCGAAGCCGCCGTCATCATCGACCGCTTCCTGCAGATGGTGTAACCCCAAAGCAAAGTCCATAACCTCTAGCACAAGAGGCCGTCCGGCACCCGCCGGACGGCCTTTTTATACCCCTCCAGCGCCCGCACCCACCTCCCCGGCTCCCCCTCTGGGGGAGCTGTCAGCGAAGCTGACTGAGAGGGCGAACCTCTTTCCCCAGACCCCCCTGCGCCCCGCCCTCTCCGACGCCGCTCACGCGGCGCCACCTCCCCCAGAGGGGGAGGCGAGAGGAAATTGCGCCCGCGCGGCGTT
>CANQMK010000211.1 GCA_947624895.1 uncultured Oscillospiraceae bacterium | reverse complement strand
GATCGCCGCCATCACCCGCTACACCACCGTGGCCATCGCCATCCTCCAGGGCTTTGGCTACTTCACCCTGATCCGCAGCTGGAACACCCAGTACAGCGGCACTCTGCTGAACACCCACGGTGTTCCCATGTGGCTGGCCGGGGTCATCATCGTCCTGGCCTTCACCGCCGGCTCCGCCTTCCTGATGTGGCTGGGCGAGCAGATCACCGAGTTCGGCATCGGCAACGGCATCTCCATCATCCTGTTCGCCGGCATCGTCTCCCGGGGCCCCAGCATGGTCTGGTCCATGATCCGGGGCGTGCAGATCTGGGCCTCCGACCGGGCCGCCGCCGCTGAGGCCGCCGCCGCGGGCGAGACGTTCACCAAGACCGCCGGCAACCTGCACCCGGTCTTCATCCCCCTGTTCATCATCGGGATGCTGGCCCTGGTCATCTTCATCGTCTTCATCACCAACTCCGAGCGCCGCGTCCCCGTGCAGTACGCCAAGCGGGTGGTGGGCCGGAAGATGTACGGCGGCCAGTCCACCCACCTGCCCATGAAGGTGAATATGTCCGGCGTGCTGCCCATCATCTTCGCCCAGGCCATCGCCTCTCTGCCCGCCACTATCGCCGCCTTCATCCCCGGCGGCGCGAACTCCACCTTCATGAAGGTGTTCAACAACAACGGCCTGCTCTACTGCGTCGTCTACTTCCTGCTCATCGTGGGCTTCAGCTACTTCTACTCCAGCATCCAGTTCAACCCCATCGAGGTAGCCAACAACCTGAAGAACAACGGCGGCTTCGTCCCCGGCTTCCGCCCGGGCAAGCCCACCGCGGAGTTCCTTCAGAAGGTCCTGAGCAAGATCACCATGTTCGGCGCGCTGTACCTGGCCGTCATCGCCCTGCTGCCCATCATCACCGGCAACATCGTGGGCAACCACTCCCTGTCCATCGGCGGTACCTCCATCATCATCGTGGTGGGCGTGGCGCTGGAGACTGTGAAGGCCCTGGAGGCCCAGATGCTCATGCGGCACTACAAGGGCTTCCTGGAGTAAAGAGGTGCGCGGGATGAAGTTGATCTTTTTAGGCGCCCCCGGCGCCGGGAAGGGCACCCAGGCGGATATCTTCGCCGCCAAGCTGGGCATCCCCACCATCTCTACCGGCAACATCCTCCGCGCCGCCATCGCCGACGGCACCGAGACCGGTAAGAAAGCCAAGTCCTATATGGACGCGGGCCAGCTGGTTCCCGACGAGGTCATTCTGAACATCGTCAAGGAGCGGCTGGAACAGCCCGACTGCCAAAAGGGCTATATCCTGGACGGGGTGCCCCGCACCCTGGCCCAGGCCCAGGCCCTGGAGGAGATGGGCGTCACCTTCGACAAGGTGATCTCCCTGGAGGTCAGCGACGAGAGCATCGTCAACCGCATGAGCGGCCGCCGGGTGTGCGCCAAGTGCGGCGCCCCCTACCACATCGCCGCCAAGCCCCCCAAGACCGAGGGCGTCTGCGACGCCTGCGGCGGGGCGCTGATCCAGCGCAAGGACGACGCGGCTGAGACCGTTCTGGACCGGCTTCGCGTCTACCACGCCGAGACGGAGCCCCTGAAGGCGTTCTATGCCCAGCGGGGCGTGCTGGAGACGGTCCAGGGGGACGGGGCCTCCATCGAGGAGACCACCCAGGCCGTCAGCCAAGTCCTGGGCCTGTAAGCCATGGAGATGATCTCCCTGAAATCTCCCCAGGAGATCGAGAAGATGCGCCGGGCCGGGCGGATCACCGCCCAGGCCCGGGCCCTGGCCGGATCGCTGGTCAAGCCCGGGGTGAGCACCTTTGAGATCGACCGGGAGGTGCGGCGGTTCATCCAGAGCCACGGGGCCAAGCCCAGCTTCCTGGGGCTCTACGGCTTTCCCGCCTCCATCTGCGCCTCGGTGAACGAGTGCGTCATCCACGGCATCCCCAGCCGCAAGCAGGTCCTGCGGGAGGGGGACATCGTCTCCATCGACGTGGGGGCCTGTCTGAACGGTTACCACGGGGACTGCGCCGGCACCTTCCTGTGCGGCGCGGTGAGCGAGGAGGCCCGGAAGCTGGTGGAGGTCACCAAGGAGAGCTTTTTCCAGGGCATCCGCCAGGCCCGCCCGGGCAACCGGGTCCGGGATATCGGCGCGGCGGTGCAGAAGTACGTGGAGGGCTTTGGTTTCAGCGTGGTCCGGGACTTTGTAGGCCACGGGGTGGGCCGGGAGATGCACGAACCTCCCGAGGTGCCCAACTACGGCCCCGCCGGACACGGCCCCCGGCTCATGCCGGGCATGGTCATCGCCGTGGAGCCCATGGTCTGTGCCGGGGACTGGCACGTGGAGAACCTGGACGGCAACTGGACCACCGTCACGGTGGACCGGAGCCTGACCGCCCACTACGAAAACACCATCCTCATCACCGAGGGCGAGCCGGAGATCCTCACCGATCCGGGGGACGGCCATGTCTGACCGCGCCGGCTGGATCGTGGAGGCCCGGGCGGGCCGGGACAAGGGGAAGCTCTTCTACGTCATCGGCGTGGACCCGGACAGCTCCCGCCTTCTCCTGGCCGACGGAAAGGGCCGCAAGGTCGCCCATCCCAAGGAGAAAAAGCCGGGCCACGTGACCTGTCTCACCGACGCCCGGCGGGAGTTTCCCCATCCAGTCACCCTGAAGTTACAGCGAGGAGAAACGGTTTCCAACCGCGAGCTGAGACGGGCGCTGGGCGCCTTCAAGGAGGAAATGAGACTTGGCAAAAGATGATATGATCGAAGTGGAGGGCGTCGTCACCGAGGCGCTGCCCAACACCACCTTTAAGGTGGACATCGGGAATGGACACATCATTCTCGCCCACATCTCCGGCAAGCTGCGGATGAACTTCATCCGCATCCTGCCCGGGGACAAGGTCACCGTCCAGATGTCGCCCTACGATGTGACCCGGGGCCGGATCACCTGGCGGACCAAGTAAGGACAAAGGCGCCCCACGGCGCTTTGGAACACCACAACCATCAACGACCGACCCTGTCCGGGCTTTGCCGAACGGTATTCAGGCTTGCGGCGGGGCGGGGCCATTAAGGCATTCACATGAAGGAGGTTTCCCATGAAAGTCAGGCCGTCTGTGAAGCCCATGTGCGAGAAGTGCAAGATCATCAAGCGCAAGGGCAAAGTCATGGTCATTTGCGAAAACCCGAAGCACAAGCAGAGACAAGGTTAAAAGGAGGGACAGAACGATATGGCTCGTATTGCTGG
>CANQMK010000210.1 GCA_947624895.1 uncultured Oscillospiraceae bacterium | reverse complement strand
CCTCCGAGCAGTCGATGACGGGGACGTCCTTCTGGGCCAGGGCGTCGGCCAAAAACGCCTCCAGCCCCGCGCCGTTTTCCACGATGATGTCCGCCGCCTCCACGGCCTTCATGTCCTCCACCGTCAGGGTGTAGTCATGGAGGCAGGAGACTTTCTGATCCACCAGCAGTTCCACCTCCACCCCTCTCGCCCCCTGGGTGACGGCGGTGGTGAAGAGGTAGACGGGGTAGGTGGTACAGAGGATGTGGAGCCCGCCGTCGTCGTCCCCCTGGGGCGCGCAGCCGGAGAGAAGGGCCAGGGCCAGAGCCAGAGCCAGGACGCGCTTCACACCGTTTCCCCTCCCGTCTTGTTGGATCGTTTGGAAAAATATTATAAACCATATCCGCCCTTTTGTAAATCAAAACCGAAGCGATTTTGTAACATTCAGATAAAAACAGCCTGTTGGGGGCGGCGTGTGAAAATTTTACTTTACAGGGAGGGGGGAGATGGCGTACAATATAAACTGTAAGAGAATGAATGTGTCCGCAAAAAACCGAGAAGCGGGGGAGAAGGTCTTGAGCGTTTTTGACATCATCACGATGGCGGGTGCGATCGCCACCTTCCTCTTTGGCATGACGACCATGACAAAGGGGCTGGAGAAAGTCTCCAGCGGCCGGTTGGAGAGCATTCTGGAAAAGCTCACCAACAACGTCTTCAAGGGCGTGCTCCTGGGCGCCCTCATCACCGCCATCATCCACTCCTCGGCCACCACCACCGTCATGTGCGTGGGCTTCGTCAACGCCGGGATCATGCACCTGGAACAGACGGTGGGCATCATCATGGGCGCCAACATCGGCACCACCATCACCGCCCAGATTCTCCGCCTGGCCAGCATCTCCTCCGACTCCAACCCCATCCTGGCCATGCTCCAGCCCTCGGTGCTGGGACCTGTTCTGGCGGTGGTGGGCATCATCTTCTACATGTTCATCACCGGTGGGCGCAAGAAGAATGTGGGAGAGATTTTGCTGGGCATGGGCCTGCTGTTCATCGGCATGAACTCCATGACCGCCGCTGTCTCCGGCCTTCAGAATGAGCCTTGGCTGGCCGACCTGTTCGCCGCCGTCTCCAACCCCCTCCTGGGGATGCTGGTAGGGGCGGCGCTCACCGCCCTCCTCCAGAGCTCCACCGCCTTCACCGGCATCCTCCTGGCCCTGAGTACCACCGGGGCGGTCACCTTCGGCGCGGCCATCCCCATGATCCTGGGCCAGAACATCGGCACCACCGTCACCGCCCTGATCTCCAGCACCGGGGCCAGCAAAAACGCCAAGCGCACCGCCCTGATCCACCTCTTCTTCAACCTCTTCGGCTCCCTGTTCTTCCTGGTGGTCCTCTATGCCGGGAACGCCATGCTCCACTTCTCCTTCTGGGGCAACGCGGTGGACATGGGCGGCATCGCCAACTTCCACCTGCTGTTCAACCTGATCTGCACCGCCCTGTTGCTGCCCTTCCGCAAGGCCCTGGTGCGGCTGGCGGAGTGGCTGGTCCCCGGGGACAAGGAGGAGATCGAGACCTCCTCCATCCTGGACGAGCGCTTCCTGGTCTCTCCCTCCATGGCCCTGGAGAAGGCCCACGAGGCGGTGGTCCAGATGGGCACCCTGGCCAAGACCAACTTCAAGCGCTCCGGGGAACTGTTGAAGTCCTTTGACGAGAAGACCATGGAGCGGCTGGAGGAGAGCGAGGAGACCATCGACAAGCTGGAGACCAGCCTGGACAACTACCTGGTCCGCCTGTCCAACCGTTCCCTCTCTCCCGGGGACTCCAGCAAGGTCTCAGAGCTGCTCCACACCCTCAGCGACTTTGAGCGCATCGGCGACTACGTGGTGAACGTGGCCGAGTGCGCCCAGGCCATGCGGGAGCGGGACCTGGAGTTCTCCGAGCAGGCGGGCTTTGAGATGCAGACCCTCCTGTCCGCCGTGGGGCAGATCTTAGACCTGACCCTGGCCTGTTATACCCAGCGGAACGTGGTCCTGGCCAAGAAGGTGGAGCCCCTGGAGGAGGTCATCGACCTGATGCGGGACGAGCTACGGGGCCGCCACATCGAGCGGCTGAAGATGGGGGAGTGTACCATTGAGGTGGGCACCCAGTTCCTGGAGCTGCTCATCAACCTGGAGCGGGTGGCCGACCACTGCTCCAACATCGCCATGTACATCCTCCGGGAGGAGGCCCACGCCGGCGACCCGGTGCTGGAGAACTCCCACCTCTACCTCCACACCCTCCACGAGGGCGGGATCGACGCCAACTTCGACCAGCTCTACTCCGACTACAAGAGCCAGTATTTCGACGTGCTCCAGGACTTTGAGTCCCATCGGGAGATCCCCCCCATGTTCCAGGGCGAGCCGGAGCGGGGCTGAAAAGTTTTCTAAAAAATCGGGGAAATCGGTTGCAATCCCGCCCCCGGATATGGTAGTATTGTATCAGACGCACGATAGCTCTGCCCCCGCCGGGGCATGAAAACAACGAGGAGTGATGAACATGATCAAAGTTATCATGGGTGTAAAGGGCACCGGCAAGACCAAGCAGATGATCGACCTCATCAACAGCGCCGTCAACAACGAGCACGGCAACGTGGTCTGCATCGAAAAGGGCCGGAAACTCACCTATGACATCAGCTATCATATCCGCCTGGTGGAGGCCGAGCAGTACAACCTCAGCTCCTTCGAGGTGATGCGCGGCTTCATCTCCGGGCTTTACGCCGGCAATTACGATATCACCCACATCTTCATCGACAGCCTGTGCAAGATCGTCCCCAGCGACTGCGGCGCCGACCTGGACGCCTTCCTGGCCTGGCTGGACAGCTTTTCCGACCGGAACAACATCAAGTTCACCATCTCCATCAGCGCCGACGAGTCTGTGGCCTCCGAGGACGTGAAAAAGTACTTCTGATCTTCCCCATCCATACCGTCGAGCGCCGGACCGTGATCGGTCCGGCGCTCTTTTCTTCGCCAGCCTGGCAACCGTACTTCTTCTTTTGTTTTGTCCATCGGCACCACCTCCTTTCTGTCTATACAATACTACACTACGATTTTCGTAAATTTTCAGCACTCTTTTTGTAACTATTTTCGAAAAATCGAAAAAAATTTTCGGGTGTCGTATTGACTGCTAACGAAAATCGTGGCAAGGTTATGCAAAGGGGGTATGCAACGTGATTAGATCTAAGCTGAAAGTGATGCTGGCCATCCGGGAAATGACCCAAAAGGACTTAGCCGAGAAAACAGGCATAAGACCGCCCACGGTGTCGGCGATCTGCACTGGCAGCGTGAAGCAGTACCCCATGTACGC
>CANQMK010000209.1 GCA_947624895.1 uncultured Oscillospiraceae bacterium | reverse complement strand
CTGGGGGTGGAGACCATCTACTTCTGCCCCATCTTCGAGGCCCTGGAGAACCACCGCTACGGCACGGCGGACTACGAGAAGGTGGACCCCATGCTGGGTACCCAGCGGGACTTTGAGCGCCTGTGCGACGCCGCCCACAGCCGGGGCATCCGCGTCATCCTGGACGGGGTCTTCAACCACGCCGGATGGGCCAGCCGCTACTTCAACGCCACCGGCGTCTACGGCGAGGGGGGCGCGGCCCGGGACCCCAACTCCCCCTATCACGACTGGTTCCTGTGGGAGCACTGGCCGGACCAGTACAAGTCCTGGTGGGGCTTCCACACCCTGCCCGACTTCAACAAGTCCAACCCCGACTTCCTCAACTTCATCTGCGGGGAGAACGGCGTCATCCGCACCTGGCTGCGCCGGGGGGCGGACGGCTGGCGGCTGGACGTGGCCGACGAGCTGCCCGACGAGATGGTCCACCTCATCCACCAGGCCGCCCGGGCGGAGAAGCGGGACGCCATCATCATCGGCGAGGTGTGGGAGGACGGCTCCATCAAGACCGCCTACGACGTACGCCGCAAGCACATCTGGGGCGGCCACTGCGACGGGCTGATGAACTACCCCCTCCGCAGCGCCCTCATCTCCTACCTCCTGGGGGGCGACGCCCGGCAGTTCCGGGAGGACATGGAGACCATCCGGGACCACTACCCCCCCTTCGCCTTCCACAACGCTATGAACGCCCTGGGCACCCACGACACCCTGCGCATCCTCACCTTCCTGGGCGTGGGGCACGACCACAAGAACGACTGGTCCAAGGACCAGCGGGCGGAGTATGTCATGACCCCCCAGGAGCACGCCCGAGGTCTGGCGCGCCTGCGCCTGGGCTACGCCCTGCTCTTCGCCTTCCCCGGCGCTCCCACGGTGTACTACGGGGACGAGGCGGGGATGACCGGCTTCGAGGACCCCTTCAACCGGGGCACCTACCCCTGGGGCCGGACGGACAAGTCCCTGGTGGCCTACGTCTCCAACCTGGGCCAGCTCCGCAAGCGGAGCCAGGCCCTCCGCCGGGGCAGCCTCTCCTTCCTGGCCGCCGACGGCGGACTGCTGGCCTTCGCCCGCTCCTATGGCCGGGAGACGGTCATCGCCGCCGCCAACCGGGACGACGCCCCCCGCGCCCTCTCCCTCCCCTTCCCCGCCACCGACCTGCTCACCGGGGAGGTCTTCAGCCGGGAGGCCCAGCTCCCCGGCAATCGGGCCTTCCTCTTCGCCCGGGCCTGATGGCGCGCCGCCTGCGCCACACCGTCACCCCCGACCAGGCCGGGATGCGGGTGGACGCCGTCCTCCGGGAGACCTTTCACCTCACCGGCAGCGTCATCCGCCGGATCAAGTGGCTGCCCGACGGCATCCTGCTGGACGGGCAAAAGGCCTTTGTGAACGCCCCCGTGGCCCCCGGCCAGGTGCTGGACGTGGCGGTGGACGACCCCGCCCGCGCCCCCAACATCCTCCCCGCCCCCGGGCCGCTGGACGTGGTCTTTGAGGACGAGCACCTGGTGGTCCTCAACAAGCAGGCGGGGGTGCTGGTCCACCCCGTGGTCCCGGAGCAGACGGACACCCTGGGCAATTTCCTCCTCTGGCACTACGCCCAGACCGGGCAGGAGAGCGCTCTTTTCCACCCCGTCCACCGCCTGGACCGGGGCACCACCGGGCTGATGGTGGTGGCCAAGCACCCCAGCGCCCAGACCACCCTGAAAAACCAGCTCCACACCCCCGACTTCCGCCGGGTCTACCTGGCCCTCACCCTGGGCGCGCCGGAGCCCCCCGCGGGCGTGGTGGACGCCCCCATCCGCAAGGACCCCTCCTCCGCCATCGCCCACCAGGTCCACCCGGAGGGCCTGCCCGCCCGCACCCGCTACGAGACCCTCGCCTGCCGCGGTCCCTACGCCCTGGTCCGCCTGGTCCTGGACACCGGGCGGACCCACCAGATCCGGGTCCACATGGCCCACCTGGGCCACCCCCTGGTGGGGGACTTCCTCTACGGCGCGGAGGACCGGGCGCTCATCCCCCGCCCCGCCCTCCACTCCCACCGGCTCTCCTTCCGCCACCCCGTCACCGGCGAGCCCCTGGACTTCACCCAGCCCCTCCCCCCGGACATGGCCCGCCTCCTGCGAGAAGAGGGGGCGACGCCCCCCTCTCTACTCCCGAATAAAGACGAAAACCGCCGGTAGAAACCGGCGGTTTTTAGTCAGGCGGTAATATCCGCCAGGGTGAAGGGGACCAGCGCCCCCAGGGCCTCCAGGGTGGTCTCCACCTGGAAGCCCACCTTCCCGGCGCTGAAGAAGATCGTCTCAAAGTCGGCGGCGGAGCGGTGGACGAAGGTGGGAAAGAGCTTTTTCATCCCGATGGGGGAACAGCCGCCGTGGATATAGCCGGTGAGGGGTAGCAGCTCCTTGGCCGGAAGCATCTCCACCCACTTCTCCCCCGCCGCCCGGGCCGCCTTTTTCAGCTCCAGCTCCTCCAGCACCGGCACCAGGAAGACGTAGTGCCCCCCGCTGTTTGAGCGGGTCACCAGCGTCTTGAACACCCGGGCGGGGTCCTCCCCCAGGGCGGCGGCCACCTCCCCGCCGCTCACCGCGCCGGTGGCGGTGTAGTCGTAGGGGGTGTACGCCGCCTTCACCCGGTCCAGCGCCCGCATCACGTTGGTCTTTTCCATCCGCTGTTTTCCGCCCATCCCGCTCGCCCTCTCTCCTGTTTTCAGGTATACCATACCACGATCGCCCCGGGGTGGCAATCCCCAATTCCCCGCTTGCCGGGGATACCTCTCTGTGATATAATAGGGAAAATACTGAGGAAAACGCTGAGGAAAGCGCTTCAAAACAAGAGAGAATGGGAGTTGACGCCGCATGACCCTGCGAAAACGGTTCTTCTCGGGGCTTTTGGCCCTGCTGCTGCTCGCCTCCCTGGCGGGCTGCGGCCTGGACGCCTCTTTGGGCGCGGACGACCAGGCGTCCGCCGCCGTCACCACCTACGACCCCAACGGCAACACCCCCTCTCTGGACGAGAACGGCTTCTATGACAGCAAGGAGGACGTGGCGCTCTACATCGAGCTCTACGGCGAACTGCCGGACAACTACATCACCAAAAACGAGGCCCGTGACCTGGGCTGGACCGGCGGCTCCCTGGAGAACTACGCGCCGGGGATGTGCATCGGCGGCGACCGCTACAACAACCGGGAGGGCTTGCTCCCGGAGGCCAACGGCCGGACCTGGACCGAGTGCGACATCGGCACCATGGGGGAGCGCAGCCGGGGCGCGGAGCGCATCGTCTTCTCCAACGACGGGCTGATCTACTACACCGACGACCACTACGAGAGCTTTG
>CANQMK010000208.1 GCA_947624895.1 uncultured Oscillospiraceae bacterium | reverse complement strand
TTCGTGGACCAGCTCGTCGGTGGGCTTCATCCCCATCACCTCGCCCCCATTTTAACAGTAGTTTCACAGGAATTGGTTAGCCAGCGGCTAACTCTTTCCCTTTTTCGCCCCAGGGCCCCTTTCCCCTGGGGCCGTCCGGTCCAGCCCAAAGCCGCCGCCGGGCCGCTCCGGCGGCGGGGCGGCGGTATGGGCATATAAAAAAGCAAGACAGGAGAGGGGTCCTCCTGTCTTGCTCGCCGGATGGGCGGCGGGGCGGCGGTCAGGCTTTAGGGTTGGGACGGATGACGCGAATGGCGTTGGAGGCGCTGTCATAAAACAGGTATTGCTCATCGGCGGTAACCCGCAGGTTGTTGGGGTTGGCGGGCAGTGGCCGCAGGTCCTGGATGTCCACGTCCTTGGAGGGGTCCAGCTTGGCCTGCTCGGCGCCGTCGGAGGGGCGGACGACCTTGATCCGGTCGGACTCCCAGCAGTATATCTTGCCGTTGGCGTAGCGGCTGATGGTAGTAGGGATGTTGCTGGAGATGGTTTTCATATTCCCAGTCCCATAGTCGTACTTGTACAGCGACCCATAATCTATCGCGTAAATATCTGAGCCACTTTGGAACATCGCGTCATAATCGCGGCCAAGGGCGGTAATAGTGGCAATATCGGTACCTTCTACAAAATCATAGATACTATAATAATAGTGACTACTACCAAAACTACCCCCGATAAAAGTCCCATCGCTGAGGGCACACTCAATACTTGTCATGGTCAGGTAATAGGGTATATCAACAAAATAGCTCAAACTCCCATTTTCCAGGGCGAAGATGCCCTCAAAGCCCGTTTTGCTCTGATTGGGCAGGGTCCAGCCCGCGTCGACGTCATTCTGGACGGAGGCAAACTTGCCCCGCACCAGCAGACGGCCCGCCACGTCGTCCCAAAAGACCTGATAGACGGTCAGGTCCTGATAGGTGACGGTGGATGGGGCCTCGGGCTCCGGCTCCCGGGTAACGTCCTCCTCCGTCTCATCCTCGGGGGGCTCCGATTCGGACTCCAATCCCTGGGTGAGATCCTCCTCCATCTCGTCCGCAGGGGGCTCGGCCGCCTCCAGGGCGGAGAGGCTGGCGGCCTGGGGCTCGATGGGCACCTCGACGGTGGCCCGGCTCACGTCCAGCAGGGTGGTGGTCTTGCCGGTGCCGGGGTCCAGAGAGACGATCTTATCGCTCTTGGCGTTGTAGAAGATGAGGTTGCTGTCGTCATCCATGGTCATCATCAGGTCAGTGTCGGAGATCTCCACGTTCTTCACCAGCGTCTCCGCCACGTAGGGCTTGGCGGGTTCGGGCGTAGGGGTGGGCGCGGGAGTGGACGTGGGCTTGGAGGAGTCGGTGGAGCCAGAGGAGGTCGAGGGCTTTTGGGAGGGCTCCGGGGTGGCGGTGGTCTTGGGCGTCTCGGTGGGCTCGGGGGTGGTCTCGGTGGCGATGACCTTGTTGTCGTTGCCGTACTGGAAAGCCCGCCAGAGCATGGCCGCCGCCTCACTGCGGGTGATGGTGGCCTGGCCCCGGAAGGTGCCGTCCAGATAGCCGCTGATGATGCCGTTTTCCACCGCCAGGGCCACATAGGGCTGGGCGGCGGCGGAGATGCCGTCCACATCGGAGAACATGGTCTGAAGGATGCTCAGGTCGGCCAGACGGGTGTCATAGCCCTTCAGCTTGACCACCGCCACGGCGATGTCCTCCCGCAGAGCGCCGTCCTTGGGGTGGAAGCTGGTGCCGCCCCAGCTGTCCTGGTAGGCGGTCATGTAGGGCTTGGCCGTCTCGATAAAGGGGCTGGCCCAGTAGGTCACGTCCACGTCGGTATAGTTGCTGTACGCCACCGGGGCGGCGGTGAGCCCGGCGGCCACCACCATGATCTTGGCAAACTCCTCCCGGGTCACGATCTTATCGGGGTAGTACTTGCCGTCGGGATAGCCGTTGATGGCGCCCCGCTCCACCAGCTCACCCACGTACTGGTAGGCCCAGTGGTCGGGGGGCACGTCGCTGAATCTCTGGGCATAGGTCTTTTCGTTGGGGTTCAGCTCCGCCCCGTATTCCACGGCCAGGGCGGGGACGGCCAGGCCCAGTGCCAGGGCCAGGGCGCACAGCAGAGAAAGCAGTTTTTTCATGTCTTGATCTCCCTTCCTTTTCCTATATCCTGGTTTCCAGGTCAAACGGCTTAAAATTCCAACAGGTTGTCATAGCTGGAGAACATCGCGTCGCCAAGGGACATACCCAGCACGTCCTCCGAGCAGGGGGTGTACGGGCAGTCGACCGCGTCGATCCTGGTTGGAAGAAACACGGAGAACATCGCCTCCTGCGGCGGGATGTACGTGTTTTCCGACCAAGTCCATTTGTTCTTCAAAATGTACTGTCCATCCTCGGTCACATACCGCCCCACGTCATACATAAAGCGGAAGTACGCCACCGTTCCATCAGGCACGGCAGGGCCGCCGTATTCCTCCTCATACCTGGCGTAAAGCTCCTCCAGCTCCGCCTGAGTATACTCCAGGGCGATGCGCTCGGTGGAGTCGTCATCGGCAGACTGTATCGACACCATGCGAATATAGGGGTCGGAGGAATATGGATATGCGGCAATCTGGTAGTACGCGCCCGGCGCAGCCGGGTAGGAGATCAGCGCGGCCAGCGCCTCACCGGCGTACTCCTTTACCGCGTGAACGCGGTATTCCCGCCCATCTATGGTTTCTTCGTCGATCTTCAGCGGCATATCATTGTCTTCCCAAAACCAGAGGCCGTACAGATATTCCGCCAGCCTGAGCTCCGCTTCCTCTCTCTTCGGCGCCGCGCCGACCTCATCCAGGAACTGAAAGTTCAGGCTTGACCCGCTTTCATCGTAGTCGCTGTACTTCCGCTCCATGGGGGTCGGGGTCGGGGTTGGGGCCGGCGTCGGCGCGGGTGTGGGGGCGGCCACCGCCGACGGGACATTGGCCTCCTGGGCCTTCCCGGCGGGTCGGCCGCCGCAGGCGGCAAGGCATATGAGCGCCCCCGCTATGGCCGCGCCACATATCAGCAGTCTCTTTTTCATGCGCGCTCTCCCCTTCTTGCAAAATCGGATCTCGCTGTCTGACAGCGCGTTTTTCGAATCGCGGCAGCAAAACGGATGCTGTGCGACAGCGGAGAAAAAACGGCTTGCGGAAATGGGCCGCCGTTCACGCCGACGGCGGAGCGAGCCGGGCCTGACCCGGGAAGTCCTGACGCTCTTTTGGGCGAAACAGGATCATAGAGGATCTTAGCACAGGGAAAAGACAAAATGGTTAGCCACAGGCTAACCATTTTGTGTTATAATACCTCTGAAATGGGGGCGAGGTGATGGGGATGAAGCCCACCGACGAGCTGGTCCACGAG
>CANQMK010000207.1 GCA_947624895.1 uncultured Oscillospiraceae bacterium | reverse complement strand
GTGGTGGGCCGGGCGGGCCGGGGGGCCAAGGCGGGCCGGGCGGTGATCCAGACCTACACCCCGGACAACGACGTGATCGCCGCCGCCGCCCGACAGGACTACGACAGTTTCTACGCCGCCGAGATCGCCCTGCGCCAGGCGGCGGGACTGCCCCCCTTCCGGGAGCTCTTTCTGGTCACCGCCTCCTCCCGGCGGGAGGAGGCGGCCCTCCGGGCCTGCCGCCGCCTGGCGGACAGCTTGCTGGCCGCCCTGAGAGGGCCGGACTACCGCCCCTGCGAGGCCGCCCTGCTGGGCCCCGCCCCGGCGGGGATCTACAAGCTCAACGACCGCTACCGCTGCCAGCTCACCCTCTCCTGCGCCGCGGGGCAGGGCGGGGCGGTCCGGGGCCTGCTGGCCCACCTGCTCCGCCAGGCCCAGCAGGACCGGGACAACCGGGAGGTGGCCCTCTACGCCGACCACGACCCGCAGGACTAGGCGCGCGGAGCGGGGCCGGAGCCCACAAGCGCCACCCCGGCAAAAGACCCTCCGCGGCCCGCCGCCGCGCGCCGGACGGCGAAAAACATCCCGGAAAGGGCAGGGCCCCTTCCGGGATGTTTCTATCAAATAAGGGCCGGGCATCCATGGATGCCCGGCCCTTTTGTGTTCCCGCGAAAGGGAGGCGGCTTACTTCTTCTGGACGTACTTCAGGCAGTCCAGCATGACGGCCACCAGGATGATGATGCCGGAGAAGACGAACTGGAGGTTGGCGTCGATGCCCAGGGTGGTGAGGGAGTAGGTCAGGGCGGTGAAGATGAACACGCCGGTGACCACGCCGGAGATCTTGCCGATGCCGCCGGTGAAGGAGACGCCGCCCACCACGCAGGCCGCGATGGCGTCCATCTCCCAGCCCTGGCCGTAGGCCGCCGAGCCGGAGCCGAACATCCGGATGCACTCCAGCCAGGAGCCGAAGCCGTAGAGGATGCCGGCCATGATGAAGGCGCCCACCGTGACGCCGAAGACGGAGATGCCGGACACCGCCGCCGCCTCCGGGTTGCCGCCCACGGCGTAGAGGTTCTTGCCGAAGGTGGTCTTGTTCCAGATGAACCACACGATGGCCACCGCCGCCACCGCCCACAGGATGATCACCGGGAAGCCGTTCCACCGGGGCATGATCATGTTGGGGATGGAGGAGTCGATGCCGCCGAAGGAGACGCCCTTGGTGGCGTAGGTGACCAGGCCGAAGATGACCAGCATATTGGCCATGGTGGAGATGAAGGGGTGCATCTTGAACTTGGCGGTGAAGAACCCGGCGATGGTGGTGAAGATGGTACACAGGATGATGCAGACCACCAGAGCCAGGATCACCCGGCCCACCACCGGCACGCCGGTGAAGTCGAAGATGTGGCCGAAGACGCCGCCGGTGTTGATGCCGTTGTGCATGATGATGGTGGCGGCGGTCATGCCCATGCCCACCATACGGCCGATGGACAGGTCAGTGCCGGCCAGCATGATGAGGCCCGCCACCCCCAGGGCCAGGAACATACGGGGGGACGCCTGCTGGAGGATGTTCAGGATGTTGTTCACCGTCAGCAGCTGCATCCCGCCCTTGATGATGGGGGTGATGATGCACAGGACGATGAAGATGATGGCGATGGCTAAGTAGAGGCCGTTGCGGAGGAGGAAGTTCCGGGGGCTGAAGGTGTAGCGGTAGTTCTCCCACCGCTGGGAGAGGGACTGGGCGGGGGTGAACTTGGACATCCGCAGCAGGTCGATGAGGTGGAACTTGTGGTCCACCGCCCCGTGGCGGCGGTCCTTCACCGCCTGGAGCTCCTTGGCCTGCTGCATCTTGGCGTCGAAGCGGCGGTTCTTATAGACGTATTTCTCGTCCTTGACCTCGTGGGGGTCGGTGAGCTTGGAGACCGTCTCCTGGTGGGTCTTCTCCAGCTGGGCCAGAGCTGCGCGGTAGTTCTCCTTGGCCTGGACCGCCTCCGCCTGGCAACTGGCCTTCACCGCCTGGTAGTAGTCGGGGTCGTAGTGGGCCTTGAGGTATCCCTCCGCGTCGGCGATGAGCTTGGCGATCTGGTCCTTGTTCTGGGCCTCCACCGCCTTGGCCCGCTCCAGCTCCTTCTTCAGAGCGGCGGCCTTGTCCGCCTTCTCCTGGGCGGTGTAGATGCGGTCCCGCTTCAGGTTCTCCAGGGCGCTCTGGATGTCCAGGACCTTGTCGGTGCCGTCCTTCCGCAGGGCGTCGATCTTCGCCTGGATGCCGCCTACGTAGTCGTCGATGGGCTGGCGAAGCTGGGCCTCCCGCTCCGGTGTCAGTATCTTTGTGTTGTCCGCCATGGTGCGTCTCCCCCTTTACAGATATTTCGCGCTGAGCCGCAAGAGCTCTTCCTGGTTGGTCTCCGATGTGTTGACGATGCCGGACAGATAGCCGTTGGACATGACCCCGATGCGGTTGGTGATGCCCAGGATCTCCGGCATTTCCGAGGAGACCACGATGATGGTCTTGCCCTGCTTGGCCATGCGGATGATCAGCTCGTAGATCTCATATTTGGCGCCCACGTCGATGCCTCGGGTGGGTTCGTCCATCATAAAGATCTGGGGCTCCCGCTCCAGCCATTTGCCGAAGATGACCTTCTGCTGGTTGCCGCCGGAGAGACTGGTGATCATATCGTCCGGCCCCATGCACTTGGTCCGCATGACCTTGATCTCCTTGCTGGTGGCCTTCACCATCTTGGAGTCGGACAGGGCGATGCCCGATTTGTACTGCTCCAGGTTGGCGATGGTGGTATTGAAGGTGAGGTCGCACTTGAGGAACAGGCCGTTGGCCTTGCGCTCCTCGGTGATCATGGCGAAGCCGTGCTCGATGGCCTCCTTGGCGTTGGAGAAGTTCATCAGTCGGTTCTTGAAGTAGACCCGGCCCGCGGCGCGGGTCCGCACGCCGAAGATGGTCTCCAGCAGCTCGGTGCGCCCCGCGCCCACCAGGCCGTAGAGGCCGAAGATCTCGCCCTCCCGCACGTCGAAGCTCACGTCCTGCAGGTAGGGGGCGTATTTGGTGGACAGGTGCTGGACGGAGAGGATGGTGTCCCCCGGGGTGTTGTCCACCGGCGGGAAGCGGCTCTCCAGGGAGCGGCCCACCATGGCGGTGATCAGCTCGTTCATGTTGGTCTCGCCGGTGGCCTTGGTCATCACCAGGTTGCCGTCCCGGAGGACGGAGATCTCGTCGCAGATCTCGAAGATCTCGTCCATCTTGTGGGAGATGTAGATGAGGGAGATGCCCTGTTCCTTGAGCATCCGCATCATCTCAAAGAGCTTGTTCACCTCCTGGATGGTGAGGGAGGAGGTGGGCTCGTCCAGAACGATCACCTGGGCGTTGTAGCTCATGGCCTTGGCGATCTCGCACATCTGCCGCTGGGAGACGGA
>CANQMK010000206.1 GCA_947624895.1 uncultured Oscillospiraceae bacterium | reverse complement strand
GCCCCGCGCGATGTTCCAAAGGGGTCTTGTTACTGGATGATGGACTCCTGCACGCCGTAGGTGGTGGCGGTCTCCATGGCGGAGCCGTCGGCCAGGGAGGCGGCCCAGAAGTCATTGTAGACGGCGGTCAGGTCGGAGCCCTGACGGAAGCCCACGCCGTACTCCTCGGAGGGCAGGTCCTGCATCTCGTTCAGGTTCAGGGTGTAGGTCAGGTCGGCGTAGCTGGTGCCTTCGCCCACCATGGCGCCGGCCATGAGCAGGTCGATCACGGCGGCGTCAGAGGTGCCGGCGGAGACCTCCATCAGGGTGTTGGCCTGGGACTGGACGGGGACGGTGGTGGCGCCCAGGGCCTCGGCGGCGTCCTCGCCGGCGGAGCCGGACTCCACGGCCACGTTCAGGCCCTCCAGGCTCTCCAGGTTCTCAAAGTCCGCGGCCTTGTCGGCGGGGACCACCAGCACCTGGGCGTTGAGGCAGTAGGGGTCGGAGGTACTCATGGAGGACTTGACCTCGTCGTTGAGGGTCATGCCGTTCCACACGCAGTCGATGGCCTTGCTGTTGAGCTCGAAGAGCTTGTTGTCCCAGTTGATCTCGATGAACTCGGCCTGGACGCCCAGGCTCTCGGCAAAGACCTTGGCCATGTCGGCGTCAAAGCCGATCCAGTTGCCGTCGGCGTCCTGGTAGTCCATGGGGTCGAAGTTGGTGATGCCCACCACCAGGGTGCCCTTGCCCTGGACGTAGGCCAGGTCGGACTCCTCGGGCGCGGGGGTCTCGGGGGCGGGCTCGGAGGCCTCGGGGGCCTGGGACGGGGTGTCGGTCTGGTCGGCGGTCTGGCCGCCGTTGCCGCCGCAGGCGGCCAGGGACAGGACCATGAGAACGGCCAGCGCCAGAGCGAGCAGTTTCTTCATCATGATGTAAGTTCCTCCTAACAGAAAAATGAGTCGGTCACAAGAGACTTTAGTATGGTAACACGTTAGCGAAAAAATGTAAAGAGGAAATTTGCGAAAATCCGCAAAAAAACAGGCGGCCCGGAAGTATCGGGCCGCCTGGAGGGGGCGGAGGGGGGCTGGGGAGCCGTCCCGGAGGGGGAAAACAGCCGGGGCGGTGGTCAGGGCTTGAGGACGAAGTCGGACATCCCGTAGGCGGCGGCGGTGGAGTCCACGGTGCCGTCGGCGCAGGCGTCGGCCCAGAACTGGTTGAAGGTGGCCACCAGGTCGCTGCCGGTGCGGAAGCCCACCACGATCTCCTCCGCCTGGTCCCGGTTCAACTCCATGGCCACGACCAGGTTGGGGTGGTCGGTGCCCGGGCCGGTCATGGCGGCGGCCATGAACTGGTCGATGACGCAGGCGTTGGCGGACTCCTCCGTCACCCCGGACAGGGCCAGGAGCTGGGAGTCCACGGGGGTGTAGACCAGGCCGATGTCGGTGAGGGCCTTGGCCCCGGCGGAGTTATCCTCGGCGATGATGTCCAGGGCCTTCAGATCGTCCTCCGTGCGGCAGCGGCTGACCATGTAGGCGGGGACCACCACCACCTGGGCGTTGCGGCAGTAGGGCTTGCTTACCGCCATCTGCTGGCGGACGGTGTCGTTGAGGGTCATGCCGTTCCACACCACGTCGATGCTCTTGTCCCGGAGGCTCTGGTGCTTGTATTCCCAGTCGATGGGGGTGAACACCGCGTCCACCCCGATGCTCTTGGCAAAGGCCCGGGCCATGTCCGCGTCAAAGCCGATCCAGTTGCCGTCGGCGTCCTTGTAGTCCATGGGGGCAAACTCGGTGATGCCCACGGTGAGGTAGCCCTTGTCCTGGATGTAGGCCAGGTCGGAGTCCGGGCCCTCCTTCTCGTCCGAACCGCACCCGGCCAGGGACAGGACGGCGGCGGCGGCCAGGACCAGGGCGATGAGCTTCCGCTTCATAGTCATTCCTCCCCATCGAATGAAAAAATCTGGCCTTATCATAACACGGCGGGAGAAAATGTCAAGATAGAACGGGACAGAAGACGTGAAAACTGTGAATTGGCCTCCGGCGGCGGGATAAAAAAACAGGCGCCCCGGCTGGGGCACCTGTTGGGTGGGGCTGGACTCCTATATTACCCGAGCTTCTTCAGGAACTTGGCGAAGCGGGCGGGATCGGCGTGGTCGTCGGCGGCCACGGTGACCCGCTGGCCGATGAGGGAGTAGAGCCCCAGCAGGCTGCGGGCGTCCAGAACCACGGTGCTGGTGACCAGGGAGACGTCGTAGGGCTCCTGGGAGGCCAGCTCGCTGAGCTTCTGCACCTGAGCGGGGGTCTTGATCTCAATTTCCTTAACCATGATAAATTCAAACCTAACCTTTCTGACTGTGGCGCGGTTGCGCGACGCGCCGGGTTGATGGGTCGCTTCAGGGCGTCCCCCGAAGACAGCCACATTCTAACAGCCATCCCCCCTGCCGTCAAGGCCTAAACTCATTAAAATAGACAAAAACGGGTGGTCAAAATTAGGCAAAACAACGAAAACCACTGACAGGAGACCGGAGGGGGAGGGAAAGGGGAAATTTTCAAACCCCTTGATTTTTCAAGGAAAATGGGGCTTGGACGGAAAAATGGGGCCCCGGAGGGGCGAAAAAGAGGCGGACGGCCCACCGGGGCCGTCCGCCTATTATATAAGGTGTATGGGAGGCGCTCCGCCGCCTCGCGGGGAGAGGGGTCAGCTGTCGGTGCGGTAGCGCTTCTGGGGGATGTAGGTGCAGTGGAGGATCTCGTGGGCCTTGTGGCCGCCGGGCTCGCCCAGGTACTCCTGGTAGATGGCCTGGAGGACGGGGTTGGCGTGGCTCTTGCGCAGGGGCATCTCCTCGTCCTGGCGGTAGAGGGCGGCGGCCCGGAGGGACACCAGGTCGGTGAAGTTGCGGACCTCCGCGGGCTGCTGGGGCTGGCCGCCGCCGTTGACACAGCCGCCGGGGCAGGCCATGAACTCGATGAAGTCGTAGGTCTTCTCCCCGCGCTTGACCATGTCCAGCACCCGCTTGGCGTTGGCCAGGCCGGAGGCCACGGCCACCTTGACGGTCCGACCGGGCAGGTCGTAGGTGGCCTCCTTGATGCCCTCCAGACCCCGGACCTCGTGGAACTCCACGGGGGCGGCGTCCGCGCCGGTGAGCTTCTCCACCACGGTGCGCAGGGCGGCCTCCATGACGCCGCCGGTGGCGCCGAAGATGACGCTGGCGCCGGTGGAGACGCCCAGCATCTGGTCAAACTCCCCGTCGGGCAGCTTGTCGAAGAGGAGGCCGGCGTGGCGGATCATCCGGCCCAACTCCCGGGTGGTGAGGGCGACGTCCACGGGCAGACAGCCGTTCTTCAGCCGCTGTTCCTCTCGGGCGACCTCGTACTTCTTGGCGGTGCAGGGCATGATGGAGACCACCACGATGTCCTTGGGGTCGATGCCGGCCTTCTCGGC
>CANQMK010000205.1 GCA_947624895.1 uncultured Oscillospiraceae bacterium | reverse complement strand
CCCCTTGAATTCCCCCGCATCGCCTATGTCGTCACCTACTCCCTCAAGCCCACCCACCCGGAGCTGCGCGCCTGGGAGGGACTGGAGGAAAAGGACGACGGTTGGCTGGAGGAGACCATCGACTGGGAGGACATCTCCTACGACGTCCGGGACCGCCTCTACGGAATGGATTGACCCGGCCGGGGCGGGCAGGCCGCCCGCCCCCGGCCCTTTGGGAAAAAATACTTGACAAATGGGGGAGAAGCTGGTATAATTCCCTATGTGTTCTGAGACAGCAGGCGCCCGCGAGGGGTAAGACCCGCCGAGAATGCAGCAAGTGGATCACCGCTTTCCCGTGCTGTTTTCGTGCGCTTTAGAACACGAAAGCGGCATTTTACTTTATATGGAGGTGAGATCAAACAATGCCGAACGCCAAAGTTTTGAGCGAGAAGAAGGCCGTGGTGGCCGAGCTGGAAGCCAAGCTGAAGGGCGCCGCCTCCGGCGTGCTGGTGGACTACAAGGGCATCACCGTGGCTGAGGACACCGAGCTGCGCGAGGAGCTCCGCAAGAACGGCGTGGACTACGCCGTGGTGAAGAACACCCTGGTGCGCTTCGCCCTGGACGACACCGGTCTGGGCGCTCTGGACGAGCAGCTCCACGGCACCACCGCGCTGGCGGTCTCCACGGAGGACCCCATCGCCCCCATGCGGGTGATCAACAAGTTCTCCAAGAAGTTCAACGGGGAGAAGTTCACCATCAAGGCCGGCTTCATGGACGGTGAGGTCCTGGCCCTGAACGACATCATGGCCCTGGCCGAGCTGCCCTCCAAGGAGGTCCTGCAGGCCCAGGTGCTGGGCACCATGCTGGCTCCCATCACCAGCCTGGCCATCGTCATCAAGGCCATCGCCGAGAAGGGTGGTGGCGAGGCTCTGGCCGCCGCCCCCGCCGCTGAGGCCGCTCCCGCCGAGGCCGCTGCCCCTGCTGAGGAGGCTCCCGCCGAGGCCGCCGCGCCCGCTGAGGACGCTCCCGCCGCCGAGTAAGCGGCAAAGACCACAAAAAAACATACCGTGATACAGGAGGTAAATCAAAATGGCTAGTGAGAAGATCACCGCCCTCATTGAGGAAGTGAAGGGCCTGACTGTTCTGGAGCTGAGCGAGCTGGTCCACGCTCTGGAGGATGAGTTCGGCGTGTCCGCCGCCGCCATGGCCGCGCCCGCCGCCGCCGGTGCCGGAGCCCCCGCCGCCGAGGAGAAGACCGAGTTCGACGTGGTCCTGGCCGAGATCGGCGCCGAGAAGATCAAGGTCATCAAGGCCGTCCGCGAGATCACCGGTCTGGGCCTGGCCGAGGCCAAGGCTCTGGTGGAGTCCGCCCCCAAGGCCGTCAAGGAGGCCGTGGGCAAGGACGAGGCCGAGGAGATGAAGAAGAAGCTGGAGGAAGTCGGCGCCAAGGTGGAGCTGAAGTAAGCCAGCCCTTCCTTTTCCCACAAGAAGAACAGGTCACCCAGTTGGGTGGCCTGTTTTTTTGCCCAGAGCGGGGGAGAGGTTAGCTGCCGGAGGCAGATCCGGCTTGGGGCAAGCCCAGCTGGGCGCGGGCCTGGGCCAGGCAGGCCGCCTTCTGGGCCCCGATATACCGCTGGGAGTCCATGGCCTCCCCCCACAGCCGCCAGGGGAACTTTGCCCGGATGTCAGGGGCGTAGTAGCTGCCGTCCCGGGGCTCCCAGTACTCCGCCAGGGCGTAGCCCGCCCCGTCGGGGACCACGGTGATGACGGTGGGGATGTGGGCCCCGGCCTCCAACTGGAGCGCCCCGTCCTCCAGGCTGTACTCCTCGTAGAGCACCCACAGATAGAGCGTGGTCTTCCCAGGGGATACGTCTGTGTCCAGGACGCGGACGTCGATGGCCACGGCGTTGTCCCCGGTCTGGGCGGAGCGGCTGTGGGCGGCGATCTGCTGGTTCAAAAACCGCTCCAGCGCCGGGCTGATCTGGGTCTGCTTGGGGTCGGTGAGGAAGCACACCCCGGCCACCACCGCCAGAGCCACCGCCGTCGCGGCGGCCCAGCGGGTCGGCTTTTCATATCCCAGCACCGACCGCACCCGGGCTTGTATCCCCACCTCCCCGAAGGCCAGCGGGCCGGCGGCGCCCTTGGGGTGGCCCGCGCCGCTGTTCAGGAGCGCCTGGGCGTAGTCCGCCCGCCCCGCCCGGTCCAGCGCCCGGATGACCCGCTCGTCGCAGGCCAGCTCCACATCCCGGCAGAAGACCCCGTAGGCCAGCCACAGGAGCGGGGCGAACCAGTAGACCGCCAGCAGCAGGAACCCCAGGGGCTTCCACCAGTGGTCCCCCCGGCGGATGTGGGCCCGCTCATGGGCCAGGATGGACGCCACGTCCCGTTCCTCCATTTTGAAGGGCAGGTAGATTTTGGGCCGGATCAGGCCGAACACAAAGGGGGAGGCCACGGCCTCGCTCTGGTAAACGCCCTCCTGGAGCATGACGGCGGTGCTCAGACGCCGCCTCACCCCTAGGGCGTGGAGGACGGCGTAGAGGAGCATCCCCGCCACCCCCGCGGCCCAGACCGCCGACAGGACTGGGATCCAGACCTGGAGCGGATTGGCGCTGGACACCGGGGAGGGGGTGAACGCCCCGCGGATCACCGGGTCCACCAGGCGGTCCAGGGCGGGGACGCCGGAGTGGATCCCCGGGGTCCGATCCAGCATAATCCCCGGGGAGACGGTCTCCGCACTGGGGATGAGGCTCACCCCGCTCTTCACCGACCCCGGCAAAACCAGCCGCGTGGCCACCACCGCCCACAGCGCCCCCCGAGTCCACCGGGGCGCCCGGCACAGGAGCGCCCGGAGCAACAGGACGGCCAGGACCACCCACCCCGCGGCGATGCTTCGATTGAAGACCGCCAGAAAGAGCCCGCTCATTCCGCCTCCCCCCCTCGATAGCGGTCGATCACCCCCTGCAGCGCGTCGATCTCCGCCGGGGAGAGCTTCTGCTGCCGGGTAAAGGCCGCCACAAAGGCGGGCAGGGACCCCTCGAAGGTCTTTTCCACCATCTCGCTCAGCTGAGCGGCCTGGACCTCCTCCTTGCTGACCAGAGAGGTCACCACGCTGTTCTCGTTTTTCAGCACCCCCCGCTCCGACAGCCGTTTGATGACCGTGTAGGTGGTGGTGGGCTTCCAGCCCAGCCGCTCCCCGCACAGTTCCACCAGGCGGCCGCTCTTCACCGGCTCCTGCTCCCACAGGATCAGGCAAAATCGGTACTCGCTCTCAAACACCTTGGGCGTGTCCACGGCGCTCCCTCCTCTAATTCGTTAGAGCTATTTCAACTCTGCCACATTAGAGCCGCCTTGTCAACCTCTACCCGCCCCGGTCTGGAGCGGACTTTTTGGGGGGTGTAGGTTTGTCAATGATGTGTTACAAAGTCAGACAGGGCCTGGTAGGGGGAGCGCCAGTTGAGGGGGCGGATGG
>CANQMK010000204.1 GCA_947624895.1 uncultured Oscillospiraceae bacterium | reverse complement strand
CATCCGCTTTTCCATGGAAAAGGCCCGCTTGTGGAGCTTGTCGTTGCCCATAAAGGCCCACAGGTGGAGCTTTTCCGCCGCCGCCTTCAGCTGTTCCAGCTTGGCCTGCTCCTTCTCGTACCGCTTCAGCTGTTCCTCGAACCGGCGGCGCTTCTCCACCACGTAGAAGGAGTAGTTCCCCTCGTAGAAGTGGGCCCTGCCGCCCTCCAGCTCCACGATCCGCCCCACCACCCGGTCCAGGAAGTAGCGGTCGTGGGAGATGGCCAGCACAGTGCCCTTGAACTTGTCCAGGTAGCTCTCCAGCCACTCGGTGGCCCGGAGGTCCAGGTGGTTGGTGGGCTCGTCCAATAAGAGGAGGTCGGTGTCCTCCAAAATGAGCCGGGCCAGGTTCACCCGGGTCTTCTCCCCGCCGGAGAGTTCGTCGAAGGGCTGGGCCCGCATGGCGGGGGGGATGCCCAGGCCGTTGCAGACCTTCCCCAGGCGCACGGCGGTGTCGTATCCCCCCGCGCGCTCGAACTCCGCCGACAGCGCCCCGTAGCGCTCCAGCGCCCCGGCGTCCCCGGCGGCGGCCCGCTCAGTGAGGCGGCCCATCTCCTCCTCCCAATCCCGGAGCCGGGCGAAGGCGGAGTTCAGCACGTCCTCCACGGTGTACCCGGCGGGGTAGACGGGGATCTGGGAGATGAGGCCCACCCGGCAGCCCTTGGCCAGCTGGATGGACCCCTCGTCCGGCTCCAGCTCCCCGCAGAGCATCCGAAAGAGGGTGGTCTTGCCCGCGCCGTTGTGGCCCAGCAGACCCACCCGCTCCCCGGTGTCCACCTGGAAGGTCACGTCCTCAAAAATATTCTGCCCGACCTCAAAGCCGTGGCGCAGATTTGTGACGGATACTTCGATCATGTGTTTACTCCCGGTCTGTCCTGTGGTAAAATGTGTGGGAAAATAGAAAGAAACGAGGTGGGTCAGATGGAAGCCCTGCGCTGGGAGGACCACGCCCTGTGGCTGTTGGACCAGACCCTTTTGCCCGGGGAGGCGCGCTGGAACCGCTATACCGACTACCGCCCCGTGGTGGCGGATATCAAACGCCTGGCCGTCCGGGGCGCCCCCCTGATCGGGGTGGCCGCCGCCTACGCCTACGTCCTGGCCGCCCGGGCCGCCGCTGGGGGCGGGGACTTTGACGGGGCCATGGACCGGGCCAGGGACGACCTGGCCGCCAGCCGCCCCACGGCGGTGAACCTCTTCTGGGCCCTGGAGCGGATGGACCGCCGCCGCCGGGCGGTGGGGGCCGACCCCGCCGCGCTGGAGGCGGAGGCGGTGGCCATCCAGCAGGAGAACATCCAGGTCAACGAGGCCATTGGCCGCTGCGGGGCGGAGGTGGTGCCCTCAGGGGCCCGGATCCTCACCCACTGCAACGCCGGGTCCCTGGCCACCGACGGCATCGGCACCGCCCTGGGGGTCATCCGGGCGGCCCACCGCCAGGGGCGGGTGGAGATGGTCTACGCCGACGAGACCCGGCCCCTGCTCCAGGGCTCCCGCCTCACCGCCTACGAGCTCCACGCCGACGGCGTCCCGGTGACGGTGATCGCCGACAACATGGCGGCGTCGCTGATGGGGAAGGGCAGAATCGACCTGGCCATCGTGGGCTGTGACCGCATGGCGGCCAACGGGGACTTCGCCAACAAGATCGGCACCTACTCCGTGGCGGTGAACTGCCGCCACCACGGCGTCCCCTTCTACGTGGCCCTGCCCCTGTCCACCCTGGACCTGTCCCTGCCCGACGGCTCCGGCATCCCCATCGAGGAGCGGGGCCGGGAGGAGCTGCTCTGCCTGGGCCAGACCCAGACCGCCCCGCCGGAGGTGGCGGTGTATAACCCCGCCTTCGACGTGACCCCCCACCAGCTGGTCACGGGGATCATCACCGAGCGGGGGGTACTCTATCCCCCCTTCGGACCGCGGCTCAGGGCGCTGGGTCCGGGGTGATGGAGATCAGATACCGCGTCACGTCCTCAAAGCGCATACCACGGGAGGCTTTGACCAAGATCGCCGCGTTGGGCCGCACCAACCGGGCGATGGCGGGCAGGGCCTCCTCTTTTGTGGGGAACCAGTAGACCTCCGGCACCTGGGCGGCGTCGGCGGCCTTGGCCATGTGCTGGGCCAGGGGGCCGATGGCCACCAGGCAGTTGATGTTGCACTCCCCGACCACCTGGCCCACCGCGGCGTGGAGGGAGGGGCCCATGGGGCCCAGCTCCAGCATATCCCCCAGAATGGCCATCTTATACTCCCGCTGGGCGGCGGCCAGGGTCTGAAGCCCCGCCCGCATGGACTGGGGATTGGCGTTGTAGGCGTCGTCCAGGATACGGACCTGGGCCCCCCGGTCCACCACGTTCATCCGCATCTTGGTGGGGGCGTAGCGGAGGATGCCCTGGGCGATCTCCTGGGCGGTCATGCCGAAGTGCTCCGCCACCGCCGCGGCCATGAGCACGGGGTAGACCATGTAGTCCCCCAGGGCGGGGATGACCACCGGGAAAGTGGCCCGGGGGGTGTGGAGGACGCAGTGGAGGTCGTCGGTGACCAGGTCCCGGTCCAGGCCGGTGACGTAGTAGTCGTTGTGGGGGGAGACGCCGCAGTAGAGTACCGGCCTGGCCAGCCTGTCCCGGAGGGTACCCAGCAGTTCGTCGTCCCCGTTGAGGACGGCGGGGGCGTCGGGGGCCATGTGGTCGAACAGCTCCGACTTAGCCGCCAGGATGCCCTCCCGGGAGCCCAGGTTTTCGATGTGGGCGTCGCCGATGTTGGTGATGACCCCCACCTGGGGCCGGACCAGGTCGGCCAGGTCGTGGATCTCCCCGGCGTGGTTCATGCCCATCTCGATGACGCTGACCTGGTGTCCCCGCTCCAGCTCCAGGAGGGCCATGGGCACCCCCAGGGCGTTGTTGTGGTTCATGGGGGTCTTGTGGACGGAGAAGCGCTCGCTGAGCACGGCGGAGATCATGTCCTTGGTGGTGGTCTTGCCCACGCTGCCCGTCACCGCCACGAAGGGGATCTGGAACTGGGAGCGGTACCACTGGGCCAGCAGGCGGGGCACCTTGGCGGTGTCCTGGACCTTGAGGTAGACCTTGCCGGGGCGGTAGTCGTCCCGCTCCCGCATGGTGAAGGTCCCCACAGCCCCCTTCTCCAGGGCCTGGTCGATGAAGGCGTGGCCGTCAAAATGCTCGCCTCGCAGGGGGAGGAAGAGGTCCCCCGGTTCCAGTTCCCGGGTGTCATAGCACACCCGGGAGACGGTGAGGTCGTCGGGGAAGTCCCGGCTGAGCAGGGTGCCGTGGACGGCTTTCTCGATGGCGGATATGGCGGTGGGTCCCATAGCGTCAGCCCCTTTCACGAATGGCGATGTCCAGCAGCCGCTGGCACAGGGCGGGGTAGTCGATCCCCACCGCCGCCGCCTCCTGGGGCAGGAGGGA
>CANQMK010000203.1 GCA_947624895.1 uncultured Oscillospiraceae bacterium | reverse complement strand
GACCCCTCCGTGGAGACGGTGATGAAGGGCGCGGAGAAGATGCTGGAGTTCCAGCCCGACTGGATCGTGGCCATGGGCGGCGGCTCCCCCATCGACGCGGCCAAGGCCATGTGGATCAAGTACGAGTACCCGGAGATCACTTTCGAGGAGATGTGCAAGGTCTTCGGCATCCCCAAGCTCCGCCAGAAGGCCCACTTCTGCGCCATCCCCTCCACCTCCGGCACCGCCACCGAGGTCACCGCCTTCTCCATCATCACCGACTACGCCAAGGGCATCAAGTACCCCATCGCGGACTTTGAGATCACCCCCGACGTGGCCATCGTGGATCCCGACCTGGCCGAGACCATGCCCCAGAAGCTCACCGCCCACACCGGCATGGACGCCATGACCCACGCCATCGAGGCCTATGTCTCCACCGCCCACTGCCAGTACACCGACCCCCTGGCCATCTTCGCCATCCGCATGATCCAGTCCGATCTGGTGGACTCCTACAACGGCGACATGACCAAGCGGGCCAATATGCACAACGCCCAGTGCCTGGCCGGCATGGCCTTCTCCAACGCCCTGCTGGGCATCGTCCACTCCATGGCCCACAAGACCGGCGCCGCCTTCGCCGACTACGGCGCCCACATCATCCACGGCGCGGCCAACGCCATGTACCTGCCCAAGGTCATCGCCTTCAACGCCAAGGACCCGGACGCCAAGCGGCGCTACGGCGTGATCGCCGACGAGATGGGCCTGGGCGGCGCCGACGACGACGAGAAGGTGAAACTCCTCATCGCCTACCTGCGGAAGATGAACGACCAGCTGAACATCCCCCACTGCATCCAGCACTACGGCGCGGACAGCTATCCCACCGACCAGGGCTTCGTCCCCGAGGAGGTGTTCCTGGAGCGGCTGCCCGAGATCGCCAAGAACGCCATCGGCGACGCCTGCACCGGCTCCAACCCCCGCCAGCCCAGCCAGGAGGAGATGGAGAAGCTGCTCAAGTGCTGCTATTATGACACGGAAGTAGACTTCTGATTTTCCCTTGACCAAGGCTCGCCCCTGTGGGCGAGAGGAAGACAAGAAAAAGCACGCTGGCCGATTTCGGTCAGCGTGCTTTTCGCGCTCTTCAAGGGTTCAGGACTTCTGCTCCACTTCCAGAAGCACGCCGTCGGCGTACTTCAGGGGGAGGACCACGTTCCGGGTGCCCCGCTGGATCTCGTCCATCTTCAGGGCCTCGGTGACGGTGGAGACCAGGGTGTAGGCCACGCCGTGGCGCTTGGCCCGGCCGGTGCGACCGATGCGGTGGACGTAGTACTCATTTTCGTCGGGCACGTCGTAGTTGAACACCACGTCCACGTCGTCGATGTCCAGGCCCCGGGCGGCCACGTCGGTGGCCACCAGCACCCGGAGCTTCCCCTCCCGGAATTGGGTGAGGACCTTCTCCCGGACCCGCTGTTGAATGTCCCCGTGGATGGCGTCGGCTTGGACGCCCCGCATCCGCAGGAGGGAGGCCAGGCGGTCGGTCATGTTCTTGGTGTTGCAGAAGGCGATGGCCCGTTCGTACCCGCCGGCGTCCAGGAGCCTGGCGGTGATCTCCACCTTCTCCCCCCGGTCCACCTCCACCCGGTACTGCTGGATGTCCGGCTTGTTCTCCGCCACCGGCTGGACGGTGATCTCCACCGGGTCGCGCTGGTAGACCCAGGAGATGTCCAGCACCTCCCGGGAGATGGTGGCGGAGAACATCCCCAGGTTTTTGCGCTGGGGCATGGTGTCCAGAATGCGGGTCACGTCCCGGACGAAGCCCATGTCCAGCATCCGGTCCGCCTCGTCCAGCACCACCGTCTCCACCTTGTCCAGCCGGACGGTGCGCCGCTTCATGTGGTCCATGAGTCGGCCCGGGGTAGCCACCACGATCTGGGGCTTTTTCTTCAGGGTCTGGATCTGCTTTTCGATGGGGGCCCCGCCGTAGAGGCAGACGGTGCGGACCCCCTCTTTGAAGGCGCACAGGTCCCGCAGCTCCTCCTGGATCTGGAGGGCCAGCTCCCGGGTGGGGGCCAGCACCAGGCCGGTGACCGCCTCCCCCGCCGGGTCGGTGTGCTCCACCATGGGGATGCCGAAGGCGAAGGTCTTGCCCGTGCCGGTGGGGGCCTTGGCAATCACGTCCTTCCACGCCATGAAGGGGGGGATGGCCCCCACCTGGATGGGGGTGGCGGTGACGTAGCCCTTCTTCTCCACAGCCTGCAAAATGGCCGGGGAGAGGCCCATGTCCTTATAGTCCTGTCTCTCGTTGACGACCTCGCCGTTGACTTCCATATCCAACTTCCTTTTTCTTAAAAAATCGCAAGAAGTAGTGTACCACATCTGGAAGAGAAATGCAAACCCCCGTGGAAAACGGAAAAAAGGGGGCAAAACCGGCGGTTCGACGGAAATTTTCGTTGACAAGGGGGGAAACTTATGCTAAACTATCTCCGCCTGTAAATTGGGCTGTCCCCAGCGTACCCTCCGCTGTGACCCGCGGCGTTCACCGGCCCCGGTCTCGGCCCTGGGCAAATTTTTTTGAAAGGTGGAATTTTCCATGATCCGCAAAGACCAGAAGACCGAAGTCATCGACGCCAACCGCATCCACCCCACCGACACCGGCTCGCCGGAGGTGCAGATCGCCATCCTCACCGCCCGCATCGGCCAGCTCACCGAGCACCTGAAGGTCCACATCCACGACAACCACTCCCGCCGGGGCCTCTATAAGATGATCGGCCAGCGCCGCAAGTTGCTGGACTACCTGATGAAGAAGGACATCGAGCGCTACCGCGCCATCATCGCCAAGCTGGGCATCCGCAAGTAAGAGAGAGACAGGACAAGTTGATCGCGAAGGGTGGTGTGGCAAGCCACACCACCCTTTGACAAAATTGGACCCCCGAGCCTCCTTTGTTAGCAGTTGAACGTGGGCCGAAGCCATTCGACCTAGCTTCAAGTGCTAAGAGAGGGACGAGGGGGGAACACACAAAAGGAGGAACCCCCATGTCAACCATCATCACCCACAAGCAATTCAACATCAAGACCTGGTCCATGGACCTGTGCGGCCGCGAGCTGTCCATCGAGGTGGGCCACGTGGCGGAGCTGGCCAACTCCTCCGCCATGGTGCGCTACGGCGACACCACCGTGCTGGTGGCCATCACCGCCGCCCCCCGTCCCCGGGACGGGGTGGACTTCTTCCCCCTGAGCGTGGACTTTGAGGAGAAGCTCTACGCCGTGGGCCGCATCCCCGGCTCCTTCCTGCGCCGGGAGGGCCAGCCCAGCCTGCCCGCCGTGCTGGCCAGCCGGGTCATCGACCGCTCCATCCGCCCCCTGTTCCCCTACGACTTCCGCAACGACGTGGTGGTGACCTGCACCGTCATGAGCGTGGACCGGGACTGCTCCCCGGAGATGGCCGCCATGTTCGGCGTGTCCGCCTGCCTGGCGGTGAGCGA
>CANQMK010000202.1 GCA_947624895.1 uncultured Oscillospiraceae bacterium | reverse complement strand
GAGGCCCTGGGCGGCGTGGGCTACGTCCCCGACGAGTGTCCCTTCCCCGGCGCGCTGAAGGTGCGGCAGACGGGGGGCTTCCTCTCCGGGGTCTTTCCCGGCTGGGACGGGGCGCTGTTCGCGGAGTACCTGAAAAAATTTGACCTGCCCGGAGAGCGCAAGATCAAGGATCTGTCCCGGGGGATGAAGATGAAGCTGACCATCGCCGCCGCCCTGGCCCACCGGCCCCGGTTGCTGATTTTGGACGAGGCCACGGCGGGGCTGGACCCGGTGGTGCGGGATGAGATTTTGGACGAGTTCCTGGCCTTTGTGGAGGACGAGGATCACGCCGTTTTGATCTCCAGCCACATCACCAGCGACCTGGAAAAGCTCTGCGACTACGTGACCTATCTCCACCAGGGGCGGATCACCGTCCAGGGGCCTAAGGACGAGCTGTTGGAGCGGTACGGCAAGGTGGCCTGCACCCGGGAGCAGTTGGGTCAAATCGACCCCGCCATTTTGGTGGGCAGGCGGGAGGGGGAGTACAGCTGTCAGGCGCTGGTGTCCAACCGGGCCGCCCTGCGGAGAAGCTGTCCCGACCTGGCCGTGGACCGCTGCACGCTGGAGGATATTATGATCTTCACCACAAGGGGGGAACGGAAATGAGGGGATTTTTGAGGCGGGACTGGGCGCTGATCCGCGTCAATCTGTGGTTTTATCTGCTCTTTCTCGCGGGGGCGTGTCTCCTGGCTGTGTTCACCGATTTTTCCATCAGCATCTGTCTCATCCTGTTCTCCGTCATCAACGTGATGAACCTCTTCGCCTATGACGAGGCCAATCAGTGGATGGGGTACGCCGCCGCCGCGCCCAAGGGGCGGCGCGCCATGGTGGACGCCAGATACCTGCTGTCCCTCTGCGTGGGCGGGGCCATGGCGGTCCTGCAGGTCGTTGTGGGGGCGGTCTCGCAGGTCGTCGCAGGGCGGTTCAGCGCCCAGGGGCTCCTTCAGGGCCTGGTGTTCGGCGGGATCTATCTTCTCTACACCGCGGTGGTCCTGCCGGTGTTTTATCGCTTTGGCAGCGCCAAGGGCCGGATGGTGCTGATCCTGGTGATCGCCTCCCTCAGCGGCGTGGCGGTGGCCGCCGCCTCCGCGCTGGAGGATCAGGGCGTCCGCGTCTACGGCGGTCTGTTCCTGCTCATCCTGCTCCTGGGGGCCGCGGCCATGCTGGTCTCCTGGCCCATCTCCCGCGCCATCGTGAGCCGCAAGGAGTTTTGACTGAGGTTACGCGCGGTTGAAAAATGCTCAGTTTCGCGTTATGATTTTGCAGGGAAAACTGAGTTTCGCATTGAATTATTTGAAAAAATATGCTATAATACCGCCAAAGAAATTGATAGGAGGTATTCTTATGAAGAAATTTCTCGTTGGCTTTCTCCTCGGTATCTTGGTCGTCGGCGTCTCCGTCTCCGCGCTGGCCGCCTCCTCCAATGCCCTCCCCATCTCCGGCCCCATGACCATCAAGGTGGACCCCATCCACATCCAGGTCAACGGCGTCACCTTCCAGCCCACCGACGTGAACGGCAAGGCCGTCCCCGTCTTCGCCTATAACGGCACCACCTACGCCCCCCTCCGCGCCCTGGCCGAAGCCTACGGCCTCACTGTGGGCTACGATGCCGAGACCAATATGGCGACCGTTGTGGACCCAACATCCAATTTTGTCACCCCCACAACCGCTGAAAGTGACGTTGGGTCCGACAGCTTTTCTTTTGATTACAGCTATGAGGAGTTCAAAGGTTTATGGGAAGGCTTGGCTGCTACTGATATAACTAGGCTTTTTTTCTCAGTGAACGACACGACGACCCTGTCTTGGTTAAATAGCGCACCGCAGGAGCTTGTAGAAAAATATGTTATGGCCTTCACTGTTGAATATCCAGGAGTTTCTCATAGTGAATTTTTACTTCACACGGGCGAAATTTTGTATACTGTCGAACCGAACGATAGTCTTGTTCAAGCAAATGTTGCATAAACACCTTTTACTGTGGCGTTGGAAAAATCCCAAATCCCTCTCATGTGCGTAGGTCCAATCGGCATGATACTCCCGTCTTCATTGAAAACGAGCATAGAATAACTGCCTACTGAACCACTGTACTGGATAATTCCCTGTGTTTGATTTTTGATAAAACTGAAAATCTGATTGCTCCACCCGTCTCCGGCTCCTAAATCAATTCTCGGTTGTAATCCTTGGTATCCTATGTCTATTTTAACTTTTGGCTGAAAAACACCACCACAATAAAGGCGCAAGCTGTCTCCGTCCATGTGTGCGAATGAGCCGCTTCCATCCCCGGCGTAGATGTTCGCACCATAGATATTGCCGCCGTAGATGTTAGGGGCGCCCATTTCATCCGCCGTAATAAACGTGCTCTCCGTAGAAGCCGCCTTTTGCAGGGCGGCTTTTATGTTGGCAAAGGTCACATCGGCGTCGCTGCCGTCTCGTCCGTTCTTCCCGTTCTCACCGTCTTGGCCGTCGTCCCCCACCAGTTTGACCGCGTCGGTCCAGGTCGACCCGCCGTCGTAGGTGTAGGAGGCGAACTTGTCCGCCGTCCCCATGGTCTTGTGCCAGCCGGACGCGCTGGACGCCGGGTAGGAGGCGTAGGTCCGGGTGGGCTTTGTCAGCGCGCTCTGGGCGTACAGCACCAGGGTCGGGCTGTTCGCCGTGGACCAGGAGATCGTCCCGCCCAGGGTGATGTTGCCCCCCAGCGTGATGTCCCCGCCCATGGTGATGTTGCTGGCGCTGCCCATGTTGATATCCCCGGTCATGGTGATATCCCCGGTGTCGCCGTCGATCTGGATGTTTCCCAGGTCCAGGTATCGGGAGTTGAACTTGCCGTTTGTCATCATGCTGGTCCCGTCTTTGGCCAGGAAGTCCGTGGCCTTCACCGTGCCGGTGAAGTCGCCCCCCGTGGCGTGGACGATGCCGGTAAACTCCCCGCTGGTGGCGTGGACCGTGCCGGTGAACTCCCCGTCGGTGGCGTGGACCTCGCCCCGGAAGTACCCGTCCTCGGCGTAGATATCCCCGCGAAAGTACGCCTTCCCGTTGCGGATGTCCAGGTAGAACATGGCGTTTTCCGGCATCCCGTCAGCGTCCAGCTTCACCCCGTTCCCATCCACGAAGCTAGGGACCAGGGTGGTCCCGTCCTCGCCGCCGGGTAGGTGGCGTAGATACGGGTGGGCTTTGTCAGCGCGCTCTGGGCGTACAGCACCAGGGTCGGGCTGTTCGCCGTCTCGGAGTTGGTCTGCCGGGGGTAACAAAAAAGCGGGGCATTATCCATTCGGATAATGCCCTGCTTTTTGTTCCAATCATCTTGCCGGGCCGCCGTTTAAGCGACCGCCGGAGGATGGGTCAGGGGTTGGTGAGGACCTTCTTCAGGCGGGCGTGGCGGGGGAGGCTGTGCTCAAAGGTGATGGGGTTCTGGCCCTGGATGAGGGGGAGGACGTAGTCGATGAAGTCCTGGGTGACGCCGTTGTG
>CANQMK010000201.1 GCA_947624895.1 uncultured Oscillospiraceae bacterium | reverse complement strand
TGGAGGCGTCCACATGGGCCTCCAGCTCGTCCACCTGCTCCTGGGTCACCGGCAGGCCCAGCTCCATCTCCCCCCGGGCCAGGGCCACCCACAGGCGGCGCCAAGTGGAGAACTTCTTGTCCGGGGAGAAGATGTACTGCATTTCCCTGCTGGCGTACCGGCCGGACAGGGGGCTTTCATAGCGGTCCCGCATAGGCTCACCCTCGCTCTTTCCAAAAATCTGCCCATATCTTACCATAAACGGCCCCGGGAGACAACCCCGTTTTTTTCCGCGCTCCGCCCCGGGTGGGGCGTAAAATCCACCCATATCTTGCCATAGACGGCCCGGGAGACGACCCCGTTTTTTTGCGACTCCGCCTCGGGTGGGGCGTAAAATCCACCCATATCTTGCCATAGATGGCCCTGGAAGACAACCCCGTTTTTTTCCGCGCTCCGCCCCGGGTGGGGCGTAAAAAAATTTTTCTCCTCGTCGTTTAACGACTGACAGGAGGAAAAAAAGAGGATATGATTGGGAATACACCCAAAAAAAGGAAAGGAGGAGCGACGATGCGCGTGTTGGACTGGAGGAAGCTGACCAGGGGCCGACCTGCCGCCCGATACCACTGGCGCTACGGTCTGCTGGTGGAGGACATCGAGGTGGACGGCTTCCACTGCGAGAGCTACGGCGTGGTGGTGACTGACCTGGTGGGCGGCCAGGAGGCGGTCCGCCGCCACGTGAGCGTCAACGCCCGGGAGGCGGTGGAGCTCCTGGACCTCCTCGCCCGCAACGGCGTGACCCCCACCACTCTGGGGGATGTGATCGAGGACTGGCTGGGCCGGTAAAAAGGCCGCCACAGGGGGGCTCGTCCCCCTGTGGCGGTTTTTTCGCCCCGCCGCGGCGGAGCGCGTCTCTCAACTAGCAGGCGGGCAGAGCCGCCCGGCGGTCACGGGAGCTCGCCCTTGGCCCGGCGGTCCGCCGGGCGGGTCTTGGAGAAGGGCACCAGCTTGGCCCGGTCCAGGGCCACCATGATGGCGGGGATAAGGATGAGCTGGAGGATGATGCCGGGGATGGCGGTCACAAAGCCGTCGGCGACGAAGATCCCCCAGCTGAAGGGGATCCCCGCGGCCCCCATCATGACGATCCGCGCCGCCGCCCAGACCAGGCGGCCCCCCACCATGGCCGCCAGCAGGGAGCGGTAGAGGGAGTAGACGCACTTCCAGCGGGAGTGGGCGTAGAAGTACCCGGCGATGATGCCGTAGGCCGCCAGCTCAAAGGCCATCCCCATCCCCTTGGGCATGGACGGGGAGGAAAAGATGGCCCAGCGCAGCAGCGGGCAGAGGAAGCCCACCACCCCGCCGTACTGCCAGCCGCAGATCAGCCCGCACAAAAACACGGGGATGTGCATGGGCAAAAGCAGGTTGCCCACCTTGGGGATCTGCCCGGTGACCATGGGCAGCACCAGTCCCAGCGCCAAAAACATCGCCGAAAGAGCCAGCTTCTTCGTCCGTTCCCTTCCCATCGCTATGCCCTCCTGACCCTTGGGACGCGCCCTTCGCGCCCACCGTTCTTTGCCCCTATTGTACCAACCCCGGCGCCTTTTGGCAAGACTTTTGGCAAAAGGCAGAGGAAAAAATCGTTTCGCCCAGCGAGGCGGAGGGCGTGGAGCGGGCGATCCGGCGCGCGGCCGATACGCCGCTCCGAGGGACAGACCTAAAAAGAGCCGCCTGTCATGGACAGGCGGCCCGATATTTACAGCAAAAACTCCTCAAAGCCGGTCGCTTCCAAAATCTCCTTGACTACGGCGTTGACCTGCTCCATCTTCAAATGCCCGTTCAGGGTCTTATACATCATCAGCATCACCCGCAGGCCGGCGGAGGAAATGTAGTCCAAATCCTTGGCGTTGACGGTGCAGGCGGTCACGCCCTCCTTCACGCTCTCGAACCGCTCCAACAGCTCCGGCGCGGTGATGGAGTCCAGCCGGCCCCGCAGGGTGATGACCATCTTGCCGTCGTGGGCCCGGGCGTTGACGCCGAAGGTCTCGCCGTCGTAGTTGGCCTCGGTCTCCTGGTAGTCCTCGTCGGGCGTGAAGATCCAGATGAACACGTTCTCCAGGGACTTGAGGTACCCCGCCTTCACCTCGTCGGAGAAGTCCGCCAGGCTGTTGATCTCCGTCACATAGTCGGACACGGGCACCCGCTCCCACTTGAGGCCCACCGAGCGGAGGAACTTCGTGACGGTGTTCATGGTGGTTTCAAAGTCGTAGGCCAGGATGGTCATGTTCTGCACTTCGATATTCGTGTCCGACTGCTTGGCGTACACCTGCATGGTCTTGACCAGATCCTCATAGGCGGCCTGGCCCCGGATGGCGGTCAGGGCGGCCATGAACATGGGGTTCGCGTCCGGGTCGGTGGTGATCCAGCGCCCGCCGAACTCCTTGAGCAGGCGGCGGATGTTGGAGCAGAGCTCGGTCAGCTCGGAGTTGCTCAGATAGGTGAGCAGTCCGTCGGACAGGATGGTGATCTCCCCCTTGACCGAGCCCAGCGCGTCCCGGAGGGCGCGGTAGTTGGTCGCGTCGGCACTGCGGAACTCCTTGTTCTGGATCCCCCGCTGGGCGCACAGCTCGCCAAAGACCGGGGCGAGCTCGTCGGTCACGATGGGCAGGTCACAGCCGATGTAGTGCATATCCACAAACGGCTTGACCAGCGCGCGGGGGGGGTGTAGCCGCAACGGATATCGACCACGGTGCTGTTTTTGTAGTTCTCCACGATCTTGTTGATGGAGCGGAAGCGGGTCTCCGTCATGGCGGTCAGGTCCAGGCTGAGGGCGACTTTCTGCTCCTCCGTGCCGATCAGCGAGTCGGCGTCGATGCCGAACTTCTTCGCCAAAATCGGCGCATCCGGGTCGCCCGCAATGCACAGGTGCAGGAGCATGGATTTTGCCGTGTTGTATATCGGGTTAGTCTGTTCCCTGAAATCCTTCTCGCTCATTTTGTGTTCCTCCTAAAAATGTTTTGTCGCCCCCTTCCGCGCCGGCCTCCCGGCCAAAATCTTCGCGTGTAAGACCCTTCGTCATTCTGTGCAGAATGACGAAAGCCCCCGGGGGCTTTGCGGACGGACAACTCGGGCCGCCGAAAACGGCCCGACTTTTACCCGCCGCATACCTTATGATTTTACTATAACAATTCTACACTGTCAAGTCAAAATGTGGTTTTGGACGCAAGCTGGCCTGATATAGGGGCGGCAAAAGGCGAAAAATCCCTGAAACCGTTTGGTTTCAGGGATTTTTGGTGCGGGTATGGGGACTCGAACCCCAACGCGTCGCCGCACGAGAACCTAAATCTCGCATGTCTACCAATTCCATCATACCCGCGTGTGGGAGCGGCGCGCTCCTGGTGTAGATACTGTCATATTACCATCCTCCGCCGCCCTGTGTCAAGGCGTGCCGGGCCCGGTGTCTACGCCGCCTGTAGGATTTACAATGATGTGTTACAAAGGAAGGTAAAAGGGTAGCGAATAGGATCGGCCTGTGGTACGGTAAAG
>CANQMK010000200.1 GCA_947624895.1 uncultured Oscillospiraceae bacterium | reverse complement strand
ACCTTGATGGCGTACCAGCGCAGATACCCCTGGGGGACGGCGGTCTGGATGGACTCCTCGATGTGGGCCAGGGCGTGCTCCACACTGCCGGTGAACACGTGGGGCAGCTCCCCGGCCCGGTGGCTCCGGGCCAGCTCCACCGCCTTTTCTGCGGCGGCCATGCCCCCCTCCCCCTTCAGCGCGGAGATCTCCACCACCGGGCAGCCCAGGGCGGCGCCCAGGCGGCCCAGGTCGATCTTGTCCCCGTTCTTCCGCACCAGGTCGATCATGTTCACCGCCACCACCACCGGCAGGCCCAGCTCGATGAGCTGGGTGGTGAGGTAGAGGTTGCGCTCGATGTTGGTGCCGTCCACGATGTTGAGAATGGCGTCCGGCTTCTCCCGGACCAGGTAGTTCCGGGCCACCACCTCCTCCAGGGTGTAGGGGGACAGGGAGTAGATGCCGGGCAGGTCCTGAATGGTCACGTCCTTGTGGCCCTTCAGGGCGCCCTCCTTCTTCTCCACCGTCACCCCCGGCCAGTTGCCCACATACTGGTTGGAGCCGGTGAGGGCGTTGAACAGCGTGGTCTTCCCGCAGTTGGGGTTGCCCGCCAGGGCGATCTTCAAGTCTGCCAATGCTGTATCCTCCTTTGATTAGCTATAACTAACCTATCTCTAAAAAATTTTTACTCCACCTCGATCATCTCGGCGTCCGCCTTGCGCACGGACAGCTCGTAGCCCCGGACGTTCAGCTCCATGGGGTCGCCCAGGGGGGCCACCTTGCGGACAAACAGTTCGGTGCCCCGGGTGATGCCCATGTCCATGATCCGCCGCTTCACGGCGCCCTCGCCGTGGAGTTTGACCACGGTGGTGGTCTGTCCCACCTTCACGTCTTTCAGCGTTTTCATCCTCTCTCCTCCTTTACGCGGATATCAGAATACGGTTTGCCATCTGCTGGTCCAGGGCCACCCGGCTGTCCTTCACCTGGAGGATGAGACTCCCCCCCAGGGCGCTGACCACGGTGACCACCGCGTCCACCACGAAGCCCAGCTCCGCCAGGTGGGCGCGCACCTCGTCCCGACCGGCGATCTTGCGGATGGTCCCCGACTCTCCGGGGGCCAGCATGGATAGGGGCATAGGGATCCCTCCTCTTGTTAGATGTGACTAACCAGGTGGCGGTGAAAAGGGTTAGTAAGCACTAACCCAAGCGAAGTTAGTATACGCAAACTCCCCCGGTTTGTCAACCCCTTTTTCGGAAAAATTTTCTCTTGCCCTTTGGGGTGGCTTGTGCTACTCTGTAAATAGCTTCCAAATGAGGGGAGGGACAGGCGTGCCGATCTATCAGTCCGGGGAGGACTACCTGGAGTCCATCCTGAAGCTGGAGGAGCAGGGGAAGAGCGTGCGGAGCATCGACGTGGTGGCCGACCTGGGCTACTCCAAGCCCAGCGTGAGCGTGGCCATGAAAAAGCTCCGGGAGAGCGGCCATATCCGCATGGACGAGATGGGCGTCATCACCCTCACCCCCGCCGGCCGGGAGGTGGCCCGGCGCACCTGGGAGCGGCACCGCACCCTCAAGGAGTTCTTCGTCCGCCTGGGAGTGGACCCGGCGGTGGCGGAGCGGGACGCCTGCCGGGTGGAGCACGACCTGTCCGACGAGACCTTTGAAAAACTCCTCCTCCACGCCAAAGGCCAACAGCCCCCCGCCCCGGAGCGGTGAAGCCGTCCACAAGCGTAAAAACACCCCGGAGACGCACAGCGTCTCCGGGGTGTTTTTACATCCTTCAGGTTGTGGTGAAGCGGTACACCGTCTCGCTCTTCCAGGTCTCCCCGGCCCGGAGGACAGGGGAGGGGAAGGCGGGGGTGTTCACCGCGTTGGGGTAGTTCTGGGTCTCCAAACACAGGCCGTGGCGGGGGCCGTAGGCCGCCCCGCCCTTGCCCGCCCGGGGCTTGAGGCCGCCGGCGCTGTAAAGCTGACAGCCGGGGCGGTCGGTGGTCATCTCCAGGCGGATGCCCGTCCGGGGGCAGTAGAGGGCGGCGGCGGGGCCCTCCCCGGGGTCCAGGCAGTAGTTGTGGTCGAAGCCGCCCCCCAGGTCGGGGTGGTCCCACCGGTCGGCCAGGGCCGCGCCCTGGCGGAAGTCCCAGGGGGTGCCGGACACGTCCCGCAGCTGGCCGGTGACCATCTTGTCCGCCCCGATGGGGGTGAACTTAGCGGCCCGGAGGGTGAGGGCGTGGTCTCCCACCTCCCCGCCGTCCTGCCCGGCCAGGTTGAAGTAGACGTGGTTGGTGAGGTTCACCACCGTGTCCGCCTGGGCGACGGCGGCGTAGCGGATGGTCAAGGCGCCGCCCCGCCAGGTGTAGGCCACCTCCACCGCCAGGCGGCCGGGGAAGCCCTCGTCCCCGTCGGGGGAGTCCAGGGTGCACACCACGGTGTCCTCCCCCCGGGGAGCCAGGTGCCACCAGCGCTTGTGGTAGCCCATGCCGCCGCCGTGGAGGGTGTTGGGGCCCTCGTTGGCCAGGAGGGGATAGGCCCTGCCGTTCAAAGAGAAGGCCGCGCCGGAGATGCGGTTGGCGTACCGGCCCACGATGGAGCCCAGGCACCCGCCCTGTCCGGCGTAGTCCAGCGCCCCCTCATAGCCCAGGCACACGTCCCGGAGGACGCCGTCCCGGTCGGGCACCACGATGGAGCGGAGGGACGCGCCGTAGGGGACGATGTCCACATAGGTCTCGCCCTGGTGGATGCGCCAGCAGAAGCCGCTTTTCAGCTCTACCCGCTCTACCATGGCTCAGCCCTCCCCGTAGCCGTCCGGGTGGGCGGAGTGCCAGGCCCAGGCGTCGGCGATGATGGCCTCCAGCCCCCGCTCCGGGGCCCAGCCCAGCACCTCCCGGGCCTTGGCGTTGGAGGCGATGAGCACCGAGGGGTCCCCCGCCCGGCGGGGCTCCACCACGGCGGGGATGGGCTTGCCGGTGACCTTGCGGGCGGTGTCGATGATCTCCTTCACGGAGAAGCCGTCCCCACTGCCCAGGTTGAAGGGCCCGCTCTGGCCGCCCTTGTCCAGGTACTCCAGGGCCAGGAGGTGGGCGGCGGCCAGGTCCCGGACGTGGATGTAGTCCCGGACGCAGGTGCCGTCCGGGGTGGGGTAGTCGTCCCCGTAGATGCCCACCTGGGGGCGCTTGCCCAAGGCGCACTGGAGGACGATGGGGATGAGGTGGGTCTCCGGGCGGTGGTCCTCGCCGATGCCCACGTCGGTGTTGGCCCCGGCGGCGTTGAAGTAGCGCAGGGCGGCGTAGCGGATGCCGTAGGCCCGGTCGCTCCACTTCAGCAAGCCCTCGATGGCCAGCTTGGAGGCCCCGTAGGGGTTGGTGGGGTCGGTGCGATCGGTCTCCTGGATGGGCTGTTTCTCCGGCTCGCCGTAGGTGGCGGCAGTGGAGGAGAAGACGATCTTGTCCACCCCGTGGTTCTTCATGGCGGTGAGCATGCTCACCGCCCCGCCCACGTTGTTGTCGTAGTACTTCAGGGGGTCGGTGACGCTCTCCCCCACCAGGGAGAAGGCGGCGAA
>CANQMK010000199.1 GCA_947624895.1 uncultured Oscillospiraceae bacterium | reverse complement strand
GGGCGGTGATGGCGGAGATCGCCGTCTACGGCACCCCCACCGTCAAGCGCATCTACGGGGACTGGACCACCCCCAATATGTCCACCTGGAAACCCATCCTGCTGGAGAACGCCATCACCCCCATCCAGCAGTACAGCTACACCACCGGCAAGAACTCCACCGACTCGGCCATGATCATCGACGCCATGGACCTGCTCTACAACAACCAGTGCGACGGTTTTGTGCTGGTGTCCAGCGACTCGGACTTCACCCGCCTGGCCACCCGCCTGCGGGAGGCGGGGAAGAAGGTCATCGGCATGGGAGAGCGCAAGACCCCGGAGCCCTTCATCGTGGCCTGCGACAAGTTCATCTACATCGAGGTCATCCGGGCCCACCAGGCCCAGGCGGAGGAGACGGAGGAGGCGGAGCCCGCCAAGGCCGCCGCCCCCCGGCCCCCGCGCCACGCCAGCGAGACCACCATCACCGCCCAGGGAGTGCCCCAGGCGGTGGTGGATATGATTGCCGACTCCCTGTCCATGATCGCCGACGAGGACGGCTACGCCTTCATGGGGGAACTGGGCAACCTCCTCCTGCGCAAGCAGCCCGACTTCGACCCCCGAAACTACGGCTTCCAGAAGCTCACCCAGCTGGTCAAGAGCCTGGACCGCTTCGAGATCGACGCCCGCCCCACCAGCAACCCCCACACCAAGCACGTCTACCTGCGGGATAAAGAGTCCCAAACTTAACTTTTTGTAATCAAGGAGGTGACCCCCGTGGATGTCCACCGTCTCCCCCTGCCCCCGCTGGGGGCCAACTGCTATCTCCTCCAAAACGGCCCCCAGGGCCTGATCCTGGACCCCGGCGGCGCGCCGGAGACGGTGCTGGCCGCCTGCGGCGACCTGGGCCTCGCCCCCGCCGCCATTTTGCTCACCCACGGCCACTTCGACCACGTGGGGGCGGTGGCGGCGCTGGCGGAGCGGTGGCCGGAGCTGCCGGTCTACTGCCACCCGGGGGACGTGAGCGACATCCCCGGGGACTTCACCTGGCGCAAGGTCCCCGCCTGGAAGCCCCTGGCGGAGGGGATGACCCTCTCCCTGGCGGGGCTGGAGGTGACCGTCCTCCACACCCCCGGCCACTCCCCCGGCTCCTGCTGTTTCCTGACGGGGGACTGCCTCTTCACCGGGGACACCCTCTTCCGCTTCTCCATAGGCCGCACCGACCTCCCCGGCGGGGACGACGGCCAGATGGCCGCCTCCCTGAAGCGCTTGGCGGCCCTCCCCGGGGACTACCGCGTCTTCCCCGGCCACGACGCCCCCACCACCCTGGACCAGGAGCGGGCCCGCAACCCCTACCTCCAGAGCTTCCCCGGATGAGGCTGATCTTAGAGGGCCACGACCACCGCTACGCGGTGGAGCAGATGGTCACCATGCTCCTCCCCGGCGACCCGGTGGGCAGCGACCCCGCCGACCCCCACCAGGGGGTGGTGACCCTTCTGGGGGACCGGGCCAGGGCGGAATTCACCCTGGACAGCCGCCGGGGGACGGGGGAGGCCCGAGCCGCGGAGTTCGGCCTGGACACCCCCGACCAGCCCCGGGCCCTGGAACAGCGGCTGGTGAAGATGGCCACCTACCGGGCCATCGTCTCCCTCACCGGCAGGCCCGCCTGGGGTGCCCTCAGCGGGGTACGCCCGGCCAAGCTGGTGCGGAAATGGCTGGACCGGGGGGCGGACTCCCCCGCCTGCGCCGAATTGCTCACCGGCCTCTACGGCCTGGACCGGGACAAGGCCATCCTGGCCATCCGCTGTGCCCAGGAGAGCCGGGCGGTGGCGGCGGAGCTGGCGCCGGGGGACGTGTCCCTCTACCTGGGCATCCCCTTCTGCCCCACCCGCTGTGCCTACTGCTCCTTCATCTCCGCCGACGTGAAGGGCGCGCTGGCCCTGGTGGACCCCTACGTGGCCGCCCTGGAGCGGGAGATCCTCTGGGCGGGGGACTTCCTGGCCCGGCGGGGCCTGCGGGTCCGCTCGGTGTACATAGGCGGCGGCACCCCCACCACCCTCTCCGCCCCCCAGCTGGACCGCCTGCTCACCGCCCTGGACCGCTGGCTGGACCGCGCTCCTCTGGTCGAGTTCACCGTGGAGGCGGGCCGACCGGACACCATCACGGCGGAGAAGCTGGCCGTCCTCCGCGCCCACGGGGTAGGTCGCATTTCCGTGAACCCCCAGACCCTCTCCGACCAGGTCCTCCGGGCCATGGGCCGGGCCCACACCGCCGACCAGTTCCGCGCGGCCTACGCCCTGGCCCGGGCCTTTGACTTCTCCGCCGTCAACACCGACCTCATCGCCGGCCTCCCCCAGGACAGTCCCGCCGGCTTCCAGGCCACCCTGGACGAGCTTCTGACCCTGGCCCCGGAGGAGATCACCGTCCACACCCTGGCCCGGAAGCACGGCTCCACCCTGCTGGCCGACCCAGAGGGCCAGGGGGCGGCGCCCGACGCCCAGGCGGTGACCCGGATGCTGGCCTACGCCGCCCAGGTCCTGCCCGCCCACGGCTACCGGCCCTACTACCTCTACCGCCAGAAGTACATGACCGGCGCGCTGGAGAACGTGGGCTGGACCCGGCGGCGGGAGAGCGGGTTTTACAACATCGTCATGATGGAGGAGCTCCACAGCGTCCTGGCCCTGGGGGCAGGCGGCGTGAGCAAACTCATCTGCCGGGCCACCGGCGCGGTCACCCGGCACACCAACCCCAAGTACCCCAAGGAATACCTGGAGCGCCTGGAGGATATTTTATCGGAGAGGGAGGCCCTTTCATGGCCTATCAACTGACAGAGATCAACGCCGCGGCCCAGTCCGACCCGGCGGGCTTCATCGCCCAGTGCGACCAGGACTTCCAATCCCACATCGCCCAGACCGCCGACGCCATCCAGGCCAACATGGCCCACAGTCCGGTGGTCCTCCTCTCCGGCCCCTCCGGCTCGGGGAAGACCACCACCTCCCTGAAGCTGGAGGAGGAGCTGGAGCGCCGGGGCATCACCACCCACGCCATCTCCCTGGACCAGTATTTCATCGAGCGCCACCCCGGCGACATCCTCCCCCTCACCCCGGAGGGGCAGGTGGACCTGGAGTCCCCCGACCTGCTGGACTGGGCCCTTCTGAGCCAGCACTTCACCGACCTGGAGGAGGGTCGGGGCATCTGGGTGCCCCACTTCGTCTTCTCCCGCCAGATCCGCAACCCCGCCAAGTCCCAGCGGGTGGAGCTGCGGGAGAACGAGATCGCCATCTTCGAGGGGATCCACGCCCTGAACCCCCGGATCACCCAGTCCCACCCCAGCGCCCTGCGCCTCTACCTCTCCGCCCGGAGCGACGTGGCGGACGGCGGGCAGGTGGTGTTCAAGCGCACCTGGATCCGCCTGGCCCGCCGGGCGGTGCGGGACTACAACTTCCGGGGCTACTCCGCCCGGGACACCCTGGCCGGCTGGGCCAACGTCCGCCGGGGGGAGAAGCTCTACATCTCCCCCTACCGGGAGTCCGCCCACATCCAGCTGGACACCTCCCTGGCCTACGAGGTGGGGGTGATGGCC
>CANQMK010000198.1 GCA_947624895.1 uncultured Oscillospiraceae bacterium | reverse complement strand
CCCGTGGCCAAGGGCGCCTACCACGGCCCCGCCCCCATCCCCGAGGAGGGGAAGTGGGTCCAGGCCAAGCAGATCGGCGACATCTCCGGCTTCACCCACGGCATCGGCTGGTGCGCCCCCCAGCAGGGCGCGTGCAAGCTCACCCTGAACGTGAAGGACGGCGTCATCGAGGAGGCCCTGGTGGAGACCATCGGCTGCTCCGGCATGACCCACTCCGCCGCCATGGCCAGCGAGATCCTCATCGGCAAGACCCTGCTGGAGGCGCTGAACACTGACCTGGTGTGCGACGCCATCAACACCGCCATGCGGGAGCTGTTCCTCCAGATCGTCTACGGCCGCACCCAGAGCGCCTTCTCCGAGGGCGGCCTGGTGGTGGGCGCCAGCCTGGAGGACCTGGGCAAGGGCCTGCGCTCCCAGGTGGGCACCATGTTCGCCACCAAGGAGAAGGGCCCCCGCTACCTGGAGATGGCCGAGGGCTACTGCACCCGCGTCGCTCTGAACAAGGACAAGGAGATCGTGGGCTACGAGTTCGTCAGCCTGGGCAAGATGATGGACTTCATCAAGGGCGGCATGGACGCCAACGAGGCCCTGGAGAAGGCCAAGGGCCACTACGGCCAGTTCGACGGCGCGGCTGAGTATATCGACCCCCGGAAGCAGTAATTAAGGAGGAATTGAGAAATGGCTTTATTTGAAAGTTACGAGCGCCGCATTGACAAGATCAATTCCGTCCTCAGTCAGTACGGCATCAAGAGCGTGGAGGAGACCCGGGAGATCTGCCAGGCCGCGGGCTTCGACCCCTACGAGATCGTCAAGGGCATCCAGCCCATCTGCTTTGAGAACGCCTGCTGGGCCTACTGCGTGGGCGCGGCCATCGCCCTGAAGAAGGGCGTCAAGACCGCCGCCGAGGCCGCCACCGCCATCGGCGAGGGCCTCCAGGCCTTCTGCATCGACGGCTCCGTGGCCGACGACCGCAAGGTGGGCCTGGGCCACGGCAACCTGGGCGCCATGCTCCTCAGCGACGAGTCCAAGTGCTTCGCCTTCCTGGCCGGGCACGAGTCCTTCGCCGCCGCCGAGGGGGCCATCGGCATCGTCCGCAACGCCAACAAGGCCCGGAAGGAGCCCCTGCGGGTCATCCTCAACGGCCTGGGCAAGGACGCGGCCCAGATCATCTCCCGCATCAACGGCTTCACCTACGTCCAGACCCAGTTCGACTACGCCACCGGCAAGGTGAACGTGGTCAAGGAGACCCGCTACTCCGAGGGCGAGCGGGCCAACGTCCGCTGCTACGGCGCCGACGACGTGCGCGAGGGCGTGGCCATCATGCACCTGGAGGGGGTGGACGTGTCCATCACCGGCAACTCCACCAACCCCACCCGCTTCCAGCACCCCGTGGCCGGCACCTATAAGAAGGAGTGCATCGAGCAGGGCAAGAAGTACTTCTCCGTGGCCTCCGGCGGCGGCACCGGCCGCACCCTCCACCCCGACAACATGGCCGCCGGCCCCGCCAGCTACGGCATGACCGACACCATGGGCCGGATGCACTCCGACGCCCAGTTCGCCGGCTCCAGCTCCGTCCCCGCCCACGTGGAGATGATGGGCTTCCTGGGCATGGGCAACAACCCCATGGTGGGCGCCACCGTCGCCGTGGCCGTCGCCGTGGCGGAGAGCCTGAAGTAAGCAAGCCCATAAGCAAACAAAAGGACCGCGCCCATCGGCGCGGTCCTTTTTGATTTGCCGTGAGTTAGTCGCCGGGGGAGGTCATTTCCCCGTGGAGTTGAAGTGGAAGGTGGCATCGGTGAGATCGTCGTTGTCGTTGGCGATGCTGATATAAGCCCAACTCTGAGCGTCTCCGGCGTAGTAAACATCAGCTAGGCTGGGACAGTTGTAAAACGCCCGGTCTCCGATGGCGGTGGCGCTCTCCGGGATGGCGATCCAGGTCAGGTTGGTACAGCCCCCAAACATGCTATTGCTGATAGACTCCAGCCCCGCCGGGAGGGTAATCCGGGCCAACCTGCTATACCAAAAGGCACCCGTCCCAATATTGGTCACGTTGTCGGGAAGGTCAATAAAGGTCAGGTTTGAACTTGAAAACGCATAATCTCCAATACTTGTCACTCTGGTAGGGATGTCAATAGAGGTCAGACCAGAGGAAGAAAACGCGTTAGAACCAATGGATTTGATGCTGCTCGGTAGGGTCACTTTGGTAAGTTTTTCGCAGTGATCAAACACACTATCTCCCACGGAGGTCACCCCACTCTCTATGGTAACGGAGTGGATTTGATCTCGGCAGTTGCTCCAGGGAGCTTGGCCAGCATATCCCAGTGGGCTGTAGTTTTCCATAAGGCCATTGCCACTGATGACCATCTCGCCATTGTCATAGAGTATCCAATACAAGTCGGCGCCACACTGGCCCGACTTGACCGCTGTGGGGTCCGGGTCGATCCATTCGTCCTCCTTCTGCTCGGGCTCCTGGGAGGGGGACGGCTTGGGGTCCTGGGACGGGGTGGGCTTCGGCTCCTGAGAGGGCGCGGGCTCCGGGTCCTTGGACGGCTCCGGTTCCTGGGAAGGTTCGGGCTCCTTAGAGGGCTTGGCCGTCTGGCTGGGGGACGGCTCCGGCGTCTGGCTGGGCTCCGGCTGACGGGTGGGCGCGGGGGTCGGCGTCTGGCTGGGCTCCGGGTCGGCGCGCTTCACCGTGACCGTCTTGCTGGTCTTTACGCCGTAGCCGTTCACCGCGGTCAGAGTGAAGGAGTTGCTCCCCTTCTGCAGCTCCACCTTGACGGAGAAGGCACCGCTCTTATCCAGCGTGACGCTCCGCCCGTCCAGGGTCAGCTTGGTGCCGGAGGCCATGGGGGAGACCTTGCCGGAGAGGGTCGCCGTCGTCTGGGTGGTCTCGGCGGAATACCGCTCCAGGCTGATGGCGGGGGCCTCGGTGGAGTCAGGGCCGTAGCCGTGGCTCAGCGCCCGGGCCAGCAGGGTGGCAAACTCCGCCCGGGTGAGCCCCTTCTGGGCGGCGATGGTGCCGTCCGGCAGGCCGGACACCAGCCCCTCCGACACCGCCACCGCCATGTAGGGCTTCACCCCCACGGAGATGCTGCTGGTATCAGAGAACATATTGAGCACCGACAGATCGGCGTTGGTGGCCTTGCTGGCGTACCGCCACGCCACCACCAGGGCGTAGATGGTCTCCTCCCGGGTGATGGTCTGGGTGGGGCGGAAGCTGGCGGTGCCCTGGAGGTTCGCCACATTGGGGAAGAGGGGCTTGACGGCCTCGATGTACGCCCTGGCCCAGTTGTCGGCGGTGTCGGTGTAGGTCACCTCCGGGTCCTCCTCAATTTCCAGCCCCATGGCCACGGCGAAGACCTTGGCGGCCTCCTCCCGGGTGATGAGCCCCTCGGGGCGGAAGGTGCCGTCGGGGTAGCCGTTGAACCAGGTCCGCTGGGAACAGGTGGCGATGGACTGGAAGGCCCAGTGGTCCTCCGGCACATCCCGGTACTGCTGGCTGGCGGAGGAGTCATACCCGATATACTCCTCCCCGTAGGCCAGCGCCAAGGCGGGGACGGCCAGCCCCAACGACAAGCAGAGGGCCAA
>CANQMK010000197.1 GCA_947624895.1 uncultured Oscillospiraceae bacterium | reverse complement strand
AGCAACTTTACCGTACCACAGGCCGATCCTATTCGCTACCCTTTTACCTTCCTTTGTAACACATCATTGTAAATCCTACACCTACAGTCCTGCGGGACATGGCCCCCTCTTGCGTCGGGGGAAAAGTTGTAGTATAATACAAAGTCAGTCTGTTGGACAAACATTCCGCGCGGCGAACGCGCCAGGGGGATGAACACTCCGGGAAGGGAGGGAGCGACCGTGTTCGACTTTGACAGCGCCAAGCTCCTGCGGGCGGAGGAGAACGAGCGCAAGCCCAACCTCTACGTGGCGAAGGCGCTGTGGGTGGGGGCTTTTTCCCAGCTGCTGTGCCTGGCCCTCAACGAGCTGGGCCTGTTCCACGTGGAGAAGACCATCATGCGGGTGTGCGTGGTGATCGGGCTGGTGTGCTCCCTCATCCCTCAGGTCATCGCCGCCAACCACAAGCTCTCCTCAGACCGGCGGAGCAAATACGTGGTGCTGGGCTGTACCTGCGTGATGTGCTTTCTCTTCGCCATGTGCCTTTTCCCCATCACCACGCCCCTGGCGCTGTTACCCATGCTGTTGGCGGTGCAGTATAACTCCATGCGGGTGAGCCGCCTGGCGGTGGTGGGCTCCTGCCTGTGCGTGGCGGTGGCCCCGCCGCTGGGGGGCGTGCTGGGCCTGTGGCAGAGCGAGTACCTGCGCTTCCTGCTGTCCTACGCCCTCCGGGGGGAGGTGCCCGCCCAGGTGGTGGCCCCCACCGGCGTGATGGCCCAGGGACTCCTGGGGGTGGTGGTCTACGTGTCCTTCCCCTGGCTGTTGGCGGTGCTGTTGATGGCCAAGCTCATCCTCACCGCCACCCAGAAGGGGGTCACCAGCATCGAGAACCAGGAGAAGATCCTCCACATGAACCGCATCGACGCCCTCACCGGGCTCTACAACTCCTACGTCTACGACCAGTACCTCAAGACCCCGGTGGAGAACGAGTCGGTGGGGGTCCTGTTCTTCGACGTGGACGGGCTGAAGAGGACCAACGACGAGCTGGGCCACGAGCAGGGCGACCTGCTCCTGCGCCGCTGCGCGGAGAGCCTGCACCCCCTCTTTGACGAGAATTGCCACGGCTTCCGCATCGGCGGGGACGAGTTCCTGGTGGTGGTGGAGACGGAGGACCCGACGCTGGTGGACCAGAAGGTGGAGCAGTGGCGGCGGGCGCTGGAGCGGATCAACCTGGAGAACCGCAGTCGGCACAAGGGGCTGTTCTGCCATATGTCCGTGGGGGCGTCCTTTGGGCCGAAGTACGATCTGTCCACCCTCATCATCCGGGCGGACAGCCGGATGTACGAGGAGAAGGAGGCCTACCACCTGTCCGTCTCCCCGCGATAACGAAAAGACCACCAGAGGGCGCGCCGCGGCGCGCCCTCTTTTCAAGAGAGGAGGAGCGTCCATGGACCGACCCCAAGTCATCTCTGTGCGGGGGGCGCGGGTACACAACCTGAAGAACATCGACGTGGACGTGCCCCTGGGGCAGATCGTGGGCGTGGCCGGGGTGTCCGGCTCAGGCAAGTCCTCCCTGGCCCTGGGGGTGCTGTACGCCGAGGGGTCCCGGCGCTACCTGGAGAGCCTTTCCACCTACACCCGGCGGCGGATGACCGGCGCGGCGGCGGCCCAGGTGGACGAGATCCGCCACGTCCCCGCCGCCCTGGCCCTCCACCAGCGCCCGGCGGTGCCCGGCATCCGCTCCACCTTCGGCACCGGCACCGAGCTGCTCAACTCCCTGCGCCTGATGTACTCCCGCCTGGCCAGCCACCGCTGTCCCAACGGCCACTACCTGGAGCCCACCCTGGACGTGGCGGCGGGCCGGAAGCTCACCTGCCCGGTGTGCGGGGAGCGCTTCTGGCCCCAGGGGGCGGAGGAGCTGGCCTTCAACTCCCAGGGGGCCTGCCCTCACTGCTCCGGCACCGGGGTGGTGCGGGTGGTGGACGAGTCCACCCTGGTCCCCGACGAGAGCCTGACCATCGACGGCGGGGCGGTGGTCCCCTGGCGGACGCTGATGTGGTCGCTGATGACCGACGTGTGCCGGGCCATGGGGGTGCGCACCGACGTGCCCTTTGCCCAGCTCACCCCCGCCGAGCGGGAGATCGTCTTCCACGGCCCGGCGGAGAAGCGGCATATCCTCTATCAGTCCAAGAAGGGGGACGACTTCGCCGAGCTGGACTTCACCTACTATAACGCCGTCTACACCGTGGAGAACGCCCTGGCCAAGGTGAAGGACGACAAGGGCATGAAGCGGGTGGAGAAGTTCCTCAAGACCGGCCCCTGCCCCCACTGCGGCGGCACCCGCCTGTCGGACAAGGCCCGAGAGCCGAAGCTCCGGGGCATCGGCCTGGACGAGGCGTGCCGGATGACCCTCAGCGAGCTGACGGCGTGGGTGGCGGGAGTGCCGGACACCCTGCCCGAGCCCATGCGCCCCATGGCCCAGGCCATCTGCGAGTCCTTCCAGGTCTCCGCCCGGCGGCTGTTGGAGCTGGGCCTGGGCTACCTGGCCCTGGACCGGGCGGGGGCCACCCTGTCCACCGGGGAGCGCCAGCGGATGCAGCTGGCCCGGGCGGTGCGCAACCGCACCACCGGCGTGCTCTACGTCCTGGACGAGCCCTCCATCGGCCTTCACCCCCACAACATCGAGGGCCTCCTGGGGGTGATGGAGGACCTGGTGGCGGACGGCAACAGCGTGGTGCTGGTGGACCACGACGTGCAGATCCTCAGCCACGCCCAGCACTTCCTCGAGCTGGGCCCCGGCGCGGGGGCGGAGGGGGGCCGGATCATCGCCCAGGGGGACCGGCAGGCCCTGGAGCGGGACCCCAACTCCAAGCTGGCCCCCTTCCTCACCGGCGCCGCCCGTGGCCGGACCCGCCCCGCCCTGACGGGGGAGGCGCTGTTCGAGCGGGGGGTGGTGCGCCTGTCCACCGGCCCCATCCACACCGTCCGCCCCCTGGAGGTGACCATCCCCAAGGGGCGGCTGACGGCGGTGACGGGGGTCTCCGGCTCGGGGAAGACCACCCTCATCCTGGAGAGCCTGGTCCCCGCCCTGGCCGCCCTGACGGCGGGGGAGCGCCTGCCCGACCACGTGGCGGCCCTGGACGCCCCCGGCATCCGCCAGGTCAAGCTCATCGACGCCACCCCCATCGGCGTGAACATCCGCTCCACTGTGGCCACCTATGCCGACGTTCACGACGAACTGCGGAAGGTCTACGCCCGGACCCCGGCGGCCAAGGCCCGGGGGTGGAAGGCGGGGGACTTCTCCTACAACACCGGCGCCCTGCGCTGTCCCACCTGCGACGGCACCGGCACCGTCAGCCTGGACGTGCAGTTCCTCCCCGACGTGGAGATCCCCTGCCCCCAGTGCCGGGGGTCCCGCTACCGCCAGGAGGCGGGGGAGGTCCTCTGGGAGGACAAGCGGGGGGCGCGTTACAGCCTCCCCCAGCTGATGGACATGGACGTGTCCGCCGCCCTGGAGGCGTGCCGGGACATGAAGCTGGTGGCCCAGCGGCTCCAGACGCTGTGCGACCTGGGCCTGGGCTACCTCACCCTGGGGGAGGGCACCCCCGGCCTCTCCGGCGGAGAGGCCCAGCGGCTCAAGCTGGCCAGCGAGA
>CANQMK010000196.1 GCA_947624895.1 uncultured Oscillospiraceae bacterium | reverse complement strand
CCAAGGTCCTGGAGGCCGTGGTGGGCGACCTGGCCGCCATCACCGGCCAGAAGCCCATCATCACCAAGGCCAAGAAGTCGGTGGCCAACTTCAAGCTCCGTGAGGGGATGCCCATCGGCGCCAAGGTGACCCTCCGCTCCGACAAGATGTGGGAGTTCCTGGACCGCCTGTTCAGCGTGGCCCTCCCCCGGGTCCGCGACTTCCGGGGCATCAACCCCAACTCCTTTGACGGCCGCGGCAACTACGCCCTGGGCCTGAAGGAGCAGCTGATCTTCCCCGAGATCGACTACGACAAGATCGACAAGATCCGGGGCATGGACGTGATCATCTGCACCACCGCCAACACCGACGAGGAGGGCCGGGCTCTGCTGGAGCTCATCGGCGCCCCCTTCATCCGGAGCTGAGAAAGGAGAGCGGAACACATGGCGAAGAAATCCATGATCCTGAAGCAGCAGGCCAAGCCCAAGTTCTCCACTCGGCGCTACAACCGCTGCAAGATCTGCGGCCGTCCCCACGCCTACCTCCGGGACTACGGCATCTGCCGTATCTGCTTCCGGGAGCTGGCCTACAAAGGTCAAATTCCTGGGGTCAAGAAGGCGAGCTGGTAACTCCAGCCCGCCTCTTCCCCGGTTTTTGAAACATTTCCCCCGCCGTCGGCAAAAGGTCGGGACGGTGCCTAAGCCCAGATACCTTGCCGACGCACCGGCGTGAGCCGGTAATCTTAATAGGAGGTAATCTCATGCAGATCACAGACCCCATTGCGGATATGCTGACCCGCATCCGCAACGCGTCCAACGCCGGGCATGATACGGTGGACGTGCCCGCCAGCAACATGAAGAAGTCCATCGCGCAGATCCTCCTCGACGAGGGCTATATCAAGAACTACCAGCTGGTCGAGGACGGGATGCAGGGGATCATCAAGATCACCCTGAAGTACAATGCCAACAAGGAGAAGGCCATCACCAATCTCCGCCGCGTCAGCAAGCCCGGCCTCCGGGTGTACGCCGGCGCAGACGAGCTGCCCCGGGTCATCCGGGGCCTGGGGATCGCCATCATCTCCACGTCCAAGGGCGTCATGACCGACAAGGCCGCGCGGGCGGCCCACGTCGGCGGTGAGGTCCTGGCGTTCGTGTGGTAAGGGAGGGCAGAGCAAATGTCGAGAATTGGTAGAATGCCCATCACCCTGCCCGCCGGCGTGGAGGTCAAGGTGGGCGAGAACAACCACGTCACCGTGAAGGGCCCCAAGGGCGCCCTGGAGCGGGACCTGAGCCCCATCATCACCATCCAGCAGGAGGGGAACGTGGTCCACGTGACCCGTCCCAACGATCTCAAGGAGAGCCGCAGTCTCCACGGCCTGACCCGCACCCTGCTCAACAACATGGTCGTGGGCGTCACCGAGGGCTTTAAGAAGGAGCTGGACGTGAACGGCGTGGGTTACCGCGTGGCCATGGAGGGCGGCAAGTTGGTCATGAACCTGGGCTTTTCCCACCAGGTGACCATGGAGGCCCCCGAGGGCATCGCCCTGGAGACCCCCACCCCCAACAAGATCGTCGTCAGCGGCGCGGACAAGCAGCGCGTGGGCCAGTTCGCCGCCGAGATCAGAGAGAAACGTCCGCCCGAGCCCTACAAGGGCAAGGGGATCAAATACACAGACGAGGTCATCCGCCGCAAGGAAGGCAAGACCGGCGTCAAGAAGAAGTAAGGAGGTGCCTTAAGCTATGATCAAGAAGATCGATACCAACGCTCAGCGGCTGCGCCGCCACAAGCGGGTCCGCGCCAAGATCAGCGGCACCCCCGAGCGTCCCCGTCTGAACGTGTTCCGCAGCGAGACCAACATCTACGCGCAGGTCATCGACGACGTCAACGGCGTGACCCTTTGCTCCGCCTCCTCCCTGGAGAAGGGGTTCGAGGGCCTGGGCAGCAACAAGGAAGCGGCCAAGAAGGTCGGCCAGACCGTGGCCCAGCGGGCCAAGGACAAGGGCATCACCACCGTGGTCTTCGACCGGGGCGGCTATGTCTACCACGGTCGGGTCCAGGCCCTGGCCGAGGGCGCCCGCGAGGGCGGCCTGGAGTTTTAAGGGAGGAGGATGAGATATGCCTAAGTTTGAAAAAGAGCAGAGCGAGTTCAGCGAGAAGCTGGTCTATCTGAACCGCGTTTCCAAGACGGTCAAGGGCGGCCGTGTGGCCAAGTTCACCGCCCTCATGGTCATCGGCGACGAGAAGGGCCGCGTGGGCTTTGGCACCGGCAAGGCCGCCGAGGTCCCCGAGGCCATCCGCAAGGGCATCGAGGACGCCAAGAAGCACCTGACCAACGTCACCCTCTCCGGCACCACCATCCCCCACGAGATCATCGGAGAGTTCGGCGCCGGCCGGGTCCTCCTCAAGCCCGCCGCCCCCGGCACCGGCATCATCGCCGGCGGCCCGGTCCGCGCGGTGATGGAGGCCGCCGGCATCCGGGACATCCGGGCCAAGTGCCTGCGCTCCAACAACCCCCAGAACGTGGTCTCCGCCACCTTCGAGGGGCTGAAGGCGCTCCGCAGCCCTGAGCAGGTCGCCAAGACCCGGGGCAAGAGCGTGGAAGAAATCACCGGTTAAGGAGGGTCGTGACATGGCTAAGCTGAACATCACTCTGGCCAAGAGCCTGAACGGCCGCCTGGCCAAGCACAAGGCCACCGCCGAGGCTCTGGGCCTGCGGAAGATCGGGGACACCACCGTCCAGCCCGACAACGCCGCTACCCGGGGCAAGATCGCCCTGATCGGTTACCTCCTTCAGGTGACCGAGGAAAAGTAAGGAGGCGCAACAATGAATTTGCATGATCTCTCCCCCGCCCCCGGCTCCACCCAGGTGGGCAAGCGGAAGGGCCGCGGCGCCGGCACCGGCAACGGCAAGACCGCCGGTCGGGGCCACAAGGGCCAGTGGGCCCGCTCCGGCGGCGGGGTGCGCGTGGGCTTTGAGGGCGGCCAGATGCCCCTGGCCCGCCGGGTGCCCAAGCGGGGCTTCAACAACATCTTCGCCAAGCCCCTGGAGGCCATCAACGTGGCCAGCCTGAACAAGTTTGACGACGGTGCCACCGTCAACATCTGTGACCTGCTGGACAAGAAGATCATCTCCAAGTGCGAGCACGGCGTGAAGGTGCTGGGCAACGGGACGCTCACCAAGAAGCTGACCGTCCGGGCCACCGCCTTCTCCGCCTCCGCCAAGGAGAAGATCGAGGCGGCGGGCGGAAAGGCCGAGGTGATTTGAATTGATCACGACCATCCGGAACGCCTGGAAGATCGACGAGCTGCGCCGCAAGCTGCTGTTCACCCTCTTCGCGCTGCTCATCTTCCGCCTGGGCTCGGTGGTCCCGGTCCCCTTCATCAGCAGTGACGCCCTGAAGGGCTATCTGGACACCCAGTCCGGCACCATCTTCGGCCTGTTGAACGCCATGAGCGGCGACGCCTTTGCCCAGGCGACGGTATTCGCCCTGAGCATCCAGCCCTATATCAACAGCTCCATCATCATCGAGCTGCTGTGCGTCGCCATCCCCGCCCTGGAGCGGTTGAAGAAAGAGGGCGGCGACGAGGGCCAGAAGAAGATCGCCGCCATCACCCGCTACACCACCGTGGCCATCGCCATCCTCCAGGGCTTTGGCTACTTCACCCTGATCCGCA
>CANQMK010000195.1 GCA_947624895.1 uncultured Oscillospiraceae bacterium | reverse complement strand
CTCCAGCAGTACGACATCTACAAATACGCCATCCAGGGGGTGGACGGGCAGCTCCACATGAAGGCCGACCCCTACGCCTTCCACGCCGAGACCCGCCCCGGCACCGCCTCCAAGCTCTATGACATCTCCGGCTACCGCTGGGGGGACAAGGCGTGGCAGGACCGGAAGGCCAAGACCCCTGTCTACGACCAGCCCCTGAACATCTATGAGGTCCACCTGGGCTCCTGGCAGCGGGGAGAGGAGGGGCGGTTCCTCTCCTACCGGGAGCTGGCGGAGCGCCTGCCCGGGTACGTGAAGGAGATGGGCTACACCCACGTGGAGCTGATGCCCCTCACCGAGCACCCCCTGGACGCCTCCTGGGGCTATCAGGTCACCGGCTACTTCGCCGCCACCAGCCGCTTCGGCACCCCCCACGACCTGATGCACCTCATCGACACCTTCCACCAGGCGGGGATCGGCGTCATCCTGGACTGGGTGCCCGCCCACTTCCCCAAGGACGCCTTCGGCCTCTACCACTTCGACGGCTCCCCCACCTATGAGTACGCCGACACCCGCAAGGGCGAGCACAAGGAGTGGGGCACCCAGGTCTTCGACTTCGCCCGCAACGAGGTCCGCTCCTTCCTCTTCTCCTCGGCCAACTTCTGGATGAAGGAGTACCACATCGACGGGCTGCGGGTGGACGCGGTGGCCTCCATGCTCTACCTGGACTACAACCGGCAGGGCGGAGAGTGGTGCCCCAACATCTTCGGCGGGCACGAGAACCTGGAGGCGGTGGACTTCCTCCAGCAGCTGAATACCCATATGTTCTCCCTCCACCCCGGGTGCATGATGATCGCCGAGGAGTCCACCGCCTGGCCCAACGTGACCAAGCCGGTGGAGAAGGGCGGTCTGGAGGGCGGCCTGGGCTTCAACCTGAAGTGGAACATGGGCTGGATGAACGACATCCTCCACTACATCCGCCTGGACCCCTACTTCCGCCAGTACAACCACCACGACATCACCTTCTCCCTGTTCTACGCCTTCTCGGAGAACTTCCTCCTCCCCCTCAGCCACGACGAGGTGGTACATATGAAGGGGTCCCTGCTCAACAAGATGCCCGGGGACGACCCCCTGAAGTACGCCGGGGTTCGGGCCTTCTACACCTACATGCTCACCCACCCGGGGAAGAAGCTCACCATGATGGGCACCGAGCTGGGCCAGTGGAGCGAGTGGCACTACGAGGGCGAGCTGGACTGGTTCGTGCTGGACCAGGACACGGAGGACGGACACCGCCACCAGCAGCTCCACGCCTTCTTCAAGGCGGTGAACGACCTCTACCTCAAGACCCCCGCCCTGTGGGAGCAGGACTACTCCTGGGAGGGGTTCCAGTGGCTGGTGCCCGACGACAACAACAACAACATCATCGCCTTTACCCGCACGGACAAGAAGGGCAAGTGGGTGATGGTGGTGTGCAACTTCTCCCCGGTGATGCACGAGGACTACCGGGTGGGCGTCCCGACGGCGGGGGAGTATCAGGTGGTCTTCTCCACCGACGACTTCGACTTCGGCGGCATGGGCCGCGCCCCCCAGGGCGTCCTCAAGACCGCCAAGGAGCCTATGCACGGCCAGGAGCAGTCCCTGTCCCTGGTGGTGCCCCCCATGGGGGCGATGGTGCTGGTCTGCACCAAGAAGACCCCAGGGCGCAAGCCCAAGGCGGCGGGGGAAACCAAGCCCGCCGCGAAAAAGGCGACCTCGGCCAAGAAGGCCGTAAAAAATACCAAGTAAGGATGTGAAGAAGCTGTGAAAAAAGAATGTGTGGCCATGCTGCTGGCCGGCGGACAGGGCAGCCGTCTGAAGGCCCTGACCCGTCATGTGGCAAAGCCCGCCGTCCCCTTTGGGGGCAAGTACCGCATCATCGATTTCCCCCTGTCCAACTGCGTCAACTCCGGCATCGACACCGTGGGCGTGCTCACCCAGTACCGCCCCCTGGAGCTGAACTCCTACATCGGCAACGGCCAGCCCTGGGACCTGGACCGCTCCGACGGCGGCGTGCACATCCTGCCCCCCTACCTGGGCGAGAATGAGCAGGGCTCCTGGTACAAGGGCACCGCCAACGCCATCTTCCAGAACATCAACTTCATCGACCAGTACGACCCCGACTACGTGCTCATCCTCTCCGGCGACCACATCTACAAGATGGACTACGCCGATATGCTGGAACAGCACAAGCGGACCGGCGCCGACCTGACCATCGCCGTCCAGGAGGTCTCCATGGAGGAGGCCACCCGCATGGGCATCATGAACTGCGACGAGGAGGGCCGGGTCTACGAGTTCGAGGAGAAGCCCGCCAAACCCAAGAGCAACCTGGCCTCCATGGGCATCTACATCTTCACCTGGCCCAAGCTGCGCAAGTACCTCATCGACGACGAGAAGGACGAGAAGAGCTCCAACGACTTCGGCAAGAACATCATCCCCACCATGCTCAAGAAGAAGGAGTCCCTTCACGTCTACCGCTTCCAGGGCTACTGGCGGGACGTGGGCACCATCGACTCCCTGTGGGACGCCAACATGGATATGCTCTCGGTGGAGGACGGGGTCCATCTCTTTGACGACGACTGGCCCATCTACGCCCGCACCCCCATCCAGCCCCCCCACTGCATCGGCGGGGACGCCAAGGTGATCCACTCCCTGCTCACCGGCGGCTGCCAGGTGAACGGCACGGTGGAGCACTCGGTGCTGTTCCACTCCGTCACCGTGGAGCCCGGCGCGTCCGTGCGTTACTCCATCCTCATGCCCGGCGCGGTGGTGAAGGCCGGGGCCAAGGTGGACTACGCCATCGTGGCCGAGGACGCGGTGATCGAGGCCGGCGCGGAGGTGGGCGCTCCCCCCAAGGAGAACGGAGATAAGACCGACTGGGGGATCGCCGTGGTCGCCTCCAACATCACGGTGGGCAAGAACGCCTCCGTGGCCCCGGCGGCCATGGTCACGAAAAATGTGAAGGAGGGTGGAAAGGCATGAATAACCTCCACGGATTGGTCTTCGCCTATCGCTCCAACAAAGACCTGCGGGAGCTGACCCAGCACCGCAACACCTGCTCGATCCCCTTCGGCGGCCGCTACCGCCTGGTGGACTTCGCCCTGTCCAGCATGGTCAACGCCGGCATCACCGACGTGGGCCTCATCGTCCACTCCAGCTACCAGTCCCTCCTGGACCACGTGGGCTCCGGCAAGGACTGGGACCTGTCCCGGAAGCACGGCGGCCTGCGGATCCTGCCCCCCTTCGGCTACGCCGACGTGATCTCCAGCGACTACTATGGCCGCATGGACTCCCTCAGCGGCGTGCGCTCCTATCTGGAGGACATCCGGCAGGACCACGTGATCCTCATGGGCGGCGACCTGGCCGCCAACCTGCCCATCCAGAAGATCTATGAGCAGCACCTGGCCACCAAGGCGGACATCACCACCGTGGTCACCTGCCAGAACGTGGGCGAGCCCCGGAGCTGCACCTACCTCTCCTCCAACGCCGAGGGGCGGGTCACCGACGTGTTTGTCCACCCCAAGAGCCCCATGGGCTGTGAGTCCATGGAGGTCTACATCCTCTCCAAGCAGCTCCTGCTCAGCCTGGTGGACCACTGCGCCACCCACAACATCCACTCCTTCTCCGAGGGCGTCATCCTGGCCATGAAGGA
>CANQMK010000194.1 GCA_947624895.1 uncultured Oscillospiraceae bacterium | reverse complement strand
ACAAATTCAGCGCCACGTTCAGCAGGCCGGACAGGGTGAGCACCACCAGGGGGTGCGGGTGTCCCCGGCGCTGCGGAAGATGGCGGATTCAAAGTTGTAGAGCAAAATCACCGGCATCCCCAGCAGGTAGATGCGCAGATACAGCGCCGACATATCGAAGACCTCCGGCGGCACGCCCATCCCGTGGAGGATGGGGGAGACCACCAGCTGTCCCGCCAGGCCCACCCCCAGCCCGCCCAGGGCAGCCAGGGTGACGGAGGTGTGCACCGCCTTGCGGATGCTGGCGTGGTCCCCGGAGCCGATGCACTGGGCGATGAGCACGTTGGTGCCCAGGGAGATGCCCACGAAGAGGTTCACCAGCAGATTGACGATGGGGCTGTTGCTCCCCACCGCCGCCATGGCCGCCTTGGCCTGGGCCTCCCCCTCCACAAAGCTGCCCACCACCGCCACGTCCGCGGCGTTGAAGAGCTGCTGGAGCATGGCCGTGGCCGCCAGGGGCAGGGCCAGCAGGAGCAGCTTATCCCAGATCGTCCCGTGGAGCATATCCATCCCCCGACGGGTCTTTGCTTGGGCCATAGATCACATCGCCAGCTTTCTCTCGTTTTCCGGCGCACTCGCCGTATGTTGGACAGTATAGCACACTCCTGGGGAAATCGCAAGAGCGTCCCGGCCCGCTCCCTTGACAGGAACAGGGCGGCGGTGGTACAATGCAGACATTCCAGAACCAGGAAGGGGCGAGGGCATGGACGGCGGAGACAGCGCGTGGACATTCCAGCGCGTGACGGAGAAATTGCCGCGGACCAGGGCCCCGTTCCCCCGTTGAACAGGGCCTCGGGGCCACCGCCCCGGCGCGGCTCTTTTTCCGCCGCCGCCCCACGCCGGGCGACGGTATTTTTGTGCCCAGACGGGCAGACGGGAGGGGTAGAGCATGGAACCTGGCAAGCGGGAGGAGGCCCTTTCGCCGGAGGAGCTGCTGGCGGTACTGCGGAGCGGATCCGATCCGGCCATCCGGGAATTTTTGGACGACTTTCACGACAACGACATCGCCGAGGTGCTGACCCAGGTGGACGAGGCCGCCCGCAAGCGGGTCTACCGCGCCCTGGGCTACGACCGGGCGGCGGAAGTGCTGGCCTATATGGACAACGTCTCCGACTATCTGGAGGAGCTGTCCCCCAAGCAGGCCGCCGCCCTCCTGGGCAGCATGGACGCCGACGACGCGGTGGACGCCCTGGAGGACATCGACAGCGAGGACAAGCGGGAGGAACTCATCGCCCTGATGGACGACGAGTCCTCCGAGGACATCCGGCTCATCGTCTCCTTCGACGAGTCCCAGGTGGGCCACCGCATGACCACCAACTTCGTCACCGTCCCCGCCTCCGCCTCGGTGAAGGAGGCCATGCGCTCCCTTGTGGAGCAGGCCCACGAGAACGACAACATCAACACCATCTACGTCACCGACGCCCAGGGCAAATACGCCGGGGCCATCCAGCTCACCGACCTCATCGTGGCCCGGGAGGGCACCCCCCTGGACGACCTGATCGCCAAGGGCTACCCCAGCGTCTACGCCACCGAGGAGATCGACGACGTGATGGAGCGCCTGCGGGACTACGCCGAGGACTCCATCCCCGTCCTGAACCAGCGGGATGAGATCATCGGCGCCATCACCGCCAACGCCATCATCGAGGCGGTGGACGAGGCCCTGGGGGAGGACTACGCCAAGCTGGCCGGCCTCACCGCCGAGGAGGACCTGCACGAAAAGCTCCTGGCCAGTATGAAAAAGCGCCTCCCCTGGCTGGTGCTGCTGCTGGGGCTAGGGATGATCGTCTCCAGCGTGGTGGGGGTCTTTGAGGCGGTGGTGGCCCAGGTGGCCATCGTGGTCAGCTTCCAGTCCCTCATCCTGGACATGGCGGGCAACGTGGGGACCCAGTCCCTGGCCGTCACCATCCGGGTGCTCATGGACGAGAACATCTCCGGCCGGGAAAAGTTCCTGTTCGTGGTCAAGGAGATGCGGGTGGGGGCGGTGAACGGCCTGCTGTTGGGCGGGCTGTCCTTCCTGTTCGTGGGGGGATATCTGAGCCTGTTCAAGGGCTACGCCCTGGGGAGCGCCCTGCTGGTGGCCCTGTGCGTGGGGGCGGCGCTGGTGCTGGCCATGATCATCTCCAGCGCGGTGGGCACCCTCATCCCCATGTTCTTCCACCGGCTGAAGGTGGACCCCGCCGTGGCCTCCGGCCCGCTGATCACCACGGTGAACGACCTGGTGGCGGTGGTGTCCTACTACGGCCTGGCCGGGATCCTCCTCTCCGGCCTCCACCTGAGCTGACCACTCCAGGCGCTGTGCATCTGCTGTCTCTGGCAGGGGCGGGTGGGCTTGCGGCTTCCAGCAACCGGCCTGGACGGGCCTTGCGAGGCTAGGCGAAGAGGGTCTGCTGTACTTTGCGAGGCTCGGCGCTACGGGACTGCTGTATCTTGCGAGGTCAGGCGCTGTGCGTCTGCTGCGCCTTGTCTTGACGACGCTGCGTGGACGCAATTCCCTCTCGCCTCCCCGTTTGGACAACGTCGCGCAAACGCAATTTCCTCTCGCCTCCCCCTCTGGGGGAGGTGGCGCCGCGCAAGCGGCGTCGGAGAGGGCGTTGATGCAGGCGCCCCTGGAGAAATGGCAACCCCGGAGGGGGTCTGTGGAAGGAAGTTCGCCCTCTCAGTCAGCTTCGCTGACAGCTCCCCCAGAGGGGGAGCCGGGGAGGTAGTGCGGCACTACACCTTGGAGGGAGCCAAGGGGGTGGTACGGCGTTGCACCTTGGGGAGGGCCGAGGGCGGGGTGCGGTCGCCGTGGCCACCTCTTGGGGTGCGGAGGCGCTGGGTTCCTCCGTTCCAGTGGGGTCGGTATAGCACATCTGTTTTAGCTTGTCAACCGTTCTTCGGAGTAGTTGTGAAATTTCTTCAAAAAAATTTTTGCCGCCAGGTTTGGGGCCTGGGGTCCACCTTCCGCACCGCACCCAAGAGGCGGCCACGGCGAGTGTTAAAAGAAGACAACCTCCGTCTACGACGGAGGTTGTGCCGCCCAGTGGCGGCGGCTTGCTGGCGTATTCGTCTTCTTTCGGGCCGCCGAACATCGGAGCCGAGCGGCCCTTAGCATAAGCCCCCTCTTTTCTCTTTGGAGTCCAGGACCGTTTCTCTTTTCTCCGCAGAGAAAAGAGAAATGGTCCTGGCCCCGCGCCGGGAGGCGCCGCCTCCTGCCCTTGGCAGGTAGCGCAGACCCGCAGCGTCTATCCTTGGAAGGTTTAGCAAGTCCTTAACGCTTAGCCTTGGAAGGTTTCACAGGCCCCCAGCGCCTAGCCCAACAAGATGATTGCAAACCTGCCGCTGGAAGCTGAACACCCACCCGCCCCTGCTTGGCACAGCAGATGCACAGCGCCTGGCCTCGCAAGATACAGCAGAGCCTCTTCGCCTAGGCTTGCAAAGTGTCGCGCCCCCGCCATAACGCGAGAAAGCGGCCGTCCGGCATTCGCCGGACGGCCGCTTGTTGTGCTTATGTGCTGTGCTTGCGCCAGGTCAGGCCTCGCGCTCAGATCTTGTCCAGGAAGCGCGCCAGGATGGTGGCGACCTCCGCCCGGGTGGCGTTGCCCTGGGGATCCAGGCGGGCGCCGTCCTTCCCGGTGAGGATGCCGTTCTGCACCGCCCACCGCATGGCGTCCTGCGCCCAGGTGGAGATGCTGGCCAC
>CANQMK010000193.1 GCA_947624895.1 uncultured Oscillospiraceae bacterium | reverse complement strand
TTGTAGCGGCCCTCCTTCTCGTTCCAGTCCACCGGGCAGCCCCGGCCAAAGTCCTCCACCTGGATGGACCGGTCGGCGAAGCGGGTGACGATGATGAGATCGCCGTGGCCCTCCCGGGCCTCGTCGATGGCGTTGCTCATGATCTCAAAGACGGCGTGCTCACAGCCGTCCAGCCCGTCGGAGCCGAAGATGACGCCGGGGCGCTTGCGGACCCGGTCGGCCCCCTTGAGGGAGGAGATGGATTCGTTGTCGTACTGCTTGCTCTTGGCCATGGCGGGCCTCCTCGTCACAGACACTACATCTATGCCTCCCGCGGGGGAGGCAACACTTTCCATTGTGGCCATCATACCATAGCCCCGGCCCGTTCGTCAAGGCTCACACCTGGTTTTGGCGCTAAAAAAACCGCCCTGCGGCGGCTTTTTTAGACGTTATCGCAGTGTGTGCGCATCAGCCGGTCCGGGGTTCGGTTACACCGCGCGGGTGACCTTGCCGGAGCGGAGGCAACGGGTGCAGACATACACGTGCTTGGGGGTACCGTCCACGATCGCCTTCACCCGCTTCAGGTTGGGCTTCCAGGGACGGTTGGAGCGGCGGTGGGAGTGGGAAACCTGATTCCCAAACACCAGGGCCTTCTCGCAATACGCGCACTTCGCCATTCTTCTTCCCTCCTCGCTGGTCAAATGAAAGGGCGCTTGAAAACATCAGATGATATATTACCACAGCTTTTTGGAAAATGCAAGCCTTTTTTCTATATCCTAGGCCCGGGGGTGGGCCTTGGCGTAGACGTCCTTCAGCTTCTGCCCCACCAGGTGGGTGTAGATCTGGGTGGAGGAGATGTCGGCGTGGCCCAGCATCTCCTGGATGGACTTCAGGTCCGCCCCGTTTTCCAGCAGGTGGGCGGCGAAGGAGTGGCGCAGGGTCTGGGGGGTGATCTCCTTCTTGATCCCCGCCGTCTCCTGGTAGTGCTTGATGAGCTTCCAGAAGCCCTGGCGGGACATCCGCTCCCCGCTCATGTTCACGAACAGGGCCTTGTTCTCCGGGTCCTCCAGGAGCTGGGGGCGAATTTTCTTGAGATACTCGCTCAGCGCCACCACCGCGGCGGGATAGATGGGGATAAAGCGCTCCTTCCCCCGGCTCACGCACCGCAGGAGCCCGGTGGAGAGGTTCAGGTCGTCCACGTCCAGGTCGATGAGCTCGGTGACCCGGATGCCGGTGGCGTAGAGGAGCTCCAGCATGGCCTTGTCCCGGTAGCCCTTGGCGTCCACGCACTGGGGCTGCTCCAGGAAGAGCTCCACTTCCTTGCCCGTCAGGATCTGGGGGAGCTTGCGCTCCACCTTGTCGGTGGTGACGAACCGGGCGCAGTTGGAGCTGACCCGCCCCTCCCGCTGTAAAAAGCCGTAGAAGGACTTCAGGGAGGCCACCGACCGGGTCACCGTGGCCGGGGACTTGCCCGCGCCCACCAGATGACGGGTGTAGCGCTCCACGTCGGCGGGTTTCGCCTTGGTCACGGCGATCTTCTCCCCCCGAAGCCAGGAGGTGAACTGGTTCACGTCCCGGAGGTAGGAGCTGACCGTGTTTTGGGAGGCCCCCTTCTCGCCACGAAGGTACGCCTCATAGAGCGCTGTCTCGTCCATCCACGGTCACCTCCTCTCGTTTTTAGCCGCCCGACCCCAGGAGGGGGGCGATCCATCGCAACAGCACGGGCACGCACCAGAACTCCAGCCAGGCGCACCCCGCCACACAGCCTAAGATCAGGCCCGTCTGGGCCAGATGCCGCCCGCCCCAGTCCCCGGGCGGGGCCAGGAGCCGACCCCGCTGGGCCGCCGCCTCCCCCCAGCCGCGGACGCCCAGGAGGAAGAAGGCGGGGAGCTTGACCACGCCCCCCAGCCCCAGCAGGACCAGAGCCAGGGGGAAGCCCCCCTGCCCCGCCCCGGCGAGGGCGGATACGGTAAAGCAGAGGCAGAACCCCCGCAGGGCGAACATCACCGGGATCATCCAGACCCCCAGGGCGGTACAGCCCAACAGCAGGACGAACAGGGGCCAGCGGACCGCGTCCCACAGGACGGCGAGGAAGGAGACGTCCCCCGCGCCCTCCGTGGTCAGGCCCAAGGCGAAGCTCTCCAGCCACCCGGGGAGGTCCAGCAGGCCCCGCCCGGACAGCCAGCGCACCAGGCAGAAGCCGCCCAGGGAACCCAGGGCGAAGGCCAGCGAGTTGATCGCCAGCGCCACGGGGACCTTGCCCCTCCCCTTCTCTTTTGTCACCGCGCTCACCTCACAGCATACCTATGAGACAAGCCGTCAAAATAGAAGCCCTACTTGCCCAGCTCCTTGGCCCGCTGGACGCACCGGGCGGCGGCCTGGGCCATCATCTCCTCAAAGCGGTAGTCGTCAAAGGCGGTGAGGGCTGCCAGGGTGGTCCCGCCGGGGGAGCAGACCTGCCGGGTGAGCTCCTGGGCGCTCAGGCCGGACTGGGTCAGCATGGCCGCCGCGCCGACCATGGTCTGGGCGGTCATGGACAGGGCCAGCTCCGGGTCGATGCCCGCGGCCTTGGCCGAGTCCACCATGGCCGCCGCCATGCGGAAGAAAAAGGCGGGGCTGGAGCCGCAGACGGGGATGAAATCGTCCATCTGGGACTCCGGGATCACCGCCACCGCGCCGGCGGAGGCGAAGAGGGAGCGGACGAAGCGGAACAGGTCCTCCGGCACGTCGGGCGCCTGGCCGATGACCGTGGCGCCCTGGCCCAGCTTCATGGGGGTGTTGGGCATGACGCGCATCACCAGCGCACCGGGGAACTGGCCGCGCAGATAGGAAACGGAATAGCCGGGGGCCAGGGACACCACGCACTTCCCCGGCACCAGCGGCGCGATTTGGGGGAGCACCGTTGGGAAGACCTGGGGCTTGATCCCCAGGACGATCACCTGGGCCCGCTCCGCCACGGCGGCGTTGTCCGAAGTGACATGAATGCCCAATTTTTTCCAGGACTCCAGCTTCTCCGCCGAGCGGTTGGACAGCCAGACCGCCTCCGGTTCCACCAGGCCCTGGGCCAGGACGCCGGAGAGGATGGCGCCGCTCATATTGCCCGCGCCGATCAGGCCGAGGGTCTTCTCCATCGTATCTCACCTTCTTTTATGTAATGGATATGATACCCCTCTTTTTGCCCGCTGGCAAGGGGTTTTACGTCAACTTTTTTATTTTTGGCAATTATGTCAATGACGTTATGTCAACTCCGGAAACCGGCGGAGGGCACCAAAAAAGAGACGCCCGCGGGGGGGCGTCCCGATGGGCAACAAGATGTGGTAGAGGGGTGGGCGGAGGCGGCCAGATATGGGGAGCGGGTCCATTTCATATAGAAATGGACCCGCTCGGTCATTTCGTTTTGTGATATTTCATTCCGACATACCCGCCCGGATGGCCCGGAGGGCGATGGCGCACTCCAGCCGCTTGCGCTCCAGCTGACAGCCGATCTCGTGGGGGATCTGGATGTCCCCGTTCACCGCCAGGTTGGAGGCGCTGCACCCGCCGCTGCAATAGAACCGGGCCCAGCATGTCTTGCACGCCTCCCGGGTGTAGATGTTCAGCTGGGCGAAGCGCTGGGAGATGGAGCGGTCGAAGGTGCCGTCGTAGAGACTGCCCAGGCGGTATTCGTCATTCCCCACAAATTGGTGGCAGGGGTAGATGTCCCCGTCGGGGGTGATGGCCACATACTCACACCCCGCCCCACAGCCCCGGAGGCGCTTGATGACGCAGGGGCCCTG
>CANQMK010000192.1 GCA_947624895.1 uncultured Oscillospiraceae bacterium | reverse complement strand
CAGGGCGGCGCAGTGGCCCAGCTCGTGGCACCCGGCGGCCAGGGCGGAGGGGAGGAGCAGGCCCGGCTCCAGCGCCCACACCCCGGCGGCCAGCAGCCAGAAGCCGGGGCGGACCACCAGCCGCCTCAAGCGGCCTCCAGGTAGTAGGCCGGGTCGTGCCAGACCCCGTCCACCTGCACCTCGAAGTGGAGGTGGGGGCCGGTGGCCATCCCCGTGTCCCCCACTAGGGCGATCGTGTCCCCCATCTTCACCGGGGTCCCCGGCTGGAGGAGGAGCTCGCTGCAGTGGGCGTAGAGGGTGGTCACCCGGTCGGAGTGGCGGAGCTGGATGTACTGGCCGTAGCTGTCCCCCTCGCCGATGAAGTCCACGTAGCCGTCGGCGAAGGCGTGGATCTCCGTGCCCATGGGGGCGGCCAGGTCCAGGCCGTGGTGAAAGTTCTCCTCTCCGGTGATGGGGTGGGTCCGCCAGCCGTAGACGTCGGTGGGGTGGCCCTCCACCGGGGCGGCGGTCTGGTCCAGGAGGAGGCTGTCATAGGCCATGGTGGCGTGGGCGGGGGCGTCCGGCCCGTCGTAGGGGTAGGAGGTGGGCTCCGGGGTGGGCTCCGGCGTGGGCGCCGGGGTGGGGGTGGGAGACGGCTCCGGGGACGGAGAGGGCGCCGGGGTGGGAGACGGGGAGGGCGTGGGCGTGGGGGAGGGCTCCGGGGAGGGCGCGGGGCTGGGGCCGGACCAGAAGAGGCCCAGGGCCTGGGAGACCTGTCCCTCCGGCTCCAGGGAGCGGCCCAGCTGGGAGAAGACCGCCTGGAAGTCGGTGTCGGTGGTGATGGCCTCCCGGAGGGCGGCCATGCCCCGGGGGGAGAGGCCCCGGCCAAAGAACACCGCGCAGAAGACCCCCAGGCAGATCCCCAGCTGGATCAGCCGCCGCCGCTCCTTCGCACCTAGGCTTTGCTTCTTGTCCCGCTTTCCGCCGCGTTTCATACGTCCCGCCTCCCTGTCCAAGTCCTCCCAACTTATGCGGGGGGCGGGGAAAAGAGAACGGAAAAAATCCCTTTACGCCGGAGGGGAGGAGAGGTATAATAGCCGCAGAGCGGCTATTATACAGATCATGCCGCATATACCACAACGCCGCTACGCGGCTGTGGTATGATCTAGGTATCACACACCCGGAGAGAAGGAGGCGAGAGCATGACGGTACAGGACTTTATCGCCGCCAACGGCCTGACGGCTACGGAGACGGACTTTGCCCGCTGGATGGCGGACTTTCGGCGGGAGATGGACCGGGGACTGCGGGGGGAGGGCGGCTCCTTGCGGATGATCCCCACCTACCTCTCCGCCGAGGCCCTGCCCCGGCAGGGGGAGCGGGTCATCGTGCTGGACGCGGGGGGGACCAACCTGCGCCTGGCTCTGATGGAGTGGGCCCCCGGCCAGGGGCCCCAGGCGACCTGGTTCCAGACCGTGCCCATGCTGGGCACCCAGGGGCCCCTCACGGCGGAGGAATTTTACGACCAGCTTGCCGCCCTGCTGGCCCCCATCGCGGACCGGGCCGACAGGATCGGCTTCTGCTTCTCCTTCCCCTGCGAGATCTTGCCCGACCTGGACGGCCGGGTGCTCCACTTTGACAAGGAGCTGGACATCCGGGGGGCGGAGGGCTCCGTCCTGGGCCAGGGCCTCCGGGCCGCCCTGGCGCGCCGGGGCCTGCCCCACGGCCACCGGGTGGTGGTCCTCAACGACACCGTGGCCGCCATGCTGGGGGCCATGGCCCAGAGCGCGGGGGGAGCGGGGGCCTACATGGGTTTTATCCTGGGCACCGGCACCAACATCTGCGCCTCCTTCCCCAACCGGACCGTGGAAAAAGCGCCCGCCCTTCGGGAAAGGCCCGGGACCACCATCCTCAACCTGGAGTCCGGGGGCTTTGACAAGCTGGACCGCCCGGCGGTGGACCTGGCCTTTGACGCCACCACCGCCAACCCCGGCGGCCAGGTGCTGGAAAAGCTCATCTCCGGGGCGTACCAGGGCCCCCTGGCCCTGACCTGGCTCCGGGCCGCCGCCGGGGCGGGGGTTTTCACCCCCCGGGGGGCGGAGGTCTTCGCCGGGCTGGACCGGCTCACCGCCAGGGAGATCAGCGAGTTCCTCCTGGACCCCCAGACCCCCGGCCCCCTGGCGGAGGCGGCCAAGGATCCCGCCGACCGGGGGGCGGTCCTGGCCATCCTGGACGCCTTTTTCCGCCGCTCCGCCCGGCTCACCGCCGCCACCCTCTGCGCCGTGCTGGCCGCCACCGGCCAGGCCGGTGACCCGGCCCGGCCGGTGAACATCGCCGCCGAGGGCACTACCTTTTATAAATGCCCCCTCCTCCACCGCTACCTCCTGGAGGACATGGCGGAGCTGGGGGCCAAGGGCCTGGGCCTGCACAGCCGCTTTGTCCAGGGGGAGAACCCCAACCTGACGGGCAGCGCCCTGGCCGCCCTGGCGGAGGTGTGAGGGATGGAACATCGGATACGCCCCGCCGTCCCCGGCGACCTGGAGGCCATGCTGGTGGTCTACGCCGCCGCCCGGGACTTCATGGCCCGGACGGGCAACCCCCACCAGTGGGGGGACGACGGCTACCCCAAGCGGGAACTGCTGGAGCGGGATATCGCCCAGGGGCACAGCTATGTGATGGAGGGGGAGGACGGGGCGGTCCACGCCGTCTTCTTCTACGCCCCCGGCCCCGACCCCACCTACGCCGTCATGGAGGGCGGGGCCTGGCGCGGTGACGGGCCCTACGGGGTCATCCACCGGATCGCCGGGGACGGACAGGCGCGGGGGGTGCTGGCCGCCGCGGTGGCCTTCTGCCGGGAGAGGTGCCCGGAGGTGCGCATCGACACCCACCGGGACAACCGGGTCATGCAGAGCGCCCTGGCCAAGCTGGGCTTCCAATACCGCGGCGTCATCCACCTGGAAAACGGCGACCCCCGCCTGGCCTATCAGCTCCCCGGCTGAGGGGGCGGGCCGGAGGCGTGGGAACACAGAAAAAACTCCTCCGAAGTCTCGGAGGAGTTTTTTTGGCAGCGGGAGAAGGATTCGAACCCTCACATACAGAGTCAGAGTCTGCTGTGCTACCCTTACACAATCCCGCTATCTGGGGCGCCGTCCGGCTCGCTGTCTGGGTGTCGTCCGGCCCGCCGTCCGGGGGCCTGCCTGGGGCGCTGTCTGGGGGCCTGTCGGAAAGGCAAAAATCATTATACGGGACGGCCATGGTTTTGTCAAGGGGCTGGAATGAAAAATTTTTCTCCCTCTTCCGCCGATTTTTCCGCCATTTCAACGGTGGGAATTTTTCGAGGAGTGTGGTATGATACAACAAACCACTATGCGGGGGCGAATGTCCCCGGCCCGAGCCGGTGGGGGTTTAAGCGGGGGAGGTGTCCATCCCCCAACTGAAACGAGGAGGAAGGAACACAGTGAAACAGATCCAGATCACCGAGACCGTCCTGCGGGACGCCCAGCAGTCGCTGATCGCCACCCGGATGCCCTTCGCGGACTTCCAGGACGTGCTGCCCGTCATGGACAAGGCCGGGTACTACTCCGTGGAGTGCTGGGGCGGCGCCACCTTCGACAGCTGCCTGCGCTACCTGGGGGAGGACCCCTGGGAGCGGTTGCGCAAGATCCGCGCCGCCATGCCCAACACCCGGCTCCAGATGCTCCTGCGGGGCCAGAACCTGCTGGGCTACAAGCACTACCACGACGACGTGGTGGAGAAGTTCGTGGAGCTGAGCATCAAAAACGGCATCGATATCATCCGCATCTTCGACGCCCTGAACGACTTCCGCAACATCAAGACCGCCCTGGAGGCCACCAAGAAGTACGCCAC
>CANQMK010000191.1 GCA_947624895.1 uncultured Oscillospiraceae bacterium | reverse complement strand
CACGTGGCCGCCGTCACCGCCCTGCTGGCCCAGAGCGGCTGTCAGGTGGCGGGGGAGGGGCGGACGATCCGCCTCCGGCGGGACCCGGGCGCCCCGCCCCTGGCCGTGCCCGTGGTACATACCGCCCCCTATCCCGGCTTCCCCACCGACGCCCAGGCCCCCCTGATGGCGGCCCTGTGCACCGCCCGGGGCGTCACCGTCTTCGTGGAGAACATCTTCGCCAGCCGCTACCGGCACATCGACGAGCTGGTCCGCATGGGGGCCGACATCCGCGCCGCGGGGCGGGTGGCGGTGGTCTCCGGGGTGGAGCGGCTCCACGGCTCGGCGGTGGAGGCCTTTGACCTGCGGGGCGGGGCGGCCCTGGCCGTGGCCGCCCTGGGGGCGGAGGGGGAGAGCGTCATCTCCGGCCTGCGCCACATCCGCCGGGGTTACGCCCACCTGGACCAGGACCTGGCCGCCCTGGGGGCCCGGGCGGATATCTTAGAGAAAAAGTAGGGAGAACAGAACTATGGCTCAACAGCAGCGCCGCCGACCCAGATACAGAAAGCGCAGGAGAGGCCGTCATCCCGGCCTCTATAAGGCCCTGTCCGCCGTCCTCATCCTGGCGGCGGTGGTGGTGGCCTGCGCGGTGTTCTTCCGGGTGAGCCAGATAGAGGTGGAGGGCAACAGCCGTTACAGCGACCAGGAGATCATCGACGTGGCCGGGGTAGAGGTGGGGGAGAACCTCTTCTCCATCCGGGGGGCGCGGGTCTCCCGAAACCTCCAGAGCCACCTGCCCTATATCCGCACCGTCTCGGTGCGGCGGCATCTGCCCAACGCCCTGACCATCGCCGTCACCGAGAGCCAGGTCCGGGCCGCCGTGCCCCAGGGCGGGGTCTGGTGGCTGATGGACGAGGACGGCAAGCTCCTGGAGCAGGCCTCCGCCCCCGGGGGCTACGCCACCGTCACCGGCCTGGTCCCCCTGGCCCCCGCCGTGGGCACCTACCTGGCGGCGGGCGAGGAGGAGGAGAGCCGGGTGGACGACCTGGAGGAGCTGCTCACCGCCCTGGCGGAGGGCGGCCTGGCCGACCGGCTGGACCGCGTGGACCTGTCGGAGGACTACCGGATCACCTTCGTTCTGGACGGGCGCTTCACCGTCCACATCTCCCCCACCCTGGAGAAGGGGATGGCCTACTGGCTCCGGCGGCTGCCCCAGTACCTGGAGCACGACAGCGTGGCCCGGAACCCCAGCCAGAGCTATACGGTGGAGATCATGGACGGCACCCGGGTCCGGTTCATTCCAAATTGAGGAAAACCGCTCCCACGGGCAAAAAATCCCCGTTTTTCTCTTGACCTATCCTGTCAAAAGGACTACAATAAAAACACGTAGACCCAAGATATAGCCGTAGGCGACCGATGGGGTCTACCAGGCGTAGTATGCAGACCTACTTTTTACATAGGAGGGGCGCGACATGGCGTTTCAGATGGATCCCGGTACCACGGGCAAGGACGTGATCAAGGTCATCGGCGTGGGCGGCGCGGGGAACAACGTGGTCAACCGCATGGTCCGCAGCGATGTGAAGGGCGTGGAGTTCATCGCCGTGAACACCGACCGCCAGGCCCTGGAGGTCTCGGCCGCCACCTATAAGATCCAGATCGGCGAAAAGCTCACCGGGGGCAAGGGCGCCGGGTCCGACCCGGAGATGGGCCGCAAGTCCGCCGAGGAGAGCCGCTCCCTGGTGAGCAAGGCCCTGGAGGGCACCGACATGGTCTTTATCACCGCCGGGATGGGCGGGGGCACCGGCACCGGCGCGGCCCCCATCCTGGCGGATATCGCCAAGGAGATGGGCATCCTCACCGTGGGCGTGGTCACCAAGCCCTTCAGCTTCGAGGGCGCCCGCCGGATGCGGGCCGCCGAGGAGGGGATCGCCGAGCTCCGGACCAAGGTGGACTCCCTGGTCATCATCCCCAACGACCGGCTCCAGTACGCCACCGACGAGAAGATCACCTTCGCCAACGCCTTTGCCATCGCCGACGACGTGCTGCGCCAGGCGGTGCAGTCGGTGTCCGACCTCATCACCAACACCGGGTTCATCAACCTGGACTTCGCCGACGTCACCGCCGTGATGAAGGACGCGGGGATGGCCCACATGGGCGTGGGCCGGGCCGCCGGCAAGACCAAGGCGGAGGAGGCCGCCCGGATGGCTATCTCCAGCCCCCTGCTGGAGGTCCCGGTGGACGGGGCCAAGGGGGTCATCGTCAACGTCACCGGCTCCATGGACATGGACCTGGAGGAGGTCACCATCGCCACCGACATGATCCGCCAGACCGCCGACCCGGACGCGCTGTTCATCTTCGGCGCGGCCTTCGACGAGAAGCTGGAGGACGAGCTGGTCATCACCGTCATCGCCACCGGCTTTGACGGCGGCGGCGCGGGGAAGGGGACCGCTGCCCCCTTCAGCGCCGGAAAGCCCGCCGCCCAGGAGGACGGCCAGGCCCCCGCCGAGCCCAAGGGCGGCGAGAGCGACTTCGACGCGGTGCTGAAGATCTTCACCCGGGGGAACTGAGCGCGGGCGCGCCGCTGGGGCGCTGGCTGTGTTTCCCTGTGGCAGTATTCAATTGTAACGATATTCAGTTGTAACAGTATTCAGTTGTAACGATATTCAGTTGTCGAGTAGAAAGACCGGCCGGTTTTTCTAGGTGAGGATAGTATAGCACATCTGTTTTAGCTTGTCTACACTTTTTTGGGGGTCTTGTGAAAAAGTTTCAACAAAAATCCCCGACGGTTTTTGTGCAGGTTGGACAAGGGGACAGGCGGACAACGGCATAGAAAACGCCCCGGCGATCGCTCGCCGGGGCGTTTTTTGCTGGATGTCGGAGATTGGAAGGCTTGTTCCGCCGGACGGGGGTCTCCCGTGGCGTTTTTATGCTGGATATCGGAGGTTGGAAGGCTTGTTCCGCCGGACGGGGCCTCCTGGTGGGGCGGGGGCTTTCCTCGGCGGGGGGAGGGGTCAGGACTGGCCCTCCACGGCGTTGGAGAAGATCCACATGACCTCGTGCTGGTCGTCGTCGGCGCGGCGGGGGCGGCGGACCTGGAGGTGGATGCGGCGGCTGTCCACGCGGAGGTAGACGATGTCGGCGCTCTGGGCGGAGTCCCGGGCCAGGCGCTGGAGCTCCGGGGAGGCGCAGAAGGCCTCGAAGCGCTGGCGGTCCGGGTCGGAGACCCACTTCTGGGCGTAGCGCTCCATGAGGGTGCGGAAGCTGCCCTTGGCCTCCTGGTCCAGGTCGGCCTTGAACTCCTTGGGGGTGACCATACAGCGGAAGGTGTCGTGCTGGGGGTCCACGAAGAAGACGCCTACGAAGTTGGGGAGCAGGCAGGACAGGAGGGAGTCCGCGTCCCGCTTGGCGGCCAGGGTCTGTTCCAGGCGGGTGTTCAGCTTCCGCATCTGCCGCTCGCCGCCCCGGTTGGCGTAGTAGTCGGCCTTGTTCTGGCGCATATTGGCCTCGGCGGCGGTGACCACCGCGGAGACCTGGGGGGCCTGGTCCTGCCACTCCAGGCCGATGGAGACGCTGTACCCCACCTTCTCCACCGTCTGGCTCACCATGGCGGCCCGGGACTCCAGGTCGGCCCGGGGCATCCCCCGCACCAGCACGGCGAACTCGTCCCCGCCCAGGCGGAAGACGGTCCTTTTCTCAAACTGGGACAGGAGGGTGTCCGCCACGGCGCGGAGCATCTCGTCCCCGGCGTCGTGGCCCAGGTGGTTGTTGATCTCGTGGAGGCCGTTGGCGTCGATGTAGATACAGCCCAAGGAGCCGCCGCCGGGGATGGCGGACAGCTCCTCCAGCCGGGTCTCGTAGCTGTTGCGGTTGAGCACGCCGGTGAGTTCGTCCACCTGGCTCATGTAGGCCA
>CANQMK010000190.1 GCA_947624895.1 uncultured Oscillospiraceae bacterium | reverse complement strand
CCCGGGCAGTTCCGCCAGACCGTAGACCCAGCCGGGGCTCACCCGGTGGGCGGTGGAGGCGTCGATGATCCGGGTGCCCGTCCCCTCCGCCAGCTCCGCCGCCGCCCGGGCCGCGTCGTCCGGCAGGCAGAAGAAGGTCAGGTCGGCCTGGGCCATCATCGCCCGGCGGGCGTCGTCCTCCTTGCGGCGGGCGGGGTCGATGGTGAGCAGGCGAATGTCCTCCCGGCCCCGGAGGCGGTCGTAGATCTGGAGCCCGGTGGTGCCCGCCTGGCCGTCGATGTAAACGCCGGGCCTCACGCTGTATGCTCCTTTACAAACTGCTCCAGGTTCTCGATCTGCTTTTCCACCGACTCCCGGCTGGGCCCGCCGTAGACCTTCCGCTGGTTCACGCAGGTCCGCAGCTGGAGGGCCTGGTACACGTCCGCGTCAAAGAGCTTGGAGATGGAGCGGAAGTCCCGGAGGGTGAGGGTGTCCAGGGTGTCCCCGCTCCGGGTGCACATATGTACCAGCCGACCCACGATCATGTAGGCGTCCCGGAAGGGCAGGCCCTTTTTGACCAGGTAGTCGGCGCAGTCGGTGGCGTTGATAAAGCCCACCTGGGCCGCCCGCTCCATGTTCCGGGGCAGGACGGTCATGGTGTCCACCATGGCGGCGAAGACGGGCAGGCAGAGCTTGACGGTGTCGATGGCATCAAAGACCGCCTCCTTGTCCTCCTGCATATCCTTGTTGTAGGCCAGGGGCAGGGCCTTCATCACGGTGAGCAGGGTGATGAGGTCACCGTAGACCCGGCCCGTCTTGCCCCGGACCAGCTCCGCCACGTCCGGGTTCTTCTTCTGGGGCATGATGGAGGAACCTGTGGAGTACGCGTCGTCCAGCTCGGCGAACTTGAACTCCCAGGAGCACCAGAGGATGATCTCCTCGGCGAAGCGGGACAGGTGCATCATCAGGATGGACAGGCCGCTGAGCAGTTCCAGGGCGTAGTCCCGGTCGGACACGGCGTCCATGGAGTTGTCCATAGGCTTGGCAAAACCCAGGAGCCGGGCGGTCTCAAAGCGGTCCACCGGGTAGGTGGAGGTGGCCATGGCCCCGGCGCCCAACGGGCTCTCGTCCAGCCGGGTCCGGCAGTCCTCCAGCCGGGTCACGTCCCGGCGGAGCATATTGGCGTAGGCCATGAGGACGTGGCCGAAGGTGGTGGGCTGGGCCCGCTGGAGGTGGGTGTACCCGGGCATGACGGTGTCCACGTGCTCCTTGGCCTTGTTGACCAGCACCGTCTGCAATTTCAGGATCTCGGCGATGATGCCGGGGATCTCGTCCTTGACGAAGAGCCGGAAGTCCACCGCCACCTGGTCGTTGCGGCTGCGGGCGGTGTGGAGGCGCTTGCCGGTGTCGCCGATGCGCTCGGTGAGCAGGCGCTCCACGTTCATGTGGATATCCTCGCTGTCCTCGGTGAGCTCGGCGGTCCCGGCCTCGATATCCCGGAGGATGGTCTTGAGCCCGTCGATGATCTTCTCCGCCTCGTGCTCCTCAATGATGCCCTGCTTGCCCAGCATGGTGGCGTGGGCGATGGAGCCCTGGATATCCTGGCGGTAGAGCCGGGCGTCGAAGTCGATGGAGGAGTTGAAGTCGTTGACCAGGGAGTCGGTCTCCTTTTGGAAACGGCCTGCCCAGAGTTTCATAGCATTCGCCCCTTATAAGTCAAGGCGGGCGCGCGGGGTAGGCCCCCCGCGCGCCGTGCCTGGGATGATGATGGTTTTACTTCAGCTTGCCCTGCTCCCGGAGGGCCTGGACGGTGTCCGGCAGGCCCCAGAGGTTGATGAAGCCCTGGGAGTCCTTCTGGTCGTAGTCGCTCTCCTCGAAGGTCACCAGGTCCTCGGAGTACAGGGTCTCCGGGGAGGTCACCCCGGCGGTGATGATGTTGCCCTTGTAGAGCTTCAGCTTCACCTGGCCGGTGACGTGCTTCTGGGTGTCGGTGGCAAAGGCGGTGAGGGCCTCCCGCAGGGGGGTGAACCACTTGCCGTTGTAGACCAGGTCGGCGAAGTCCACCGCCAGCTTCTGCTTCATGTGCTTGGTGTCCTTGTCCAAGGTGATCATCTCCAGCACCTCGTGGGCCCGGTAGAGGATGGTGCCGCCGGGAGTCTCATACACCCCGCGGTCCTTCATCCCCACCAGCCGGTTCTCCACGATGTCCAGCAGGCCGATGCCGTTGGCGCCGCCCAGGTCGTTGAGCTTGCGGATCACGTCGCTGGCCTTCATGGCCACCCCGTCCACCGCCGTGGGCACGCCCTTGACGAAGTCGATGGTCACATAGGTGGGCTTGTCCGGGGCGGCCACGGGGCTGACGCCCATCTCCAAAAACCCGGGCTTGTCGTACTGGGGCTCGCTGGCCGGGTCCTCCAGGTCCAGACCCTCGTGGCTCAGGTGCCAGAGGTTCTTGTCCTTGGAGTAGTTGGTCTCCCGGCTGATCTTCAGGGGCACGCCGTGGGCCTCGGCGTAGTCGATCTCCTCGTCCCGGCCCTTGATGTCCCACTCCCGCCAGGGGGCGATGATCTTCATCCCCGGGGCGTAGCGCTTGATGGCCAGCTCGAAGCGGACCTGGTCGTTGCCCTTGCCGGTGCAGCCGTGGCAGATGGCGTCCGCCCCCTCCGCCTTGGCGATCTCCACCAGCCGCCGGGCGATCACCGGCCGGGCGAAGGCGGTGCCCAGCAGGTAGTCCTCGTACTTGGCCCCCATCTGCATGGAGGGGATGATGACCTCGTCCACCATCACGTCGGTGAGGTCCTCCACGTAGAGCTTGCTGGCGCCGGTCTTGATGGCCTTTTCCTCCAGGCCGTCCAGCTCGGTGCCCTGGCCCACGTTGCCGGAGACGGCGATGATCTCCGGGTCATCGTAGTTCTCTTTCAGCCAGGGGATGATGATGGATGTATCCAGACCGCCGGAATAGGCCAGAACGACCTTTTTGATCTGTTTGTCTGCCATAATTTTGACCTCCATGTTTGGGTTTGTCCATAGTCTACCATGCCCGGCAGAAAAATGCAAGGGTTTATTTCGCATAAATATTCTCGAAAATTCCCTCTTGACTGGTTATATTCCACAATGAAATGAATAATATACGTCATTGAATGAATATCCATGCAGTTATGCAAAACGGCTGGGCGAACAGTGTCCGCCCAGCCGCCTATCCACGGGGTCATTTCTCGTCCAGCAGTTTGCCAAGCTCGGTCATAAAGGTGTTGATGTCCTTGAACTGGCGGTAGACCGAGGCGAAGCGGACGTAGGCCACCTCGTCCACCTGCTTGAGCTTTTCCATGACCATGTTGCCGATGCGGACGGTGGTGACTTCCCGCTCCATTTCGTTTTGGAGCTTCTGCTCGATCTCGGAGACGATGTTTTCCAGCGTGCCCAGGGACACCGAGCGCTTTTCGCAGGATTTGAGCATACTGCCCAGGAGCTTGCTGCGGTCAAATGCCTGGCGAGAGCCGTCTTTTTTGATGACCACCAGGGGCACGCTCTCGATGGTCTCGTAGGTGGTGAACCGCTTGTGACACACCAGGCACTCCCTCCGGCGGCGGATGCTGGCGCCCTCGTCGGCGGGCCGGGAGTCCACCACTTTGCTTTCAGGGTTGGCGCAATAGGGACATTTCATGGTTTCTCGCTCCCATCTCTGGAAGAATTATGTCAACAGTATACCATATCTTGTGGCAAATGGGTAGCCCTTTTTCAAAAAATTTTTCCCAAAGGCATAAACCCGACCTTGCGGCGCACACTAGGGACATGGAATCGAGGTGAGAGAGATGTCCAACCAGAATCAGAACAACAACCAGAACAGCAGCCAGAACAACAAGCAGAACCAGTCCTGCCCCACCAACCGCAAGAATCAGCAGGACCCGGAGAACAAGAAGCGC
>CANQMK010000189.1 GCA_947624895.1 uncultured Oscillospiraceae bacterium | reverse complement strand
GGCGTCCACGCCGTCTACGACTACCTCACCCAGGAGGTCCAGAAGCCCTACCGTCAGCAGGGCGTGGACATCAACGACAAGCACATCGAGGTCATCGTCCGCCAGATGATGCGCAAGGTCCGGGTGGAGGAGGCCGGGGACTCCAACCTCCTCAGCGGCTCCACCATCGAGCTCACCGAGTTCCTGGACGCGGTGGACGCGGTCCAGGCCCGCATCGACGCGGGGGAGACCAACGACGGCCTGCCCCTCCAGCTCCCCACCGCCACCCGCCTGCTCCTGGGCATCACCAAGGCCAGCCTGGCCACCGACTCCTTCCTCTCCGCCGCCTCCTTCCAGGAGACCACCAAGGTCCTCACCGAGGCGGCCATCAAGGGCAAGGTGGACCACCTGCTGGGCCTGAAGGAGAACGTCATCATCGGCAAGCTCATCCCCGCCGGCTCGGGCCTGGCCCAGTACCGCAAGTACGACGTCATCCCCGACGAGGAGGAGCGCCATGGCTACGCCGCCGTGGCCGCCGCCGTCCAGGAGAGCGAGGCGCTCCAGGAGGGCATCGCCCAGCTCCTGACCCCGGAGGCGTCCGCCGAGCCCGTCCCGGCGGAGCCCGCCGAGCCCGCCGCCCCCCCGGCGGAATAAACCGCCCCCTTTCCGCGTAAACTGCGCCTGTCCGGACCTCCGGGCAGGCGCTTTTTACAAGACAAAAATAATATCGAATATTAGATTTAGTGATTTTGGTATTGACATGATATCAGGGGCGGCGTTATAATACGTCCAGACGTAGACGAAGGAGTGAAGTTTTATGGACGAGTGTCTGCGGTTACAGGAATACACCCCCGTCCGGCCCAAGGTCCGGCGGTTCCAGGAGAAGGGCCGAAATCCCTACGACGGCCTGCGCCCCTGGTCGGCCATCACCCACGGGGTGGGGGCGGCCCTGGCGGTGGTGGGGACGGTCCTGCTGCTCACCCGGGCGGTGGCGTGGCGCCTTGGCCCGTGGAACATCACCTCCTTTTCCATCTACGGCGCGTCCATGATCCTGCTCTACACCGCCTCCACCCTCTACCACTGCCTCCGCACCGGCCCGGCGGGCCGCCTGACCCTGCGGAAGCTGGACCACTGTTCCATCTACCTGCTCATCGCCGGGACCTACACCCCCATCTGCCTGGGCCCCCTGCGCCAGGCGGGGGGCTGGGGCTGGAGCCTGTTCGGGGTGATCTGGGCCCTGGCCCTGGCGGGGATGGTCATGACCTTCTTCTGGGTGAACGCCCCCCGGTGGGTCACCTCGGGGGTGTACCTGTTCATGGGCTGGCTGGCCATCCTGGCCATCTACCCCCTGGCCCGGACCACCGGCCCCCAGGGGGTGACCTGGCTGCTCACCGGCGGCGTGCTCTACACGGTGGGCGGCGTGCTCTACGCCCTCAAGTGGCCGGGCCGGGACAACCCCCGCTTCGGCTGTCACGAGATCTTCCACCTCTTCATCCTGGCCGGCAGCGTGGGCCACTACCTGATGATCTACCAGGTCCTCACCCGCCTGTGAAGCCCCCTAGGAAAAGCCCGCGCAAAAAGGCCGCCCCCCACCGGGGCGGCCTTTTTTCACCCAGAGACTCCCTGTCAGCGCCGTGCCGGACCCCCTTTGTGCCATTCGCACAAAAACCCCGGTGGAATTTTGGTGAATATTTTTCATCAATACCCCGGGAAAAGGGTTGACAAGCGAAAACGAATGTTCTATACTATGGCACGAGGAGGGAGCCAGAGTCTCCCACACAGACAAGTTCATATCGAGGGCCACGGCGCTCCGCGCCCCCAAGGACCCGGGGGCGCCGAGGAGATCGAGGCCCGCCCCTACAATTGAATAAAGTGGGCCGCGGCCCCCTTGCCCCCCAAGGAGCCGGGGGCGGTGAGGAGACCGCGGCCCGAACCCACCGAACCGGACCGGACCGATGACCGGGCGAGGAGGAGAGGAGGGGCTCACCCCTCCAGCTTCAGGTCCCCCTCCCGGATCCATCCGATCTTCCGCAGCAGCAGGCCGAACAGCCAGGTGAGGACGGCGGGGAGGACGAAGCAGACCAAAATCAGGCCCAGCCAGTCCATCGCCCCCGGGGCGATAGCCACAGCGCCGTTGGCCAGGGCCTTCTCGCTGGGGGCCAGCCAGCCGGTCCAGATGCCGATCTGCCCGCACAGCCCGCAGGTGCCCATCCCCGCGTTGATGGGGTCTCCGTTCATCTGGAGGCCGAAGACGCAGGTGGCGATGGGCCCGGTGATGGCGCTGGTGAGGATGGCGGGGAGCCAGATACGGGGATTTTTCACGATGTTGCCCATCTGGAGCATACTGGTGCCCAGCCCCTGGCTCACCAGGCCGCCCCAGCGGTTCTCCCGGAAGCTCATCACCGCGAAGCCCACCATCTGGGCGCAGCAGCCCGCCACCGCCGCGCCCCCCGCCAGACCCACCAGGCCCAGGGTGTGGCAGATGGCGGCGGAGGAGATGGGCAGGGTGAGGGCGATGCCCACCAGCACGCTCACCGCGATCCCCATCCAGAAGGGCTGGAGCTGAGTGGTGCGGTTGATGAGGGTGCCGAAGGCGTCCGCCACCGAGCCGATGGGCGGGGCGATGAGGTAGGCCAGGGCCACCCCGGAGGCGATGGTGACCGCCGGGGTGACCAGCAGGTCGATCTTGGTCTCCTTGCTCACCGCCTTACCCAGCTCCGCGGCCAGGATGGCGATGACCAGCACCGCCAGCGGCCCCCCCGCGCCGCCCAGGGAGTTGGCCGCCTGCCCCACCGCCGCCAGGGAGAAGAGCACCAGGGGCGGGGCCTGGAGGGCGTAGCCGATGGCCACCGCCATGGCCGGGGCGGACATGGCGCTGGCAAAGCCGCCCATGTCCACCAGGAAGGGGAGGCCCAGCTGCTGGCCGATGGTCTTGATGATGGTGCCGATGAGCAGGGAGCAGAACAGCCCCTGGGCCATGGCCCCCAGGGCGTCCACCCCGTACCGCCGGGCGGAGATGACGATGTTCTTCCGCTTGAGAAATGCCTTGAACGCTTCCATACCTTATCTTCCTTTCCGTCCTGGTCAGTCCAAAACCTCGTGGAAATCCGGGCACAGGTTGGGCCGCTTGGGGTCCAGCATTCCCAGGGCCCCGTGTTCCTGAAGGAGCCGGTGGAGCTCGTCCATGCCGTATTTCAGCTTGTACTCGATCTCCTCCTTGTAGCAGGGGATCACCTCGTAGAGCATGACGCGCTGGCCGTCCTCCGCTGTGAGGCCGCCCAGCGGTCCGTCCCCCCAGCCGAGCACTACCCCGCCGAAGCCCACGCTGTCGTCCAGGGGGGCGTAGTCCTCCCCGTTGGGCACCGAGTGGCCGTAGGCCAGCCAGGTCTTGTACCGGTGGGGGAACCGGGCCAGAAAGAGGAGGGAGGCCAGGGGCCAGAAGGCGGAGGCGGGGAGGTCGGCGACCTCCCGGTCCAGGGGCCAGTCCCCGGGGAGGAACAGGTACAGCTCCGCCCGGGACAGGTCCACCTTCGCCCGCCGCCGGATCTCCGGGGGCAGAGTCATAGGCAGGTCGCTCATCCCGGTGGTGAAGACCACGTAGAAGGGCTGTTCCCCGGTGGGGTCCAGGACGTGGAGGGTCACCTGGACGTAGTCGTCGAGGAAGTCCCGGCAGCTCCGGTGCCTCCGCCCGGGAAAGACCTGGGTGAAGTGGTCCTCCACCGCCTGGGCGTAGAGCCCCACCTGGTCGGGGAGATGGAGCTTGTCCGCCCCCTCCGGCTCGCCGTAGCGGTAGACGGTGGAGCCGCCGGGGGAGACCTCCCGCCGCCTCCCCTTGAGCCAGTCCAACAGTCCCATGACGACTCCCCCCAAAGCATCCGTTTTCCGCATTATGACAGGGACCGGGGAAAAAGTCAACCCCCACCTCCCGCCCCCGGAAGTT
>CANQMK010000188.1 GCA_947624895.1 uncultured Oscillospiraceae bacterium | reverse complement strand
GGAGATGTAGAGGATGCGGGGCAGCTTGCGCTGGTCGCAGTACTTCCACGCCTTCTCCGCGCCCACGCTCATGCCGCCCTTGGCGGAGCAGACGATGACGGCGGCGTCCGCCGCGTGGAGGGCCTCCATCACCTCGCCGGAGAAGTCGAAGCCGCCCGGGGTGTCCAAAACGTTGATCTTGTTGCCGTTGTACTCCACAGGAGCGATGGCCAGGGAGATGGAGGTCTGGCGCTTGGTCTCCTCGGGGTCATAGTCGCAGATGGTGTTGCCGTCGGGGATCTTCCCCAGGCGGGCGGAGCCGCCGGTGAGGTAGAGCATGCTCTCTACCAGAGAGGTCTTGCCGTTGCCGCTGTGGCCCAGCAGGCAGATGTTGCGGATGTTTTGCGCCGAATAGCTCATGTGCCTCGCTCCTTCGTGTTCAAATGGGTAGACCAAAACTATTAGTCATTATACACTGAATTGGCGTCCATGGCAACCTCTTTTTTGGAAAAATGCGAAAAAACAGGGGCCGGTCTGCCCCGGCGCGGGCGGGGCGGGCGCATACCCGCCGGAAAAGGGGAGAGGATAGAGGATATCGAACGATCCTCCGGGGAGGTCTTTCTTTGTTTATCGCCCTGTTTCGCACAGTCACGCTGTACCTGCTCATCATCCTGGGCATCCGCCTCATGGGCAAGCGCCAGGTGGGGGAGCTGGAGCCCAGCGAGCTGGTGTTCACCCTGCTCATCGCCGACCTGGCCGCCGTCCCCATGCAGGACTTTGGCATCCCCCTCATCACCGGGGTGATCCCCATCGTCACCCTGCTGTGCCTCACCCTGCTCATCTCCCTGCTCACCGCCCGGAGCATCCGCCTCCGGGCCCTGCTGTGCGGCGTGCCCAGCATCGTGGTGCGGGACGGGCGGGTGTGCCAGGAGGCGATGCGGAAAAACCGCTTCACCCTGGACGAGCTGGCGGAGGAGCTTCGCTGTCAGGGGGTGGCGGATGTGGAGAAGGTGAAGTACGCCATCCTGGAGACCAACGGCCAGCTCACCGTCCTCCTCAAGGCGGCGGAGCAGCCCCTCACGGCGGCCCAGGCGGGGTTGGACCCCGCCGACGGCGGCCTGCCCGTCCTGATCGTCAGCGACGGGCGGCTCCTGGCGGACAACCTGCGCCGCCGGGGGCTGGACGGGAACTGGCTGGACAAGCAGCTGCGGCAAAACAAGGTCAAGAGCGTCCGGGAGGTGTTCGCCCTCTGGGTGGACGAGCAAGGGCAGGTGTCCCTGGCCAAAAAGGAGGGGAGAGGATGAGAAAGGGCTGGATCGCCGTGGCGCTGTTGGCGGCGCTGATCGGCCTGTCCTGCTGTCACGTGGTCGCCCTTGGGGGACTCACCGAGGAGGTGACCGGCCTGCTGACCCAGGCGGAGGCCCGGGCCGAGGAGGGGGACTGGGCCGGGGCGGACGCCCTCACCCACCAGGCGGCCCGACGGTGGGAGGAGAAGCGCTTCTACCTCCACACTACCCTGGACCACACCGCCACCGACGAGGTGGACCTGAGCTTTTCCGAGACCCTGGAGCTGATCCAGTGCCAGGAGGCAGGGGAGTACTCCGCGGCCAACGCCCGGCTCATCCGACAGCTTCGCCTGTTGGGGGAGATGGAGCTGCCCCTGCCGGAAAACCTGCTGTGAGGCCGCGGGGCCGCGGAGGAGCGCGGCGCTTTTCCCGGAGAGGGGGAGCGCCGCGCTTTTTTCTTCCGTCCCCGACTGGGGTCGGGATAGTTTTTGTTGCAAAAGGGGACGGGGTCATGTATAATAAATAGGTTGAGACCGACAGGGCCGGAGGTGGAGGATTTGGTGATCTTAGGCATTGACCCCGGCTACGCCATCGTGGGCTTCGGCGTGGTGCAGAAGACCAGGGAGATCACCCAGCTCATCACCTGCGGGGCCATCAACACCCCCGCGGGACTGCCCCTCTCCAAGCGCCTTCTGCAGATCAGCCAGGACATGGCCACCCTCATCGCCCAATTCTCCCCCGAGGTCATGGCCATCGAAAAGCTCTACTTCGGCAACAACGTCACCACCGGCATCGGCGTGGCCCAGGCCCGGGGGGTCATCCTCACCGAGGCGGAGCGGGCGGGCCTTGCCATCTACGAGTACGACCCCAGCCAGGTGAAAAGCGCCGTCACCGGCTACGGCAAGGCGGAGAAGCGCCAGGTCATGGAGATGACAAAGCGTCTTTTGCGCCTGAACGCCGTCCCCAAGCCGGACGACGCCGCCGACGCCGTGGCCATCGCTCTGTGCCACGCCCGCTCCTCCACCTCCCTTTTACGGGAGTGAGGACAGCGCGGCGCCCGGGCGCGTTCCACCAGACAGACAGGGAGGAGACGGGATGTTTTACTATGTCAAGGGCCCGGTGGCCCATGTGGAGCCCTATCTGGCGGTGATCGACTGCGGCGGCGTGGGCTACGCCTGCCGCACCACCCAGAACACCCTCTCCCGGCTGGAGCGGGGCAGGGAGGCCACGCTGTATACCTACCTGAACGTCCGGGAGGACGCCATGGAGCTCTACGGCTTCTACTCGGAGAACGAGCGCAACTGCTTCGAGATGCTCCTGGGCGTCTCCGGAGTGGGGCCCAAGGCGGCCCTGTCCATCCTCTCCGCCGCCACCCCGGAGGGTCTGGCCTCCGCCATCATCACCGGGGACGAGCGGGCGCTCACCGCCGCCCAGGGGGTGGGCAAGAAGATCGCCCAGCGGGTGATCCTGGAGCTGAAGGATAAGCTGGCCAAGGGCCAGCTCCCCGCCCCCGGCGGGGAGAGCTACGGCGGCACCGGTGTGACCGTCATTCCCCAGAACAAGGCCAGCGAGGCCGCCGCCGCCCTGGCGGTGCTGGGCTATTCCTCCCAGGAGGTGTCCCTGGCCCTGAAGGGGATCGACCTGGACGCCCTGTCCCTGGAGGAGATCGTCCGCCAGGCGTTGAAAAAGATGGTAAAGTGAGGGATGCCCCGATGAATAAGTTCGCGAAACGTCTGTCCGCCGCCCTGCTGGCGGCGGCCCTGCTCCTCTCCCTGGCAGGCTGTGGGACAAAAGATGGCAAGGAGAACACCTTTACCCTCCAGGTGACCCACGGTGACGGCGCCGCCGTCACCCGGGAGGTGACCACCCGGAAGGCGACCCTGGGGGAGGCCCTGACCGACGAGGGAATCATCGACGGGGAGGAGGGCCCCTACGGCCTCTTCGTCCAGACGGTGGACGGGGAGACGGCGGACGAGGCCCAGTCGCAGTGGTGGTGCCTCACCAAGGACGGCCAGAGCGTGAGCACCGGGGTGGACTCCACCCCGGTGGAGGACGGGGCCACCTACGCCCTCACCCTCACCCGAGGCTATTGACCGGGCGCGTTTCCCGGGGAGAAAGGATGTGACGGCGTGAGCATCGACTTTTCCGAGAGCGGTTTTGAAACGCGGGAGCCCCTGGTGGCTACCTCCCTCCTGCGGGAGGACGAGGGGGAGGTCTCCCTGCGGCCCAAGACCCTGGCGGAGTACATCGGCCAGAGCAAGGCCAAGGAGAATTTGAGCGTCTTCATCCAGGCGGCCAAACTCCGGGGCGAGGCGCTGGACCACGTTTTGCTCCACGGCCCACCCGGCCTGGGCAAGACCACCCTCTCCGGCATCATCGCCAACGAGATGGGGGTGAACATCCGCATCACCTCCGGCCCCGCCATCGAAAAGCCCGGCGACCTGGCCGCCTTACTTACCAACCTCCAGGAGAACGACATCCTCTTTGTGGACGAGATCCACCGGCTCAACCGCCAGGTGGAGGAGATCTTGTACCCCGCCATGGAGGACTACGCCATCGACATCATCATCGGCAAAGGCCCCTCCGCCAACTCCATCCGCCTGGACCTGCCCAAGTTCACCCTCATCGGGGCCACCACCCGGGCCGGACAGCTCTCCGCC
>CANQMK010000187.1 GCA_947624895.1 uncultured Oscillospiraceae bacterium | reverse complement strand
CGCCAGCACCGTCAAGCCGCGGGCGGCGCAGATCTCGTCGCTGATTTTCCGCTGGCGTTGGAGGTCTGCGGCGTTCTGGTGGAGCTTGCGGCCTGTGGCGTAGCTCACGCTGTTGACGATGAGGTGGCTGTGGAGGTGGTCGGCGTCCACATGAGTGGCGACCACCACCTCGAAGTCGGGGAACAGACGCTGGGCCAGCTCCAGCCCGATGGCGTGAACTTCCGCTGGGGTCACGTCCTCCTCCGGGTGGAAGGACTGGACGAACTGGTAAAACATTCGACCATTAGCTTTTCCGTACTGTTGCTTGGTGGTCATCATTTCCTCGTAGGCGGACTGGGCCACGCAGTTCCAGCCGGTGACCAACTGCCGGTCGCCCCACAGGGCCTTGTCCCTCCGCTGGACGTAGCGTAGGACGCCGCGCATGGCCCCGCCGCTCTGGGTGGCGTTTTTGATCGCGGTGAAGGTCGCCACCTACTTTACCACCTTAAGGAGCTCGCCCACTTGGGCGGAGAGTTTGGCGTAGCCCTCCGCCAGGTCGTCGCCCCGGAGGACTTTGAGCTTGCCCATGTTGGCCAGGGTGGTGAGCTGGTTCAGGTTGCGGCCCTGGGCCTTGAGTTCATGGAGCACCTCGTCCAGGCCGTCCACCCGGACGATTTGTTTGCCCAGGCCGCAGACGCAGAGGTACATGGTGAGGGTCATGTTGGCCTCCCGCGCCTTTTCCCGCAGGACCTCTTTTGTATGAGGTGTCATCCGCATCGTGACGATTTCTGTCTTGCGTTTTTCTCTCGGCATTTGGTTTTCCTCCTTCCTCCCCCCGCAGGGGACTGGGGCACGGGGCGGCGCCCCGAAACGCGCCCGGCGTATAGCCGGGCGCTATGCTTGCCTCACCCACGGGTGAGCGTTCCCCCGCGGGGCTTCGTATTTCGTTTGGTGTCCAACTGTCAAAGAGGGCAACCGGGCAAGGCCTTTAAGACATTACCCCCTTACCCTCTTGCGGCAGCCGCGCGTACCAGCGATCGCCCTGGCGAAAGGCCGTCACGCCCAGGTTCTGCTTGGCGAGTTTCAGCGTCCGCTCCGAGACGCCCAGGGCGGAGGAGCGGGACAGCAGCTCCTCGGAGGGGATCGGTCCGCCCTCCAGCGCGTCCCGCAGCAGTATCTCCGCCTGCTTTGTTTTGGAGACGCCGCCGTCCCTGCCGGACAGCAACTCGTCCGCGCTGGTGTCGCAGAAACCGTCCCAGGCGAAGCCGCGGTCGGGAGTGAGACGGAACAGAATGGAGGGGCCCTCCGGGGCGAGACTGCTCTTGTCGTGAACGACCACGCGCCGCTCCGGGTCATCTCTGGAGCGGCCCACCAGAAGAACGCTCCGGGCCGCCGCCCGGAAGTCGATGGAGCCAAGCCCACGGTATGCGGACTTGGCTCCCTGCATTTTGTTCATGTGTCCGATGAGGACGACGGCGCAGCCGGCGGCCTCCGCCATCTGTCCCAGCCGCTTGAAGATGGGCCGCACCTCGTTGGCCCGGTGCATATCCACCCCATCACCCAGATACGCCTGGAGCGGGTCCAGGACGACGAGGCCGGCGTTCGTTTCGCGGATGGCCCGCTCCAGCCGCTGGTCGACTATGGTCAGCCCCTTCTCGCTCTCGTCGATGACCAGCACCCTGCCGCAGTCGGCACCGAGCGCGGCGAGCCGGGGCTTGATGGTGTCGGCCAGCCCGTCCTCCGCTGTCTGGTAGATGACGTTCCTGGGCGACAGGGGAGCGCCGCCGCCCGGCATAGACCGCCCCGTGGTGAGCAGGGCGACCACCGCCAGGGCGAAGGTGGTCTTGCCCTCGCCAGGGTCCCCCTGAACCATGGTGATCTTTCCCCGGGGGAGGTAGGGATACCACAGCCAGCGGACCTCCTCCGCCTGGATGTCCCCCATGGAGATCAGCTTCAGTTCGTGCTTCATGTCTTGTCCCTCCAAATTTCAAGATGAGGTTTTACCCTCTCACTTGAACTTTCTCTCATTTGGTGTAAAATGAGAGTGTCGCAAGACAGAGGAAAAATAGTCGCGGGACAGGGGGACACGAGTATGCCCATGGGGACATTTCAAAACAACAATCTGCTCCACCTGACGGTGGACACCTGGCAGGACGAGGTGTTTTTCAACGGCGTTTCCTATCCCGCCGGGCACTTCGCCGCACAGGTGCTGAACATGGAGCTTGAGACCATGCGCTCGCTCGTTGATAAGGCCGGGGCGATCTCCTATCTGGCCGAGGCGTTTGGCAAGGCGGAGCGGGAAAATTTTCGCGCCCTGCTGCCCCAGGCCCGGAGCCAGACCGCCGCCCTGCTGGACGACCTCTGGCACTTTCCGCCCTACTCACTCCTGGACAGGGAGGCGGAGGATGAGGTGCTCGGAACGATCTTCCACGAGAAGGTCCTGGACCAGTTGATGGACAGCGCGTCGGAGGCGCGGCGGTTTTTCTTCCGCTACCTCACCGCCTGCTTCAGCATTCCGCTGGGCATTTTCCACTACGGCTGGGCCTGTGATTACTTTGTTGATCGCTACCTTTCCGGGTTGAAAAAGCGGAAGGAGGACAGCTTTGCCGTGGCCGCCCACGACTGCTTCAACAGCCAGGATTTTTGGGCGGAGATGGCGGGTCTGCCTCTGGCGGACCTGGAAACCTTCACCGTCTCGCCCCGGCTGTTCTCCACCTATGTGTTCGCGCGGCATCCAAAGCGGGAGCGGGACATGGTGTTTGTGAGCCGCAGCCGCTTTGAGACCGCCATCGAGTTTTATTGCTTTGACCTCCTCAATGGGCTCCACCACGGCCACGCGCCCAGTCGGTGCCTGAACTGCGGGAGGTTTTTCCTCACCGTCAACGGCCACAGACCGAAGTATTGCGACGGCAGAGACCCGGAGCGCCCGGACCTGACCTGCCGGGAGAAGGGTGCCCTGCGCCACCTGAGTGAGAGCAACGAGGAGCACCCGATCTACCAGCTTTTCCGCACCAGGACCAACACCATCCGCAAGCATGAGCAGAGGGGGAAGATCTCCCACGAGGTGCGGGAGGCGGCGATCCTCCAGGCGGAAAAATACCGGGACCGGGCACTGCTGGACAAGCGGTACGCCCAGGAGCGGTACGCGAAGGACATGGAGACGGACCACCTCTACGCGGTGGTCCGGAAGAGGCCGTAAGGAGGTGGCGGCGGATGCCCAGGAGCAACGAGGAATTGGCGGCGGCCCTTCAGCGGGGCGACCGGGATGCGTCCGCTGAACTTCTCGCCCAAAATCAGGGCTTATTGACCCGGTGGGCCGGGGCGATCCAGGCGCGATACGGCCTTTCCGATCTGCTGGACGACCTGGTGCAGGAGGGGAGCGTCGCCCTGCTGCAAGCGGCCGCCAGATTTGACGCCGGGCGGAATGTGAAGCTGATGAGCTTCGCGGGCCACGCCGTCCGACAGGCCATGGGGGACTGCGCGGCAAGCCTGGGGGCCGTTGTATCCGTGCCGGTTTCCCGGCTTCGGCAGATCCGGGCAGCGCGGTATTGGGCTGCCCGGGCGCCCGCGGAGTGGAGCCGGGAACAGGCGGAGGCATCGGCGGCGGCGAAGCTGGGCCTCTCTCCCTCTGTGGTCCGCGCGCTGTTGGCCCAGGGGGAGGCGCTGCTCACATACGAGCCGCTGGAGGAACAAAAAAAGACGCCCTCCGAGTACGGCGACCCGGAGAGCGTCTACGAAAAACGGCTGTTGTCTGAGCATATCGTCTGGCTGGTCGAGACCGTTCTGACGGTCAGGGAGCAGACCCTGGTGCGGCACTATTTCGGCCTGGGAGCGGATACGGCGGGCGGTATGACCTTGGAGGAACTGGCCCTCCACCTGAACTACAACGGCCCCAGCGGAGCCCAAAAACCCCTGACCACCGCCCTCCGCAAACTGCGCCAACACTTC
>CANQMK010000186.1 GCA_947624895.1 uncultured Oscillospiraceae bacterium | reverse complement strand
CCCTCTCAGTCAGCCTGCGGCTGACAGCTCCCCCAGAGGGGGAGCCGGGGAGGTAGTGCGGCACTACACCTTGGAGGTAGCCGAGGGGGTGGTGCGGCGTTGCACCTTGGGGAGGGCCGAGGGCGGGTGCGGTCGCCGTGGCCGCCTCTTAGGTGCGAGGAAGGAAGTAACTTCTCCGTTCCAGTGGGGCTAGTATAGCACATTTGTTTTAGCTTGTCAACCGTTTTTCAGGGTAGTTGTGAAATTTTTTCAAAAAAATTTTCGCCGCCGGTTTTGAAGGGATTTTTCCTGAAACCGGCGGCGATTTTCTGTTGTTTTCTGCTGTTTTATGGCCTTTTTTGTTGCAATCAGGCTGGGCGGCGTGCCATCCATCTCCCGCACCGCACTCCAGAGGCGGCCACGGCGGGTGTTATAATCAGACCACTTTCCGTCACCGTCCCACATGGTGCCGCCCAGTGGCGGCGGCCTGCTGGCGTATTCCTGCTCTATCGGGCCGCCGAACATCGGAGTCGAGCGGCTCTTAGCATAGCCCCATTCTTTTCTCTTTGGAGTCCAGGACCGTTTCTCTTTTCTCCGCAGAGAAAAGAGAAACGGTCCTGGCCCCGCGCCGGGAGGCGCCGCCCTCCTGCCCCTGGCAGGAAGTACAGACCAGCAGTGTTAGCCTCGAAAGGTCCAGCAACCTCGCAGCGCCTATCCCTGAAAGGCACAGCAGACCCTCAGCGTCTAGCCCCGCAACGTCTTGCAGACCCTTCGCTGGAAGCTGAAAGCCCACCCGCCCCTGCTTGAGACAGCAGATGCACCGCGCCTAGGTTCGCAAAGCACAGCAGAAGGCCGGAGGTCAGGGGTGGAAGCCTTGGTAGCTGCCCACTTGGGTGAGGGCCTGGGCCAGGTCGGGGCGGAAGCGGGGGTCCTCCGGGTTCAGGGCGTTCACCGTCACCCCGTCCGACCCCGCCCGCCCGGTGGCGTGGAGATACCGCCCCGCCCCCAGATAGAGGGCCGCGTGGCCGGGGAAGTAGAGCGCGTCCCCCCGGGCCATCGCCTCCCGGGGGACCTCCGTCAGGTCGAAGCCCGGCTCCAGCCGGGCGTCCCGGTAGACGGTCAGCCCGTTGAGCCAATAGGCCATGAACACCAGCCCGGAGCAGTCGATCCCCCACGGGGTCTTGCCGCCCCAGCGGTACTGGGCGCCCCGGTAGGTCAGCCCCGCCTCCGCCAGTCGGTCCCGCAGGACCTCTCGGGGGAGCGCCGCCGGGTCCTCCGGCGGCCAGGGGGCCAGCACGCCGGAGCGGATGAACCCCCGGCGGCCATCCGCCAGCTCCGCCTCCGTCCAGTCCTCCCCCGCCCCGACCACCGCCACCACCGCCCCCAGGGGCAGGATGGTCAAGCGCGGGGCCCGGACGTCCGCCCCGGCCAGCACGTCGGCGGCGGTCCTGCGCCGCACCACCCCCTTGGGGAGGGCCGACCACTGCGCCGCCCGCGCCGCCCCCTCCGCCAGACAGCGCCGGGGGACGTACCCCTCGTAGCGGTACGGCGTCCGGGCCAGAAACCAGCCCTCCCCCGCCCGCTCCAACAGCTCCAGCTCCATGCCGTGGAGCGCCTCGTCCACCCTGGGCCCCGCCCACCGGGGCGCGGCCATCAGCGGACAGACCGGCGCGGCCACCACCGCCCGCTCCAGTCCGGCCACCTCCTCTCCCTCCGTCTCCTCTCTCCCTATGCGGCCCGGCAGAAAAATATTTGCTCATTTTTCCGGGAAGTCACAGGGCATATTCCCGGGGCAAACGTCACATCCTTTTGACAGAACGCGCGCCATTGGGAAAGAGAGGCTTGAAGATATGATGAAACGAACTGTCGCGGCGATCCTCTGTCTCGCGCTGACCCTCACCCCCGCCCTGGCCGTCACCGGCGGCCCCGGCCCGCTCCAGGCGGGCTCGGCGGTGCTGATGGAGAAGGAGACGGGGAGCGTCCTCTACGAGCAAAACGCCCACGCCAGGCTGGAGCCCGCCAGCGTCACCAAGGTGATGACCATGCTCCTGGTGCTGGAGGCCATCGACGACGGCGTCCTCGCCTGGGACCAGCCCGTCTCCGCCTCCGCCCACGCCGTGAGCATGGGGGGCAGCCAGATCTGGCTGAAGGAGAACGAGCAGATGACGGTGCGGGAGATGTTCAAGGCGGTGGCGGTGGTCTCCGCCAACGACTGCGCCGTGGCCCTGGCCGAGGCGGTGGCGGGGAGCGAGGAGGCCTTCGTCCAGCGGATGAACCAGCGGGCCGTGGCCCTGGGCATGGCGGACACCACCTTCCTCAACGCCACCGGCCTGCCCGCCGCCGGGCACGTCACCAGCGCCTATGACATCGCCCTCATGTCCCGCCAGCTGATCCTCTACCACCCGGAGATCCGGGAGTTCACCACCATCTGGATGGACTCCCTCCGGGACGGGGCCTTCCAGCTGAGCAACACCAACAAGCTCATCCGCTTCTACGACGGGGCCACCGGCCTGAAGACCGGCTTTACCGCCTCCGCCCACTACTGCCTGTCCGCCACGGCGGAGCGGGACGGGATGGAGCTCATCGCCGTCACCATGGACTCCCCCACCTCCAGCCTCCGCTTTGAGGCGGCCAAGGCGCTGCTGAACTTCGGCTTTGCCAATTACGCCCTGGTGAACGTCTACGCCGACCAGGCCATCCCGCCGGTGAATGTGGAGCTGGGGGAGTATGAGACGGTGCAGCCCGTGCTGAAGGACAGCTCCAAGGTCCTCCTGGAAAAGGCCCAGGCCGCCAAGGTGACCACCGCCCTGGACCTGCCCGCCTCCGTCCAGGCCCCGGTGGAGGAGGGGCAGATCCTGGGGCATATGCGGGTGAGCGTGGACGGAGTGGAGATCGCCCAGGTGCCCCTGGTGGCCGACAGGCCGGTGGCAAAGCTCACCGTGCCCGGTATCCTGGGCCGCCTCCTGCAGGCCGTCCTCCTGGCGGACTGACGCCGGGGCAGAGAGAAAGAGGCCGTCCGGCACTTGCCGGACGGCCTCTTTTGGTTGGGTCGGGTGGGACGCGCGGTCCGGTCATTCCAGCACCGCGCCCCGGGCGGCGGAGGTGACCAGCTTGGCATAGCGGGCCAGGTAGCCGGTGGTGACCGCCGGGGGCTTGGGCTGCCAGACCGCCCGGCGGGCGGCCAGGGTGGCCTCGTCCACCAGCAGGTCGATCTTGCAGTTGGGGATGTCGATGGCGATCTGGTCCCCCTCCTCCACCAGGGCGATGGGCCCGCCCTGGGCGGCCTCGGGGCAGACGTGGCCGATGGAGGCACCCCGGGTGGCGCCGGAGAAGCGACCGTCGGTGATGAGGGCGACCTCCTTGTCCAGGCCCATCCCGGCGATGGCGGAGGTGGGGTTGAGCATCTCCCGCATCCCGGGGCCGCCCTTGGGGCCCTCGTAGCGGATGACCACCACGTCCCCGGAGACGATCTTGCCCTCGTAGATGGCGGCGATGGCGTCCTCCTCGCTGTCAAAGACCCGGGCGGGGCCGGTGTGGGTCATCATCTCGGGGGCCACGGCGGCCTGCTTGACCACGCAGCCCTCGGGGGCCAGGGTGCCCTTGAGCACGGCGATGCCGCCGTAGGGGGAGTAGGGCTTGTCGATGGGCCGGATGATCTCCGGGTCCAGGTTGACCACGTCCGCCAGATTTTCGGCGATGGTCTTGCCGGTGACGGTCATGAGGGAGGTGTCCAGCAGGTCCTTCTTGGTCAGCTCCTTCATCACCGCCCAGACCCCTCCGGCGGCCTCCAGGTCCTCCATAAAGGTGTCCCCGGCGGGGGCCAGGTGGCAGAGGTTGGGGGTCTTGCGGGAGATCTCGTTGGCCATGTCGAAGTCAATGTCCAGCCCGCACTCGTGGGCGATGGCGGGCAGGTGGAGCATGGAGTTGGTGGAACAGCCCAGGGCCATGTCCAC
>CANQMK010000185.1 GCA_947624895.1 uncultured Oscillospiraceae bacterium | reverse complement strand
CCGATCTGCTTGGCCTGGACCCACTTCCCCTCCTCGGGGATGGGGGCGGGGCCGTGGTAGGCGCCCTTGGCCACGGGGCACATGTTTTGGACTTCGGTGGAATAGATCATCCGTGTTTTCCTCCTTATCAAGTTATTCGGCGGTCAAATCACGGGTGTTATTATACGATACGCCAGGGAAAAAGTAAAGTAGTATTCTCGGGATATTTCCCCTCCGTTCCGCTGATTTTTTGTGAATTTTATCCCCCCGCCCCGCCTCCGCCCCCGGGCGGCGGAACTGGGGGTTGTTTCTCTGGCGGGATTTTGCTATAATATACCGTGCGAGACTGTCAAGCGCCGCCGCCGGGACCGGCGGGCGGCGGGGGGACGATTCCCCCTCCGGGAGGTGGAGTCTGCGTGAAAATGAACAGAAACCGGGTCCTGGACCCCGGATTTCAGCTCTCCTTCGTCTTTTTGTTCCTCTTCGCCCTGCTCAGCGCCTTCGCCGGCCAGACCCTCCTGGCGGTGGCGGAGGCGGCGGCGGGGCTGCTGTGCTACCTGGGTTTCCGCCGGGACAGCCACCGGCGGAAGAAGGCCATCGTCAAGTTCATGAACTCCCTGAACGGGGACATCGACGTGGCGGCCAAGGACGCCATGGTGAACTCCCCCATGCCCATGGTGATCTTCCGGCCCGAGTCGGGGGAGATCATCTGGACCAACGACCGCTTCCTCCACCTGGCGGGGGAGAAGGACCACCTCTTTGACACCAAGCTGGACGGGCTGGTGGAGGGCTTCTCCACCCGCTGGCTCATGGAGGGCAAGAGCGTCTGCCCCCAGGAGGTGACCATGGGGCCCCGGCGGTTCCAGGTCTTCGGCCACCTGGTCCGCACCGAGGAGAACGACCGTTCCAGCGGCTTTCTGGCCACCACCTACTGGGTGGATATCACCGACCTGGCCCGGGTCCGGGACAACTACTTCAGCTCCCGCCCGGTGGTGGCCCTGGTGGTGCTGGACAACTACGAGGAGGTGCTCAAGACTGTCTCCGACTCCGCCCGGAGCGCCCTGCTCAGCGAGGTGAACCGGCGGCTGGCCGCCTGGGCCGAGCCCTGCGGCGGGCTCTTCTGCGCCGTGGACCGGGACCGCTACCTCTTCGTCTTCGAGGAGCGCTACCTCCAGGGGTTCATCAACGACAAGTTCGCCATCCTGGGGGAGGTCCGCCAGGTCACCAGCGCCGACGGCAGCCCCGTCACCCTCTCCATCGGCGTGGGCCAGGACGGGGACGGGTTCCAGGAGCTGTACCGCTACGCCGCCCTGTCGGTGGAGATGGCCCTGTCCCGGGGCGGGGACCAGGCGGTGATCCGCAACAGGACCGGCTTCGGCTTCTACGGCGGCCAGGTGAAGGAGACGGAGAAGCGCACCAAGGTCCGCAGCCGGGTGATGGCCAACGCCCTGAAGTCCCTCATCACCGACTCCTCCGTCGTGATGGTCATGGGCCACCGCTCCCCGGACATGGACTCCGTGGGCGCCTGCGCGGGGGTGTGCGCCGTGGCCCGGAAGCTGGGGGTCCCGGCCTACATCGTCCGGGAACCGGGGGGCGACCCGGGCAAGGGGATGACCGACCGCCTCATGGCCCACGAGCGGTACAAGGACCGCTTCCTCACCCCCCAGGAGGCCATGGAGGAGTTGGACGCCTCCACCCTGCTGGTGGTGGTGGACACCAACCGGCCCGACCAGGTGCAGTCCCGGCCCCTGCTGGAGGCCAGCGCCAAGGTGGCGGTGATCGACCACCACCGCCGGGCGGCGGAGTACATCGAGGGGGCCGCCCTGAACTTCCACGAGCCCTACGCCTCCTCCGCCTGCGAGCTGGTGACCGAGCTGCTGCAGTACCTGCTGGACTCCACCGACCTCCTGCGGGTGGAGGCGGAGGCCCTGCTGGCCGGGATCATGCTGGACACGAAAAACTTCACCATGCGCACCGGCGGGCGCACCTTTGAGGCCGCCGCCTTCCTCCGCCGGGCGGGGGCGGACACCGCCGAGCTGAAAAAGCTCTTTCAGACCGACCTGTCCGGCACCATCGCCAAGCTGGAGCTCATCCGCTCCGCCAGGCTCTACCGGGACGGGATGGCCCTGGTGGCGGTGGAGGACCCGGTGGACCGGGTCACCGCCGCCCAGTGCGCCGACGAGCTGCTGAACGTCTCCGGCATCGAGAGCTCCTTCGTCCTCTTCCCCGGTCGGGACGGGGGGACCATGATCTCCGCCCGGAGCATGGGCCGCACCAACGTCCAGGTCATCCTGGAGGAGCTGGGGGGCGGGGGGAACGCCGCCTCGGCGGGGGCTCAGCTGCCCGACAAGAGCGTGGGCCAGGCGCTGGCCGCGCTGAAGGCCGCCATCGACCGCGTTCTCGCGGAACAGGACGCCACATAGAAAGGGGTTTTTACCATGAAAGTGATCTTACAGCAAGATGTGAAGGGCCAGGGCAAGAAGGGCCAGCTCATCGAGGCCAGCGACGGCTACGCCCGCAACTTCCTCCTGCCCCGGAAGCTGGCGGTGGAGGCCACCGCCGACAACCTCCATAAGATGGAGAAGCAGGACCAGGCCAAGCGGGAGCGCCAGGCCGCCGAGCGGGCGGAGGCGGAGCGGGTGGCCAAGGAGCTGGAGAGCCTCCAGGTGGTCATCCGGGCCAAGGGGGGCGACGGGGGCCGACTGTTCGGCTCGGTGACCTCCAAGGAGGTCTCCGACGCCCTGAAGGCCCAGCACGGTATCGACCTGAACAAGAGCAAGATCGTCCAGGAGGAGCCCATCAAGGCCTTCGGCTCCTACGCCCTCAAGTGCAAGCTGGGCTATGAGGTGACCGGGACCATCCACGTCATGGTGACCGAGCAGAAGTGAGCGCCGGGCCGCCGGCGTTTGGAGGGTGACAGACCCCGCGCGGCGGGGATCTCCGGCGGGCACAGGGCCCGCCGGGCGCGAAGGAAGGGAACGCCATGGACGAACTGCTCTCCTATCAGCTGCCCAACTCCGCGGAGGCGGAGCAGTCGGTGCTGGGGGCCATGCTCATCGACGAGAACTGCATCCCCCAGGTCATCGAGCGGCTCAGGCCGGAGGACTTCTACCTGCGCCAGCACCGGCAGCTGTACGAGGCCATCTACTCCATGTTCAACTACTCCCAGCGGATCGACCTGGTGACCATCCTGGAGAAACTGCGGCAGAACGGCGCCTATGACGAGCAGACCTCGGCGGCCTTCCTGAAGCAACTCATGGAGATCACCCCCACGGCGGCCAATGTGGACCTCTACATCGACATTGTCAAGGACAAGTCCCTCCTGCGCGCCCTGGCCCAGACCTGCGGCGAGGTGGAGGGGATGGTCCGGGAGGGGACCGAGTCGGGGGCCAACGTGCTGGAGGTGGCGGAACAGCGGGTCTACGCCCTGCGTCAGGGGCGGAGCGGCACCGGCCTGGAGCCCCTGGCCGGGATCGTGCCCGGTCTGCTGGAGCGGCTGGGGGAGCTGGCCGCCTCGGGCGATCAGCTCCCGGGGCTGTCCACCGGCCTGAAGGTGCTGGACCGGGCCCTCACCGGCCTGAACAAGTCCGACCTCATCATCCTGGCCGCCCGCCCCGGCATGGGCAAGACCTCCATAGCCCTGAACATGGCCCTCCACGCCGGGAAGTTCTCCGGCAAGTCGGTGGCGGTGTTCTCCCTGGAAATGTCCAAGGAACAGCTGGGGATGCGCCTGCTGTCCGGGGAGGCGCTGATCGAGAACCGCACCCTGGCCACCGGGCGGCTCAACGACGACGAGTGGGCCCGGGTGGCCTCGGCGGCCAATATTTTGAGCCACGCCAATATGCTCATCGACGACGACCCCTCCCTCACCGTGGCGGACATGAACGCCAAGTGCCGCCGGGTGAAGGACCTGGGGCTGGTGGTGGTGGACTACCTCCAGCTCATGACCTCCGCCGGGGGGAAGCAG
>CANQMK010000184.1 GCA_947624895.1 uncultured Oscillospiraceae bacterium | reverse complement strand
TCGTGCTTGCGGCCCTTGGTGGGGGTGTTGATCACCAGGTCCACCGAGCCGGAGGCGATCATGTCCAGGATGTTGGGGTGGGCCTCCGAGACCCGGTTCACCTGCTTGGCAGGGATGCCAACCTCGGTGAGGGCGGCGCAGGTGCCGGCGGTGGCGAAGATCTCGATGTCCTGGTCGGCCAGGCCCCGGGCGATGCCCAGGATCTCCCCCTTGTCCTCGTCCCGGACGGTGATGATGACTCGCCCGCCCTTCTTTGGCGCGCGGAGGTTGGCCCCCTTGAACGCCTTCAGGAGGGCCTGGGGGAAGGACTGGTCCAGGCCCAGCACCTCGCCTGTGGACTTCATCTCCGGGCCAAGGCCGGTGTCCACGTCGGTGAGCTTTTCAAAGGAGAAGATGGGCATTTTCACCGCGTAGTAGTCCCGCTCCGGGTAGATGTCCACCCCGTAGCCCAGGTCCCGGAGCTTCTCCCCCAGCATGACCCGGGTAGCCAGGTCGATGATGGGCACCCCCGTCACCTTGCTGATGTAGGGGATGGTGCGGGAGGAGCGGGGGTTGACCTCGATGACGTAGACCTGGTCGGAGTAGATGATGAACTGGATGTTGATCAGGCCGATCACCCCCAGGGCCTTGGCCAGGTCCCGGGTGTAGCGCAGGATGATCTCCTTGTGTTTGTCCTCGATGTGGAGGGAGGGGTAGACGGAGATGGAGTCCCCGGAGTGGACTCCCGCCCGCTCCACGTGCTCCATGATGCCGGGGATGAGCACGTCCTCCCCGTCGAACACGCCGTCCACCTCCACCTCCCGGCCCATGAGGTACTTGTCCACCAGGATGGGGTGCTCCTGGACGGTGCGGTTGATGATGCGCATGAACTCGGTGATGTTGCGGTCGTTGTAGGCGATCTCCATGCCCTGGCCGCCCAGGACGTAGGACGGGCGCACCAGCACGGGGTAGCCCACCTCGTTGGCGGCCTTAATGGCCTCCTCGGTGGTGAACACCGTCCGGCCCTCCGCCCGGGGGATGCCGCACTGCTGGAGGATCTCGTCGAACCGCTCCCGGTCCTCGGCGGCGTCCACGCCGTCGGAGGAGGTGCCCAGGATGGGCACGCCCATGTCGGTGAGGGCCTTGGCCAGCTTGATGGCGGTCTGGCCGCCGAACTGCACCACCGCCCCCCAGGGCTTTTCCAGCTCCACCACCGCCTCCACATCCTCGGCGGTGAGGGGCTCGAAGTAGAGCTTGTCGGCCACGTCGAAGTCGGTGGAGACGGTCTCGGGGTTGTTGTTGATGATGATGGTCTCACACCCCAGGCGCTTCAGGGCCCAGACGGAGTGGACGGAGCAGTAGTCGAACTCGATGCCCTGGCCGATGCGGATGGGGCCGGAGCCCAGCACCAGCACCTTGCGGCGGCCCTCATCCCCGCTGGGCTCGGCCTCGTTCTCCCGGTCGTAGGTGGAGTAGTAGTAGGGCGTGGCGGCCTCAAACTCGGCGGCGCAGGTGTCCACCATCTTGAAGGAGGGACGGATGTCCATGCTCTCCCGCAGGGCCTTGATCTCCGCCCGGGTGGAGCCGCACAGGGCGGCGATGTAGGCATCGGAGAAGCCCATCTCCTTGGCCCGCTGGAGGGTTGCCGCGTCGGGCACGCCCCGCTCCAGCTTGGCCTCCATGTGGATGATGTCCTGGAAGCGCTCCAGGAACCACACGTCCATCTTGGTGATGGCGTTGATCTTCTCCGGGGAGAAGCCCCGGCGCAGGGCCTCCGCCACCACGAAGAGCCGCTGGTCGTCCACGTCGGCCAGCTTCTCCTCGATCTCTTCCGTATACAGGTCCTCCAGGCCGTCCAGGCGCAGGGACTTGACGTTCAGCTCCAGGGAGCGGATGGCCTTCATCAGCGCCCCCTGGAAGGAGTTGGAGATGGCCATGACCTCCCCGGTGGCCTTCATCTGGGTGCCCAGGGTGCGGGAGGCGGTGGTGAACTTGTCGAAGGGCAGGCGGGGGATCTTCAGGACCACATAGTCCAGGGTGGGCTCGAAGCAGGCGGTGGTCTTCCCCGTCACGGCGTTGGGGATCTCGTCCAGGGTGTAGCCCAGGGCGATCTTGGCCGCCACCTTGGCGATGGGGTAGCCGGTGGCCTTGGAGGCCAGGGCGGAGGAGCGGGAGACCCGGGGGTTGACCTCGATGACGGCGTACTCAAAACTGTCCGGGTTCAGGGCGAACTGGCAGTTACAGCCCCCCTCGATCTCCAGGGCGGAGATGATGTCCAGGGCGGCGGAGCGGAGCATCTGGTACTCCCGGTTGGCCAGGGTCTGGGTGGGGGCCACCACGATGGAGTCCCCGGTGTGGACACCCACGGGGTCGATGTTCTCCATGGAGCAGATCTGGATCACGTTGCCCGCGGAGTCCCGCATGACTTCGAACTCGATCTCCTTCCACCCGGCGATGCACCGCTCGATGAGCACCTGGCCCACCCGGCTGAGGTGGATGCCCCGGTCGGCGATCTCCCGGAGGGAGGGCTCGTCATAGGCGATGCCGCCGCCGGTGCCGCCCAGGGTGTAGGCGGGGCGGACGATGACGGGGTAGCCGATCTGTCCGGCGAAGGCCACCGCGTCCTCCACGCTCTCCACCACGTCGGAGGTGACGCAGGGCTGGCCCAGGGCCTCCATGGCGCTCTTGAACTCCTGGCGGTCCTCCGCCTTCTTGATGGAGGCGGGAGAGGTGCCCAGCAGACGCACGCCGTAGTCGGCCAGGACCCCCTCCTCGTGGAGGTTCATGGCCAGGTTCAGCCCCGTCTGGCCGCCCAGGGTGGGCAGGATGGAATCGGGGCGCTCCTTCTGGATGATCTGGGTCAGGGAGGCCACGTTCAGCGGCTCGATGTAGACGTGGTCGGCGATATCGGCGTCGGTCATGATGGTGGCGGGGTTGGAGTTGACCAGCACCACCTCCACCCCCTCCTCCCGGAGGGCGCGGCAGGCCTGGGTGCCGGCGTAGTCGAACTCGGCGGCCTGGCCGATGACGATGGGGCCGGAGCCCAGCACCAGAACTTTTTTGATCTTAGGGTCCTTAGGCATGGCGCGCACCTCCCATGGAGTCGATGAAGCGGTCGAAGAGATATTCCGTGTCCATGGGCCCGGGGGCGGCCTCGGGGTGGAACTGGACGGTGAAGCAGTTGGGCCGTTTGTAGCGCAGGCCCTCCACCGTGCCGTCGTTCACGTTCACATGGGAGATCTCCGCCACGGCGGGGTCCACCGTCTCCGGGGTGACCACGTAGCCGTGGTTCTGGCTGGTGATAAAGCACCGCCCGGCGGCCAGGTCCTTCACCGGGTGGTTGCCCCCCCGGTGGCCGAAGGGCATCTTGTGGGTCTTGGCCCCGGTGGCCAGGGCTAAAAGCTGGTGGCCCAGGCAGACGGCGAAGATGGGCAGGTCGCTGTGGTAGAGCTCCTTGAGCTGGGCGATGATCTCCACGTTGTCCGCCGGGTCGCCGGGGCCGTTGGAGAGCATGACCCCGTCAAAGCCGCCGCTCAAAATCTCCTTGGCGGTGGTGTGGGCGGGATAGACGGTGACCTCGCACCCCCGGCGGGTGAGGCAGGAGATCATGTTCCGCTTCACCCCGAAGTCCATCAGGGCCACCCGGAAGCGCCCCTCCCCCTCCGGGGGGAAGACCTCCGCCGCCGGGCGGGTGACCCGCTCCACCGTGCCGGAGACCCGGTAGGCCCGGATGCGCTCCAGGGCCTCCTGGATAGAAAAATCCGACCCGCAGGTGATCAGGCCGTTCATGGTCCCCTGAGATCGGAGAATGCGGGTCAGGGCGCGGGTATCTACCCCCTGCACCCCGGCGATGTGATATTCCTTTAAGTACTCGTCCAGCGTCCCCTCACAGCGGAAATTGCTCCCCAGGGGGGACAGCCGCCGCACGATCAGCGCCTCCGCCCAGGGGCGGCTGGACTCGTTGTCCTCGTGGTTCACCCCGTAGTTGCCGATGAG
>CANQMK010000183.1 GCA_947624895.1 uncultured Oscillospiraceae bacterium | reverse complement strand
GCCGAGAAAACAGGCATAAGACCGCCCACGGTGTCGGCGATCTGCACTGGCAGCGTGAAGCAGTACCCCATGTACGCCCTCGATAAGATTTGCCAAGTGCTTTGTTGCCAGCCCGGAGACATCCTGGAATATGTGCCCGTTCCCGATGGCGTCGAGGAGCAGCAGAAGGGCCCGGACACTTGATGTCCGGGCCCTTTTTTTGGAGTAGGGGCACTTCTTTGGCCCTGTATGTAATGGTTGACCAGTGCGAGAGCGAACGCATACATCGCTGTTGGGCGTTCGGACAATGATCTTTATATCAGATCATATCAAAATGAGCCAAAAAGAAAGCCCCCGGAGCCGTTGCGGCTCCGGGGGTTGCTTGATAGATCAGCGCTTGCTGAACTGAGGCGCGCGGCGGGCGGCGTGGAGGCCGTACTTCTTGCGCTCCTTCATACGAGGGTCGCGGGTCAGCAGACCGGCGGCCTTCAGGGCGGGGCGGAACTCCTCGTTCATCAGCAGGAGGGCCCGGGCGATGCCGTGGCGGATGGCGCCGGCCTGACCGGTGACGCCGCCACCGGAGACGGTGGCTTCGATGTCCACCTTACCGATGGTGGAGGTGGTGACCAGGGGCTGGCGGACGATGAGCTTCAGGGTCTCCAGACCGAAGTAGTCCTCGATATCCCGGCCGTTGATGGTAATGGCGCCGGTGCCGTTGGGGAAGAGGTGGACCCGGGCCACGGAGGACTTCCGACGGCCGGTGCCGTAGTGATAAGGCTTCTTACTCTTATACATTTCAGATATCCTCCTTACGCCTCGGTGTAGAGCTCGGGCTTCTGGGCGGCGTGGGGATGCTCGGCGCCGCGATAGATCTTCAGCCGGGTCAGCGAGTCCTTGGTGATGATGTTGCGGGGCATCATGCCGCGCACGGCCAGCTTCACGGCCAGCTCCGGCTTATCCTGCATCAGCAGGCGGTACTTGGTCTCGTGGAGGCCGCCGGGGTAGCCGGAGTGGGTGCGGTAGAACTTCTGCTCCAGCTTCTTGCCGGTGAGGACAGCCTTCTCCGCGTTGATGACGATGACGAAGTCGCCGCAGTCGGCATGGGGGGTGTACTCGGGCTTGCGCTTGCCCCGCAGGAGGTCGGCGGCGATGACCGCGGTCTTGCCCAGAGGCTTACCAGCGGCGTCGATCACATACCACTTGCGGACAATATTGCCCTTGTTGGCCATAAAGGTGGACATGTAGGATCTCTCACTTTCCGTTTGAATTGTCCGCGAAAGCCGCGGAAAAGTTGACTTTACAAAGTCGAGCGTGTTGTATTATAATGCTTTCGCGGCCATCTGTCAACGGATTTTCCAAATTTTTTTGCCGTAGAAATTAAATTCTTTGATTTTTAAGCACATCCTCTTTTATCCTCTTGTTTTCTCACGTTCGATTTTACATTTTTTCTTGGGGGAATGCCCGGTGAAGCAGATTGTGTCCCAGGTGCGGCGGTGCGTGGAGGACTATCGGATGATCGCCCCGGGCGACCGTGTGGCGGTGGGGGTGTCTGGGGGGAAGGACTCGGTGGTGACCCTGTGCGCCCTGGCGAAGCTTCGGGCGTTCTACCCCAAGCCCTTCACCGTGGAGGCCATCACCCTGGACATGAGCGGGGGAGAGATGGACTTCGCCCCTCTGGCCGCCCTGTGTGAGGAGCTGGAAGTGCCCTTCCACCTGGTCACCACCCACATCTTTGAGGTGATCTTCGACTACCGCCACGAGAAGAACCCCTGCTCCCTCTGCGCTAAGATGCGCCGGGGGGCGCTCCACGAGGCCATGCTCCAGCGTGGCCTGACCAAGATCGCCCTGGGCCACCACCGGGACGACGCGGTGGAGACCTTCTTCATGAGCCTCTTCTACGAGGGCCGGATCAGCTGTTTCCAGCCGGTGACCTATCTGGACCGCACCGGCATCACCCAGATCCGCCCCCTGCTCTACTGCACCGAGGGGCAGGTCCGCTCGGCGGTGGCCCGAAATTGGCTGCCTGTGGTGAAAAATCCCTGTCCCGCCGACGGGGCCACCAAGCGCCAGGAGGCCAAGGAGCTGATCGCCAAGCTGTCGGAGCGGTACCCCCATTTGAAGGAGTACGTCTTCTCCGCCATGCAGCGCCTGCCCCTGCCGGAGTGGGGCGTGCTGCCCCGGGAGAAATAGAACGGGCCGCCCGAACATCGGGCGGCCCGTTTTCTGTGTGGATGGAAGGCGCGTGAAATCAGTCCTCGGCGGCCTTGGTCTCGGCGATGACCTTCTCCTGGACCGCGGGGGGGGCGTCCTCATAGCGGACGAAGTGGAAGGTGAAGGAGCCCCGGGACTGGGTGATGGAGCGCAGGTCGATGGCGTAGGAGGTCATCTCGGCCATGGGCACCTCAGCCTCCACCTCCTGCTCGCCGTTGCCCACGGGGTTCATGCCCATGACCCGGCCACGGCGCTTGTTGATGTCGCCCATCACGTCGCCCATGTAGCTGTCGGGGATGATCACCTTCAGGGAGCCGATGGGCTCGAGCAACACGGGGCTGGCCTCCGGCATGGCGGCCTTGTAGCTCAGCTGGGCGGCGGTCTTGAATGCGATCTCGGAGGAGTCCACCGGGTGGTAGGAGCCGTCGTAGAGGGTGGCCTTCAGGTTGACCACCGGGTAACCGGCCAGGGGGCCGTGGACCACAGCCTCCCGCAGGCCCTTCTCCACGGCGGGGAAGAAGTTCTTGGGCACGCTGCCGCCGAAGACCTCCTCGGCGAAGACCAGCTCCTCCTGTTCGGGGTTGGGCTCGAAGCGGATCCACACGTCGCCGAACTGGCCGGAGCCGCCGGTCTGCTTCTTGTGGCGGCCCTGCTTCTCCACCTTCTTGCGGATCTTCTCCCGGTAGGGCACCTTGGCGGGGGAGAGCTCAGTGTCCACGTTGAAGCGGCTCTTGAGCTTGCTCACCAGCACGTCCACCTGGATGTCCCCGGCGGCGTGGATGATGGTCTGGTGGACCTCGGCGTTGTTCTCCACGGAGAAGGAGGGGTCCTCCTCGTTCATGCGGCTCAGGCCCTGGGCCACCTTGTCGTCCTGGCCCCGGGTCTTGGGGGCGATGGCCACGGAGTAGCAGGGCTCGGGGAAGGGGATGGGCTCCACCTGGAAGACCTTCCGGGGCTCGCAGAGGGTGTCCCCGGTCTTGAGCTTCTCCATCTTGCCGATGGCGCCGATGTCGCCGCAGGCCAGCTCCTTGACCTCCTCGGTGGCCTTGCCCTTCATGATATAGAGTCGGCCCAGCTTCTCCGCCTCGCTGGTGCGGGCGTTCACCATGGGCATATCCGGCTTGATGGAGCCGGAGAGCACCTTCACCAGGCTGAACTTGCCGTACTGGTCGGAGACGGTCTTGAACACGAAGGCGGCGGGCAGAGCGCCGGGGGACACCACGAAGGGCTCGTTGGAGCCGTCGGCGTTCTCCACGGTGTGGGGGTTGCCCTCCAGGGGGTTGGGGAGCAGGTCCACGATGGTATCCAACAGCATCCGGGTGCCCAGGCCCTGGAGGGCGCTGCCGCAGACCACGGGGAAGAGGCTCAGGTCCTTCACGCCCTGGCGCAGGCCCTGGACCATCTCGGCGTAGGTAAAGTCCTCGCCGCCGAAGTACTTCTCCATGAACTCCTCGCTGGTCTCGGCCACCGACTCCTTCAGTGCGTCGTAGAGCTCCTCCACCACGGACTGCTTGTCCTCGGGGATGGCGATTTCCTTGCGCTCCCCCTTGGGCCCGAACTCATAGGCCCGCTTGTGGAGCACGTCGATGATGCCGATGACCTTCTTGGCGGCGTCCCAGATGGGGGCCACCACCGGGGCGATGTTCTTGCCGAAGCGGTCCCGCAGGGTCTCGAAGGCGGAGTTGTAGTCGGAGTTCTCCTCGTCGGTCTTGGAGATGTAGAGGATGCGGGGCAGCTTGCGCTGGTCGCAGTACTTCCACGCCTTCTCCGCGCCCACGCTCATGCCGC
>CANQMK010000182.1 GCA_947624895.1 uncultured Oscillospiraceae bacterium | reverse complement strand
CGTGGCCGCCGCCGGAAAGTGAGGCGGGGGACATGGGCACCGCTGTCGTATTGCTCCTCCTGGCCGCCCTGGCCGCCCTGGCGGTCCGCTCGGTCTGGAAGAGCCACAAGTCCGGCAAGTCCTGCTCCTGCGGCGGGGACTGCCCCCACTGCAAGGGCTGTCACTGATCCGTCCTGGCTGTCACACACATCACACACACAAGCGGATAGCGAAGGGGCAAAAGCCCCTTCGCTATCCGCTTTTCAGGTCGTCAAAGACAAGTCTCGCGTTATCCCACCTCGGTGGTGGTGATGAGGGTGTAGGGCCGCTGGGCCAGGGTACGGATGTCCCGGCTCAGGGCCAGGGCGGTGTTCCAGGAGTCGTTCAGGGTCACCCGGGCGGTCCTGGGGGCGGCGGCGTTGATGTCGGTGAGGAGGTTGGCGGCCTGGGCGTCCGCCCCCCGGCCCCGGGGGGCCACGTTCCCCGTCCACACCCGCCAGTTCCCCTCCTGGCTCCCCCCCTCCAGGAAGGCCACCTGGTTGGTCTCCCCCCGGAGGATGTGCCCCAGGCGCTGGTTGCCCAGGCGGAAGTCCTCCTGGGCGGCGTCGGCGCGCAGGAGCAGGCCGATCTGGTGCCCCGCGGCGGCGGCGGAGCGCACGTCGCCGTCCCGGGTGAGCAGGTCCTCCGGGGTGAAGAGGAAGAGGGCGGAACAGCGGGCGGCGGCGAAGGAGTTCAGCAGGCTCTGGAACCCCGCCCCGTCCCGACAGAGCACCGCGAAGGACACGTCCACCGGCGCCACCTGTTCATCCGGCGGCGGGGTGGCCTCCGGGCTGGCCGAGGGCTCCGGGGAGGGGGACGCCTCCGCCTCCGCCCGGCTCTCGGCGTACTGCCGCAGGGGGTCCGCCGCCATGGCCGCGGCGGAGGTCCCGAACTGGGTATCGCTCAAGGTCGCCTGGGGGGTGCAGACCCGGGCGATGGGCACCGTCCCCTCCGGGAGGACCAGGTTGTAAAAGGAGTAGTTCAGTCCAAAGAACTCCGAGACGAAGCGCAGGGGGAAGAACACCACCCCGTCCCGGCTGATGACCCGCTGGTTGGGGTAGCTGTTCCCCTCCTTGTCCACCGCCCCGGCCCGGTTGAGCTGGAAGATGATGGTCCGCGCCCGGTTGAAGACGGTGAAGGTGCCCCCCGACCGGTTCACCGCGTAGGAGAGCTCCAGATCCTTGTTGTCCAGCAGGAGGGTGCAGGGGGCGTAGATGCTCCCGTCCCGGCGCACGGGCATGAGTTCGGCGGTGATGTAGTTGAGCATCACCGTGTCGTTCACCCCCAGCAGGTACACATCCTCATAGGGTCCCGCCGCCGCCGTCCAGGGCGTGAGCAGGAGGGCGGCCAGCAGGGCCGCCAGACACCCCAGCGCGATCCGCCTTTTCATGCCTCCCGGCCCCCTTTCCACCCCGCCCGCGGCGGGCTCTGATCAGAACTCGGCGTTGCCCACGGTGCGGGGGTGGGGCAGCACGTCCCGGATGTTGGAAACGCCGGTGAGGTACATCACCAGCCGCTCAAAGCCCAGGCCGAAGCCCGCGTGGGCGCAGGAGCCGTAACGGCGCAGGTCCAGATACCACCAGTAGCTGTCCTTCTCCATCCCCAGCTCGTCCATCCGCCGCTCCAGCACGTCCAGGCGCTCCTCCCTCTGGGACCCGCCGATGATCTCCCCGATGCCGGGCACCAGGCAGTCCGCGGCGGCCACCGTCCTGCCGTCGGGGTTGAGGCGCATATAGAACGCCTTGATCTCCTTGGGGTAGTCGGTGACGAAGATGGGCTTCTGGAAGTGCCGCTCGGTGAGGTAGCGCTCGTGCTCGGTCTGGAGGTCGCAGCCCCAGGAGACGGGGTACTCGAACTTCTCCCCGGACTTCTGCAGGATGTCGATGGCCTCGGTGTAGCTCACCCGGCCAAAGTCGCTGCTCACCACGTGCTCCAGCCGCTCCAGCAGACCCTTGTCCACAAAGGAGTTGAAGAACTTCAGCTCCGCCGGGCACTGGTCCAGGACGGTGCGGATGACGAACTTGATCATCTCCTCCGCCACGTCCATGTCCCCCGCCAGGTCGCAGAAGGCCATCTCCGGCTCGATCATCCAAAACTCGGCGGCGTGGCGCTGGGTGTTGGACTTCTCCGCCCGGAAGGTGGGGCCGAAGGTGTACACGTCCCCGAAGGCCATGGCGAAGTTCTCCGCGTTGAGCTGGCCGGAGACGGTGAGGCTGGCGGGCTTGCCGAAGAAGTCCTGGGCGTAGTCCACCCCGCCCTCCTCCGTCCGGGGCAGGACGTTCAGGTCCAGGGTGGTCACCTGGAACATCTCCCCCGCCCCCTCGCAGTCGGAGGCGGTGATGATGGGGGTGTGGACGTAGACGAAGCCCCGGTCCTGGAAGAACTGGTGGATGGCGTAGGCCGCCACGCTCCGCACCCGGAAGGTGGCGGAGAACAGGTTGGTCCGGGGGCGGAGGTGCTGGATGGTCCGCAGGTACTCCACCGTGTGGCGCTTCTTCTGCAGGGGGTACTCCGGGGCGGAGGGGCCCTCCACCCGGATGGACGCGGCCCGCAGCTCCAGCGGCTGCTTGGCCTCCGGGGTCAGCACCACCGTGCCGCGCACCTCAAAGGCCGCCCCCACGTTCTGCCGGGCCACCTCCTTGAAGTTGTCGATCTCCCCGTCGGCGAACACCACCTGGAGGTTCTGGAAGGCAGAGCCGTCGTTCAGCTCCAGGAAGCCGAAGGTCTTCATGTCCCGGATGGTCCTGGCCCAGCCGCAGACGGTGAGCGTCCGGCCCTCCAGGGCCTCCTTCTGGGCGAAGATCTGGCGGATGGTCGTTCTTTCCATAGGTGATCCCTCTCTTTTCTCCCTTTGGAGGTTTCTTTGAGGTCTATTATAGTGTATCCCGCCCCGTTTTACAAGGGCAACTTCCGCCCCCGCCCCCATCTGGCATAAATCCGCCCCCCGGCACGTATCCTTCTTCAGACAACGGGTAGGGAGGGTTGCCTTTGAAGGGGAACATGGAGGAGCGGGCCGCCGCTCTGGCCCAGTACATCATCGAGACCGGCGCCACCGTCCGCGCCGCCGCGAAAAAATTCGGCCTGTCCAAGTCCACCGTACACAAGGACCTGGTGGACCGCCTGCCCCTGTTCCGCCCCGACCTCTACCGACAGGCCAAGGAGGTTCTGGAGCGCAACAAGGCCCAGCGGCACATCCGGGGCGGCGCCGCCACCCGGGAGAAGTACAGGGGAAAGTGACACACGACCCAAGGGGGACCTCCCGCCTTGGGTCTTTTTTTGCGTTTTTCCGCCCCGAGCAGCGCCCCACGCGGCTTTTTTTGCGCTCTCCCGCTCCCGGAAGCGCCCCACGGGCCTTTTTTGCGCTTTTCTGTCCCCGGCAGCGCCCCACGGGCCTTTTTTGCGCTTTTCTGTCCCCGGCTGCGCCCCACGGGACTTTTTTGTGCCTTTTCGTCCCAGGCCGCGCCCTGCGCGGCCTTTCTTTTCTTGCGCTTTTCCGCCCCGGAACAGCGCCCTTGCGCTCCCCCGCCCGGTGCCCGGAGCAAAAATTTTTTGAAAAAAACCGCCTTTGGGTCGGGGGCGGGGGAAAACCGTGGAAAAGCCCAAAATCCGCCAAAAAATCTGGAGAAATTTTCTCTTCCCACAGGCGGTTTTTTGTAGGATTTACAATGATGTGTTACAAAGGAGGAAAAAGGGTAGCGAATAGGATCGGCCTGTGGTACGGTAAAGTTGCTTCAGACCAAACCGAAAGGCAGGCATCACCTATTCGCTATGGATAAGATAACACAAACAGCCCGGTATAGGCAATCTCTAATTTGCTACGCACAGAGGCACGGCGTGACAAAAGCGGCGATCCGCTACCGCACCAACCGGCAGTATATCTACCGCTGGCGCAAGCGGTATGACGGAACGCTGAAGTCCCTGGAGGACCGTTCCCACCGCCCTCACAGCCATCCCAACCAACACCGACCCGACGAGATCAAGCTCATCCGGGATATG
>CANQMK010000181.1 GCA_947624895.1 uncultured Oscillospiraceae bacterium | reverse complement strand
GAAGAAACTAAAAGTGAAGGAGACAGCGAAAATGCCTAAGATCAAGCTCAAGACCCACTCCGCGTCCAAGAAGCGCTTCAAGCTCACCAAGACCGGCAAGGTCAAGCGGGCTCACGCCTACAAGTCCCACCTCCTCAACGGCCACGGCAAGACCACCAAGCGCAAGAGAGGCCTCCGGGCCGGCACCTACGCCGACGCCACCAACGCCGCCACCATCCGGCGGATGATCCCCTACAAATGATCGTCTTTACCTTTACCAAGATATAGGAGGCTTTTCAAAATGGCAAGAGTCAAGGGCGCGATGATGACGCGCAAGAGAAGGAATAAGGTCCTCAAGCTGGCCAAGGGCTACTGGGGCGCCAAGAGCAAGCACTTCAAGATGGCCAAGGAGCAGGTGATGAAGTCCGGCCAGTACGCCTACGTGGGCCGCCGCCTGAAGAAGCGCGACTTCCGCCAGCTCTGGATCACCCGCATCTCCGCCGGGTGCAAGATGAACGGCATGAACTACTCCACCTTCATGAACGGCCTGAAGAAGGCAAACGTCCAGATTGACCGCAAGATGCTGGCCGAGCTGGCCGTCAACGACAAGGCCGCCTTCGCCCAGCTGGTGGAGCTGGCCAAGGCCCAGAAGTGACCAGATGAGAACAAGCCCCCGCTTCCGACGGAAGCGGGGGCCTTTTTACGCGGGTCCGCCGGCGGCCACCGCCTCGGCGGCCTTGATGCCGTCGGCGGCGGCGGAGGTGATGCCCCCGGCCCAGCCGGCCCCCTCGCCGCAGGGGTAGAGGCCCCGGAGGGGGGACTGGAGGTCGGGCCCCCGGAGGAGGCGCACCGGGGAGGAGGAGCGGGTCTCCACCCCGGTGAGCAGGGCCTGGGGGTGGTCGAAGCCCCGGAGCTTCCGGCCCAGGAGGGGGATGGCCTGGCGCAGGGCGTGGGCCGCGAAGTCGGGCAGGCACCGGGCCAGGTCCGCCGCCGTCACCCCGGGGCGGTAGGTGGGGGCCAGGGGGCTCTTCAGGGTGGGCTGCCCCCCGTCCAGAAAGCTGCCCACCGTCTGGCCCGGGGCGGCGAAGCCGCCGCCCCCCAGCCGGTAGGCCAGGGCCTCCCACCGGCGCTGGAAGTCGAACCCGGCCAGGGGGTCGCCGCTCTGGAAGTCGGCGGGGTCCACCCCCACCAGCAGGCCGCCGTTGATGTTGGTCCCGTCCCGGGCCCGGAGGCTCATGCCGTTGGTGACCACCGTGCCCACCTCCGAGGAGGAGCAGACCACCTGGCCGCCGGGGCAGACGCAGAAGGAGAACACCCCCCGACCGTCGGGCAGGTGACAGGCCAGCTTGTAGTCGGCGGGGGGGAGCTTTTCCCAGGCGGGGCCGTACTGGGCCTGGCTGAGGGCGGCCTGGCTGTGCTCGATGCGCAGTCCCAGGGCGAAGGCCTTGGGCTCCATGGCCACCCCCGCGTCCCGGAGCATGGCGAAGGTGTCCCGGGCGGAGTGGCCGGGGGCCAGGATCAGGGCGTCGCAGGGCAGGTCGTACGCCCCCTGGGGCCCCGCCACCCGGATGGCGCGCAGAGCGCCGCCGGGGGCGTCCAGGGCGGTGAAGGTGCTGGAAAAGCGGAGGTCGCACCCCAGGCGCAGGAGCTCCGCCCGGAGGTTCTGGAGGACGGTGAAGAGCACGTCGGTGCCCACGTGGGGCTTCTGGACGTAGAGGATGTCCTCCGGCGCGCCGAAGGCGGCGAAGGTCTCCAGCACCGTCCGGACCCGGGGGTCGTGGACGCCGGTCTGGAGCTTGCCGTCGGAGAAGGCCCCGGCGCCCCCCTCGCCGAACTGGACGTTGGACTGGCTGTCCAGGGCGCCCGCCGTCCACAGCCGCTCCACATCCCTCCGGCGCTCCTCCACCGGGCGGCCCCGCTCCAGCACGATGGGCGGCAGCCCCGCCCGGGCCAGAAAGAGGGCGGCGAACAGCCCGGCGGGGCCCATCCCCACCACCACCGGCCGGAGGACGCTGTCCGGGCGGCGGACCGGGGGGAAGCGGTAGGGGGCCTCCGCCACCGCCGTCACCTGGCCCCGCGCCTTGGCCAGCACCCTGTCCTCGTCGGGCAGGGCACAGCGCACGGCGCAGACGTAGTGGACGTCCCCCTTGCGCCGGGCGTCCACCGACTTGCGCCACAGGGTGAGGGGCGGCAGCTGGGCCTCCGGCAGGCCCAGGGCCTTGGCGGCCTGGGCCCGGAGCTGGTCCATGCCGCCGTCCAGGGGAAGATTGAGATTGGAGATCTGGAGCATACGGGGGGCCTCCTTGGTATCAAAAAGCGCCGGTCCACAGGACCGGCGCTTTTTTCAGTTGCCTTACAGCTTTTCCTCCAGCTTGGCGCTCTTGCCCACGCGGTCACGCAGGTAGTAGAGCTTGGCCCGGCGGGCCTTGCCGTGGCGGACCAGCTCGATCTTCTCCACCGCGGGGGCGTGGACGGGGAAGACCTTCTCCACGCCGACGCCGAAGGAGACCCGGCGGACGGTGATGGTCTCGGCGATGCCGCCGTGCTTCTTGGCGATGACGGTGCCCTCGAAGACCTGGATGCGCTCCCGGGAGCCCTCCTTGATCTTCACGTGGACCCGGACGGTGTCACCGATCTGGGCGGTGGGCACGTTCTCCTGCTTCATGTTCTTCTGGTTGAAGACTTCCAACATATTCATGGGGTATTTTCCTCCTAGTTTCTAGGCGTTCATGGGCGTTTCGTGAACCCCAGAGGACCACCCGTTTTTATCAGGCCACGATATGATACCATAATTATCTGGAAAATGCAAGACTTTTTTCAAACAAAAAGTCAGATGGGACCTGCTGGGCCTCCCCCGGCGCGGCCAGGGGGACGAAGCCCACCTCCCGCCACTGGGCCTGGGGGCCTCCGGCCCAGGCGTCCTCCGCGCGGGTGTAGAGGGTGAAGCCCCCGGCCTCCGGGACCAGCTTGTGGTCGTACCAGTAGAGGCCGTCATCGTGGAAAAAGGACTCGTCCTCGGGCAGGTCCGCCCCGGCGGGGGCGGACCTGGCCGTGTTGGGCAGGGCGGAGAGGGCGGTGAGGACGCCGTCCTGAAAGCGCAGGAACAGGGGGGCGGAGCCGGTCTCAAAGCCCTGGTAGGTGGTGGAGTTGGCGCACAGGAGGAACAGCTCGTCCCCCTCCGTCCAGGTGGCGGACTGGGCCTCGTCCCCCCGGAGGAAGTAGACCTGGGGCAGAAAGTCCCCCGCGTCCTGGTCCCACACCCCAACCGCCCAGTTGTCCAGGCCGTCCGCGTGGGACAGGCCGGGGTATCGGACCAGGAGCAGGACCCGCCGCCCCTGGGTCTGGGTCAGGGGGACGGAGGGGACGGCCAGGCGCTGACGCAGCTCCTCCGGCGCCATCTCCCCGTAGTCCGGGGCGCGGGCGATGAGCCGGTAGGCCAGCTCCTCCGGGTCGGGCTCGGCCTCCGGGACCCCTCCCCCCGCGAAGGCGCACAGCAGACACACGGCCAGGATGGACACGGCGGCGCACAGAGCCGCCCGACCCGCGCGGGGCGGGCGGGCCAGCAGCTCCACCCGCCGCCGGACGGCCCTGCCGCCGCCGGTCATGGTGGTGGAGCTGGTCAGGAGGTCCGCCGGGCCGGACCGCCGGGCCACCAGGCCCACCAGCGTCCTGCCGTAGGGGACGCGCTGGGCCTCCCCCAGGCGCCGCACCGCCCCCTCGTCGCAGGCCAGCTCCCCGTCCTCCTTGGACAGGCGCGCCGCCAGCCACACCAGGGGATTGTACCAGTGGAGGGCCAGGCACACGCACCGCGCCGCCCCCCAGAGGTGGTCCCGGTGGGCGTAGTGGGTCAGCTCGTGGGCCAGGACGTGGCCCAGGGCGGTCTCGTCCGCCGCCACCTCCGGAGGCAGGTAGACGGCGGGCCGGAACAGCCCCGCCAGACAGGGGGAGGACAGGCCCTCCACCACATAGACGGGGAGGGGGGACTGCGCCGGACAGGGCCGCCTCCGCCGCCGCAACATCCAGGCAAAGCGCAGGTTGCA
>CANQMK010000180.1 GCA_947624895.1 uncultured Oscillospiraceae bacterium | reverse complement strand
GCTGGAACGGCACCGGCAAGCGCATCTCCATCAAGGACACCCGCGGCATCATCGACGCCATCCTGGACGGCTCCATCACCACCGCGCCCACCAAGACCATCCCATACTTCGACTTTGAGGTGCCCACCGCTCTGCCCGGCGTGGATCCCGCCATCCTGGATCCCCGGGACACCTACGCCGACCCCGCCCAGTGGGAGGAGAAGGCCAAGGACCTGGCCTCCCGCTTCGTGAAGAACTTCGCCAAGTACACCACCAACGACGCCGGCAAGGCCCTGGTCGCCGCCGGCCCCAAGGCGTAAGTTCCCCCCCAACCGCATAAGAAAAAAGACCGCCGGGTGAACCGGCGGTCTTTTTTTGCGCTGTGGGAGGGGAGGTCGGCGGGGAAGGGAGGACATGAGCGTGGTCTACGGCTATATCCGGGTCAGCACGCGGGAGCAGAACGAGGACCGGCAGCGCCTCGCGCTGCGCGCGCTCCACATCCCGGAGGAAAACATCTTTATGGACAAGCAGTCCGGCAAGGACTTCGACCGGCCCCAGTACCGGCGGCTGGTCCGGCGGGTGAAAAAAGACGATCTGCTCTACGTCAAGAGCATCGACCGTCTGGGTAGGAACTATGGGGAGATCTTGGAGCAGTGGCGGGTGCTCACCAAGGAGAAGGGGGTGGACATCGCGGTGCTGGATATGCCCCTGCTGGACACCCGCCGGGGCAAGGACCTGATGGGGACGTTTTTGTCGGATATCGTGCTCCAGGTGCTGTCCTTCGTGGCGGAGAACGAGCGGACCAACATCCGCCAGCGCCAGGCGGAGGGGATCGCCGCGGCCAAGCTGCGCGGGGTGCGCTTCGGCCGCCCACCCCGCCCCCTGCCGGAGGGCTTTCCGGAGGCCTACCGGCGGTGGAAGGCGAAACGGATCACCGGCACGGAGGCGGCGAGAGCGTGCGGGATGCCGCTGTCTACTTTTCGGTACCGCGCGGCGAACTATGAGGAAACCAAGCCCATATAATCAGGGATATTGTTGCAAAAAAGTGTACTTTTTTGCAACAATAGGATGGATAAAATCACATGGTTAATATACCACAATGCGGCATAAGTGTCCACCGCTGTTTTCACAAAAATTTTGTTTTTCAACAAACAGGTAAGCGTAGGCAGGCTGTCGAATTCGGTTTACAAGATGGTACACCTTTTGACAGGTGGCCTGTGTGACGCGGCGCGCGAGGTTTTTATTCGCGCTCGTGCGGTGTTTTGCCGCTGGCCACCAGAATTTTTCTGTTGAAGGTAAGGAAATATAGAACTATGGTGACGAAGGAAAACGGCGGCTATGACATCGACACAGCGATGATGCGAGTGATCGCTTCGTTTTTTGTGGTCTTGATCCATGCCTCTGGGTTGCAAACCCTTTCAGAAGTATTTTGCAATTCCATATCCCGATTTTCTGTTCCTGTGTTTGTGATGATAAGCGGTTACTATATGCTGCCGCACAAAACGGACACACGGTCGATCATGAAGAAAAGCCTCAAGTTGTTTGCTTTGATGATCGTGTGGTCCGGCCTCTATTTTTGCTATGAACTGATCTGCGAACAAGGGGGATCGGCTGCGCGATCGGACATTTTGACGTATTTGCTCACAGAACCGGCACATCTATGGTATTTCTATGCCGCCATCGTGCTGTATTTATTTACGCCGCTTCTCCATGTCTTTTGGAAGAATGCCACGCGTGAGGAATGGTGGTATGCGCTTGTACTAAGTGTTTGCTTGGGTTCTCTCCTCGTTACCGCGCTGCGTTTCGATGCTTTTCCGATGCTGTCAGCAATCGTGGATAAAATGAAAGCTCCCTATACGCTTGGCTTTACGTTTCTCTATCTGCTTGGCGGCTATCTTCACAAATATTCCGTATGTGGCAGAAAAATCAGAATAGCGCTTTATGGTTTGGGCGCTTTAGGCGCGGCCACAACACTTTTCGGCACCCTGCTGCTGCCAGGATACGGCTTTCCCAATGACCTGCTTCTCGGTTTTTTCGCGCCGAACGTTATGGCGCCTGCCGTGGCGTTTTTTGTGTTCGTGAGGCAGTTTTTCGGCGCTCATATGATAAAGTCAATCTATATCCGTCGGCTTCTCCAGAGAGCGGCTGACGCCACATTAGGCATTTACCTTTTTCACCCCTTCCTGCTTACGATCATACAAAGAAATACATGGCTTTACCGGGAAAACGCCGGGGTCCTTACCATTCTGCTCCGGGCCTGGATCGTTTGGCTTGTCTCTGCGCTGATCGTCGATGCCGCGAGAAAGATCCCCATAGTCAGAAAACTTGTTTGACGGCAGTCAGCCGTTCTATGAAACGCTTCTATATGGAACAAGCCGGAGATGGGAGGCGGGGCGGGGAAGAAGGGCTTGACAGGGTGGGGAGGTTGGGGGAAAATAGAGTAAGCCACTGGCTATTCCCCGCTGTTCAGAAAGGAGACTGACCATGGATCGGAACACTTGCAAGGGCTTTGTGGCCGGTCTGTTGACCGCCGTGCTGGCCCTGGGGTTGGGCGCCGCCGCCTTTGCCGCCACGCGGAGTATCAACGTGGACGGCGCCATCCGCGTCACCGTCAACGGCGTGCCCTTCACCCCCCGGGACGTGAACGGAAAAGAAGTGGAACTCTTTGCCTACAACGGCACCACCTACGCCCCCATCCGGGCCTTTGCCGAGGCCGCCGGGTTCCAGGTGGACTATGACGCCAAGAGCAAGACCGCCCGGGTGGAGACCCCGGACTACGCCGCCGGCGCCGACCCCAGGGCCGCCAGCTACATCGGCCAGGAGAAGGCCCTGTCCCTCGCCCTGGCGGACGCGGGCGTGAAGGCGGAGGACGCCCTGGTGCTGAAGGCCGCCCTGGACTGGGACGACGGCCGGGCGGTCTACGAGGTGGAGTTCTGCTCCGCCAACGCCGAGTATGACTACGACCTGGACGCCGTCACCGGCGCGGTGGTCAAGAAGGAGCTGGATCTGCCCGACTACGACTGGTCCCACCGGGACGGCTACCACATCGACCGCGCGTCCACCCCGGCGGGGAGCGCCGCCGGGACCCAGACGGGACGGATCACCGAGGCTCAGGCCAAGGAGATCGCCCTGGCCCGACTTCCCGGCGCCACCGTGCGGAAGTGCGAGCTGGACTATGAGGACGATATCGGCGGCTACCTCTACGAGTTGGAGCTGGTGAGCAACGGGCGGGAGTACGACTGCGAGATCGACGCCCAGACAGGGGCCATTCTCAAATTCAAACAGGACTGATCCCCAACGAAAAAGCGCCCGCCGCTGTGACCACAGCGGCGGGCGCTTCTGTTTCCTCCATGCCCGGAGGCCGCCGGCGGGGGCGGTCAGGGCTGGGCGGAGGAGAGGGCGCGTTTCAGGGGTGGGGCGATCACCGCGGTGGCGGCCACCTTGACCAGTTCGCCGGGGAGGTAGATGAGGCAGCCCAGTTTCACGATCTCCCATACAGAGAGGCCCTTGCCCAGGTAGAGGTTCAGGATGAGGCCCATGTAGGGCGTGCCGATGGCGTAGCCCGCCAAAATGCCCCCGGCGGCGGCCCCGGCCAGGCGGAGGGGGGAGCGGGAGTCTCCGGCCAGGAGGCCGCTCACCGCCGCGGTGAGGGGGAAGCCCAGGAGGAAGCCGAAGCTGGGCTGGAGGACGTAGCCCGGGCCGCCGCCCATGGTGAAGATGGGCAGGCCCAGCAGACCCAGGGCCAGGTAGACCCCCTGGGCCGCCGCCCCCCACCGGGGGCCCAGGACGATCCCCGACAGGGCGGCCAGCATGGTCTGGAGGGTGATGGACATGACCCCCAGGGGGATCTTCAGAAAGCCGCCCACGGCGGTGAGGGCGGCGAAGACGGCGGCCAGGACCAGGGAACGGGTGGAAGAGTGCATGAGCGGTAAACCTCTTTTCTTTGTTTGGTTTACGGCAAGTATAGCAGATTGGCACGGGTTTGTAAACCCATTTTTGGAAAATCGGTTGACAGGGGGGCGGGGCGGGGGTACACTGGAGAAAAAGGGGG
>CANQMK010000179.1 GCA_947624895.1 uncultured Oscillospiraceae bacterium | reverse complement strand
CGCAGGCGGCGGATGTTCACATCCACGATCTTCAGCTCGCCGTAATACTTCTCCCCCCACACCGAGCGGAGGATCTCCTCCCGGGACAGGGCCTTGCCGGGGTTGTCCATAAAGAGCTTCATGATGGCGTACTCCACCTGGGTGAGCTTCACCCGCTGTCCGTTCTTCTCCAGGGTGCGGTTGCGGGTATTCAGCAGGAAGGGCGGGGCGCTGATGGCCCCGTCGTCCACAGCGGGAACGTCCTCCCCCATCCGCCGACAGATGGCGTCCACCCGGGCGGTGAGCTCCGCGGGGGAAAAGGGCTTGGTCACATAGTCGTCCGCCCCGGTCATCAGGCCGGTGACCTTGTCCATCTCCTGGGTCCGGGCGGTGAGCATGATGATGCCGATCTTAGAGTTGCTGGCCCTGATGCGGCGACAGACCTCAAAGCCGTCCATCTCGTCGGGGAGCATGATGTCCAGCAGGGCCACCCGGATGTCCGGGTGGCGCTTGAGCTGTTCCAGGGCCTCCGCCCCGGTGCCCGCCTCGATGGTCTCATAGCCCGCCCGCTTCAGGTTGATGACCACAAAGCTGCGGATGTTGGTCTCGTCCTCCAGTACCAAAACCTTTTTCACGCGCTCGCCCCCCTGGTTTTTCAGTTCTCGGTGGACCACTCGGTCCGGATGATATGGAAACGCCGCGCCATATCCTCCCGGCTCAGGCCGGTGTCCCACACCTGGGGCCGGAGTTCATAGGCGTAGGTGGAGTTGGCGTCGCTGAAGATGGTCTGGCGGTCGCCCATCGTGGCGAGGCTCTGCTGGCTGGTGCCGGTGAGCTTATAGAGGACCAGGAAGGTCTGCCCCTCCCGCCCCGCGCCGCCCCGCAGGGAGAAGGCCACCGCCCGCTCCCCCGCGCTGGCCGAGCCCTGGCGGGAGACGGTGATCCGATCCGCCCAGCTCTCGGGCAGTTCAAAGTACCAGCCGTCGGTGACGTTGTGGTAGGTGGTGAGCACCTGATAGGAGGCCCCTGTCTCGTCATACTGCCGCCACTTCAGGAGCCAGAAGTCGTCGCCGCCCTCCCCCTGCCGGGGCAGGAGGACGGGCTGGGGCACCTCGATCACCCCGTCCCGGTCGATATCGCTGCTGGAGACGGCGGTGTAGGAGCGGATGGTCTGCTCACTGCGGAGGGTGGCGCTGTCCAGGGTGATGTTGGCCAATCCGCCCTCCCGACAGCACAGGATATCCACCACCTGCTCCCCCGTCTCCGGGAAGCCGGAGGTGACAAAGATGGCGGGGGTCCCCCCGGCCAGATTGCCCCCCCGCAGGCTCTTGACCTCGTTGATCCCGGCGGAGAGGGGCGCGGTGGACTTCCGGGCCAGCGCCGCGCCGTCATAGTCGTAGTAGTCCGCCCAGGCGGCGGCCTCCTCCCCGGTGGAGAGGTTCAGCACCACCAGCTCCCGCTCCCCGTCCTCGTCCAGGTCGGCCAGGCGGAAGCGGGTGTAGCTGTCCACCCACAGAAGCTCGATGCCCTCCTGGTCCTCCAGGCTGTATACCCCCAGGGTGCGGTCATCGCCGGAGATCTGCCAGGAGACCACCGCCTCCTTCCGGGCGCCGCCGCCCACGTCCTCATAGCTCACCGAGTAGATGGCGCTGCCCACCCCCTCGATCACCGTGTCCACCCCGTAGCTGCCGTCCTCCAGCAGGTCGAAGATGTAAATTTTCAGGGGCCGCTCCTCCCCCGGCACCCGGAAGAAAGCCACGGCGGACTCCTGTACGCCGTCCGCGTCCAGGTCCTGGAGCTGGACGGTCTGGGTGTTGGTGCCCGACTGGGGGGCGATGGACTCCCCGCCGATGGCGGAGCGAATTTCGTTGAGCTTGGCGTTGAGGTTGCGGTAGTCCTCCGGGGGCTGGGGTAGGGCGAACATCTCACTCGCCTCGCCGCCCATGCAGCCGGTGAGGGTCAGGACAATAGCCGCCGCCAGGGCCAGAACGCCCGCCGCCCTTTTGCGCTTCATCCCCGTCCCCTCCTTTTCCGCCCACGTCAGCGGTATGGTATCATGCGCCATCCTTTGCGGCTATTATACCATTTCCAGGATAAAAAAACAAGGGATGAGCGGTAACTCATCCCCTGCTTTTTCCTGTTTCCTATCCGCCCAGGTATGCCTTCAGGAGCACCTGGAGCAACTCGTCCCGGTCCAGCTTGCGGATGAGGGCCCGGGCGTTTTTGTGGTTGGTGATATAGGTGGGGTCCTCGGAGAGGATGTACCCCACGATCTGGTTGATGGGGTTGTAGCCCTTCTCCTGCAGAGCGTCGTAGACGGTGGTGAGGGTCTGGCGGATCTCCTCCCCCCTGTCCTGCTGGATGGAAAAGCGACGGGTAAAGCTCAGGTCGTCCTTCATCGGGCTACACCTCCTTTTCTGAAACTATTTCTTATTGTACCCGATTTTCTCCCGCTTGTAAAGAGCGAAGAAGGTAAAATTTCTGTCAGCGCAGTACCGCGCCCAGCTCCCGCTCCAGGGCGGCCAGGATGGATTTCACGTCCTCGTCCGCCTCCTCGCCGGTGAGGGAGCGGTCGTCGGCCCGGAGGGTGAGGTTGAAGGCCACCGACTTCTTCCCCTGGGGGATGGGCGCGCCGGTGTAGATGTCAAAGAGGGTGACCTTCTTCAGAAGGCCCTTGGCCCCCCGGGCGATGCAGTCCTCCAGCTGGCCCACCGTCACGGCGAGGTCGCACACCAGGGCGATATCCCGGGTCACGTCGGGGAACTTGGGCAGGGGGACGTACTCCGGGTCCGCCCCCTGGGCCTCCATCAAGGCGTCCAGGGACAGCTCGGCGGCGTAGAGGGGCACATCCACGTCGTAGTTCTTGCCCACCAGGGGGTGGAGCTGGCCCACCACACCCAGATACCGCTCCCCCGCCCACACCGCGGCGCACCGGCCGGGGTGGTAGGAGGGGTCGTCCTGGACGGGGGTGAAGCGCGTGTCCTGGCACCGCAGGTCCTTCAGAACGGCCTCCACCACCCCCTTGAGGGCGAAGAAGTCCATCCCCTCGCCGTAGGCGCCCAGGGCGAGGTACTTGCTCTCCCGGGCCAGGCCGTCCGGCCCGCCGGGGTAGTAGACCCGCCCCACCTCGTAGAGCTGGGCGGACTTGTTGCGGTAGTTGTAGTTCCGGGTGAGGATCTCCAGCATGGAGGGGAGGGTGGTGGTGCGCATGATGGAGGTGTCCTCCCCCAGGGGGTTCAGGATCTTGAAGGACTGGCGGCGGGAGTCGTCCGGGCTCCAGCGGATCTTGTCGTAGTAGGTGGGGCTGATGAAGGAGTAGGTGATGATCTCGTCAAAGCCCATGGCCCGGGCCGCCTGACCCAGGCGGCGCTCCAGCCGCTCCTGGGGGGAGTAGCCCCCCACGGTGGTCTGGCCCCGCATGAGGGTGGTGGGGATGTTGTTGTAGCCGTGGAAGCGGGCCACCTCCTCGGCCAGGTCCGCCATCCGCTTCACATCCCCCCGCCAGGAGGGGACGGTGACCTGGTCGCCGTCCACCTGGAAGTCCAGCTTTTGGAGGATGCGCACCATCTCGTCGGCGGAGACGTCGGTGCCCAGCAGGGCGTTGATCTTGTCCGGCTCCAGGGTCAGCACGGTGGGCTGAGGGACAAAGTTGAGGATGTCGATGACCCCGTCCACCACCTCACCGGCCCCCAGCATCTCCACCAGCTCGCAGGCCCGGTCCACGGCGGGGAGGGTGTTCAGGGGGTCCAGGCCCTTTTCAAACTTGGCGGACGCCTCCGTCCGCATCCCCAGGGACAGGGCGCCCTTGCGGATGCAGGTGCCGTCAAAGCAGGCGGACTCGAAGACCACGTCGGCGGTGTCGGAGACGATCTCGGAGTTCATGCCGCCCATGATCCCCGCCAGGCCCACCGCCCGGGTCTCGTCGGCGATGACCAGGTGGTTGGCGGTGAGCTTGCGGACGTTGCCGTCCAGGGTGGTCAGCTCCTCCCCCTCCTCCGCCCGGCGGACGATGATCTTCCCCCCGGTGACATAGCGGTAGTCGAAGGCGTGCATGGGCTGGCCGTACTCCAGCATGACGTAGTTGGTGATGTCCACGATGTTGTTGATGGG
>CANQMK010000178.1 GCA_947624895.1 uncultured Oscillospiraceae bacterium | reverse complement strand
TGAGGGTGACGCTCTGGCCGTGCGTCAGGGTGAGGTCGGCCTCGCCGCCGGAGAGGGTCACGCCGCCGTAGACGCCGTCGATGGACTGGTCACCCAGAGTCAGGTGGAAGTGCCACTCCCGGGACTTGTCTCCCGCCGTGCCGGTGACCGTCTTGGAGATGGTGAGGTCGCCCGTGGTGGACGTGGGCGGTGTGGACGGCGTGGGCGGTGTGGACGGTTCGGTCTGCTTGTAGGTGTTGGTGAAGGTGACCTCAGCGGTATTGCCCGCCGTCACAGTGACCTCCGCCGTTTTGCCCTCGGCGCCGTCCACCGTGGTGGTGAAGCTCTCCCCGGAGGTCAACTCCGTCACGGTGTAGGTGCCGGGGGCCAGGTCCAGCGTCCGGCTGCCACTGCCTTCGATGGTCACAGTCTGGACGGGGTCGGTGTTCACCTCAAAGGTATAGGTCGCTTCGGGGCTGGGCTGGTCGTCACCGGTGACCACCTTGCGGATGGTGAGTTTGCCGGTGGTGGGCGCGGGCGGCTCGGTCTTCTCGTAGGTGTTGGTGAAGGTGACCTCAGCGGTGCCGCCTGTCGTCACGGTGACCTCCGCCGTTTTGCCCGGGGCGCCGTCCACCGTGGTGGTGAAGCTCTCCCCGGAGGTCAGCTCCGTCACGGTGTAGGTGCCGGGGGCCAGGTCCAGTTCCTTGCTGCCGCTGCCCTGGATGGTCACGGTCTGAACGGGGTCGGTGTTGATTTCAAAGGTGTAGGTCTCGGCGGGGCTGGGCTGGTCGTCGCCAGTGACCACCTTGCGGATGGTGAGCTTGCCGGTGGTGGGCGCGGGCGGCTCGGTCTTCTCGTAGGTGTTGGTGAAGGTGACCTCGGCGGTGCCGCCTGTCGTCACGGTGACCTCCGCCACCTTCCCCTCGGCGCCGTCCACCGTGGTGGTGAAGTTCTCACCAGTGGTCAGCTCGGTCACGGTGTAGGTGCCGGGCTCCAGGTCCAGCTCCCTGCTGCCGCTGCCCTGGATGGTCACGGTGCGGACGGGGTCGGTGTTGATTTCAAAGGTGTATGTCTCGGCGGAGGTGGGGGCGCCGTCACCGGCGACCACCTTGCGGATGGTGAGCTTGCCGGTGGTGGGTGCGGGCGGCTGGGTCTGTTCGTAGGTGTTGGTGAAGATGACCTCGGCACTGCCGCCCGCCGGTACGGTGACCTCCGCCGCCTTCCCCTCGGCGCCGTCCACCGTGGTGGTGAAGCTCTCCCCGGAGGTCAGCTCGGTCACGGTGTAGGTGCCGGGGGCCAGCCGCAACTCCACGCTGCCACTGCCCTCGATGGTCACCGTCTGGCTGTTGGAGCCGTCGCTCACCTCAAAGGTATAGGTCTCTTCGGGGGTGGGCGAGTTGACGACCACCTTGCGGATGGTGAGCTTGCCGGTGGTGGGCGCGGGCGGCTCAGGCTTCGCGTAGGTGTTGGTGAAGGTGACCTCGGTCCTGCCGCCCGCCGGTACGGTGACTTCCGCCGTTTTGCCCGGGACGCCGTCCACCGTGGTGGTGAAGCTCTCTCCAGAGGTCAGCTCGGTCACGGTGTAGGTGCCGGGGGCCAGCTCCAGCTCCGCACTGCCGCTGCCCTGGATGGTCACGGTCTGAACGGGATCGGTGTTCACCTCAAAGGTATAGGTCTCGTCGGAGGTGGGGGCGTTGTCGCCGACGACCACCTTACGGATGGTGAGCTTGCCGGTGGTGGGCGCGGGCGGCTCGACCTCCTCATAGGTGTTGGTGAAGGTGACCTCGGCACTGCCGTCCAACGGCACGTCGACCTCCGTCGTTTTGCCCGGGGCGCCGTCCACCGTGGTGGTGAAGTTCTCCCCGGTGGTCAGCTCGGTCACGGTGTAGGTGCCGGGCTCCAGCTCCAGCTCCCGGCTGCCGTTGCCCTCAATGGTGACGGTCCGGACGGGATCGGTGCTCACCTCAAACACATAGGTCGCGTCTGGGGTGGGGATGCCGTCGCCGTCCACCACCTTGTGAATGGTGAGCTTGCCCATGGGCGGGTTGAAGATGTTGGTGAAGGCGATGTTCTTCGGGGACAGGTTGAAGATGTACGGATCCCCGGAGTCGGCATCCTTCGTCTCGCTGTAGGGCGTGCCGTCTACCGTCACAGTCGAGCTGCTGTCGGAGACGGTGATCCGCACCTTGTATTTATTCTCGTCAAAGGCAAATCTTCCCAGGCCCGGCGCTGTCTCAGCCAGGGTGTAAGTATAGGTCCCGGGACGGTCGAACTTCAGGGAAAACGCGATCGACTGCGCATCACTGCTGGCAAACGGGGCGTAGTCCACGGTGGCGGTTTGGACGGGTTCCATGCTCCCCTCGGGGGTCAGCGTGAAGGTAAAGCTTACCGGCTGATCGTTCAGAGCGGCGTTCTTGAGCGTCTTTACGGTGGTCAGGATGACCTCCACCGCCGGGTCGAGGGTCATGTACACCTCGCCCATGCCCAGTCGGGCGTTCAGGTAGTCGGGCAGGTTGGCCGTGCTGTCCCAGGCGGGGTCAAGGTCCAGGCCGTTCAGCGCTTCCTGGCTGGTCCGGAGTTCCCTTTTCGCGTCCTCATCCGGCGCGGCGGCGATCGCGTCCTCTATCTTGCCGTCCACCCACGCCGCCAGCTTGTCGGCCAGCCCCTCACGGGCAGAAGCCCGGGTCTCGGCATTCGTATCGCCCAGCTGGAAGGTGGCGGTGTTGGTGTCCGATGCGCGACCGGCAAAATAGCTGTCCACGGTGACGCCGTCCACCTCCAGGCCGAACCGCGCCCAGGTGTAGTCGTCGTCGTCCGCGCCCTTCAGGTCGGTAAAGTCGCCCGGTCCTGGCTCCGCCAGGCCCAGGGTGTAGCTGCCCATGGGCAGCGTGTCGTCCGCGATGAAATAGACGGTCTTGGCGCCGTTGATCTCAGGCGCGGCATCCAGGGCCTCCTGGGTGAGCCGGAAGGGGAGGTCGCCGGCCTTCACCGCGGCGATGCTGGCCGCCGGGTCGTCGTTCCTCTCCACGGTGACGTTGAGCGCGCCGCCCTCGTCCACGATTTTTTCCAGCGTTGTGGTGGGCGCCTGGGCCTTCAGCGACAGCCTGCCGCTGACCACATAGGTGGTGTGCAGGGCCTGGGCGGAGTCATCCACCGCGGGGTTGCCCACGGGGTCCTTGGGGGTCTTGTAAGCTTCCGCCTCGTCGTCGATCAGCGCAGCCTCCACCGGTTCGCGGGTGCTGACATCGTTGGGCGCGTAGGACACTGTCAGCTGATACCGCTTGGGGGCGGTGTCGCCGATGGGGCCCGCTGTGGGCGTGTCGTCCAGGGGGCCATCGTCGTCGGTCACGGGCCCCCACTGGTAGGTGATAGTGCCCAGCACGTCGTCCTCATACGCCGTGCCGCCGGTCTGGGTGCTGTGGTCGTGATCCCCACCGCCGGTGACGGCGGGCAGGAAGCTGTACGGCAGCTCGACCTTGTTGTCTGCCAGCAGATCGTCCAGGAAGGCGTCAAAGTCTTCGTCCAGGTTAGTGCCGTCGTACTTTTCGGGATGCTTTTGCAGATACCGCTTGACATACTCGTAGTAGTAGCCGCTGCCGTCCCGGTTGTCCCACTCCTCCTGGGTGACGTTCAGGTGGTCCAGGTCCCGTATCTCCCCCTCGGCGTTGTGGAGCAGGGTGCTCAGCGCTTCCTTCGGGTCCAGGGCCTCACCCAGATAGCGCACGTCCACCGTGGGGTCTGTGACCATGCGATAGGGCTTCACGTTTACCTGGGTGCGGGGGAAGCCCTTGGAAGGCATCTCAGCTCCCGCTTGGTCAGTGCCGGAACTGGGAGCCTCGTCGTCGGGGTGGAACACCATGTTTTCGCCCGCGCTCGGGCCGTTGGTGAGCACGGCGTTGCCGCCGATGAAGTCCTCCTTGGCCCGTAGGGTGATGGTGGCGCTCCAGACGGACAGGCGGTTGGACCCCGTCTGGCAGAGGGGGATGGACTGGCCCGTCCACTCCAGGTAGTATAGGTTCTTATCCGTGTCGTATTTCAGCGTCGCCTTGGTGTAGCGCTCGGTGTATGTCGTCTCCCCTTCCGCGCCTTCCGTGTCATTCTTTTCCGCGGT
>CANQMK010000177.1 GCA_947624895.1 uncultured Oscillospiraceae bacterium | reverse complement strand
CCGGCAGGTGGAGAAGCGGGCCGCGGAGCAGGGCGCCCAGGTCATCCCCGTGTGCGCCAAGCTGGAGGCGGAAATCGCCGAGCTGCCCCCCGAGGAAGGTGTGCGCCCGGTCGGGGAGGGTGGGGTAGTTGGCGTCGATATAGGGCTTGAATTCGTTCACGTACCAGTCCATGGTGGCCTTGCCCTTGCCCTGGATGTGCCCGGCGTGGAACATCTCGCCGGAGAAGGGGGAGTACTCGCTGAGCCGCTCGTTGTTCCGCCCGTGGTTGCACTCGGCGGCGGCGACGATGAGGGGGGTCTCGCTGTTCTCCAGGTACTCCTTCAGCCCCCAGCTCTTGCCGTAGGTGGCGTCCTCGTCGAAGAAGAGGTTGTGCCCGTCGAACATATACAGCACCGGCAGGCGGGTCTCCGGCTCGTCCTCCAGAAAGTCCGGCACGTAGACATACGCCCGCCGGGGCTGGTCCCCGGTGAGCCGGGGGATGGTCACGTCAAAGGTTTGGATCATGCCATCAGAGTCCTTTCCGTCGCAGAGATCATAGGCTAGTTTAGCACACTGCTCTGAAAAATGCAACGGTCTATTCCCTTGTCAAATCCACGGATATGGCGTACAATAGAGGCACAGGATCCGTCAGGAAATGAGGTGTCCGCCATGCCCGCCACCGCTCTGCTCTACAACCTCGCCCCGGCCAAGGAGAAGGCCCTGCTGGCCCTGTGCGGTGCCCAGGGGGTCCAGGGCCGCGCCGTGGACCCCGCCGACCAGGGGCGCACCATCGGGGACCTGCTGGGTCTGCCCATCCCCGCCGCCCAGGCGGGGGCGCTGGCGGGGTTCGTGCCGGGGGAGATGCTGGTGCTCTCCGGCTTCACCGCCCCGGCTCTGGACGCCTTTCTGGGCGGCTTCGCCGCCGCCGGGGTGCCCCCCATCCCCCTGAAGGCGGTGGTCACCGCCTACAACCTGGCCTGGACCGCCCCCCAGCTCTACCAGGAGCTGTCCCGGGAGCACCAGGCCATGGGCCGCCGCCCGTGACGGCCCGGATCCCACCCGGGCCCCGGCTGCTGATGGAGCGGCTGGAGGGGGCGGGGCACGAGGCCCATCTGGTGGGGGGGCGCGTCCGGGGCCTCCTGCGGGGGGCGGAGCCCCAGGACTGGGACATCTGCACCGCCGCCGCGCCCCGGGAGACGGAGGCGTGCCTGGCCCCCCTCCCCATCCTGGAGACCGGCCTGCGCCACGGCACCGTCACCGCCCTGGCGGAGGGCAGGCCCTATGAGATCACCACCTATCGGGCCGACGGGCCCTACTCCGATGGCCGCAGGCCGGACAGCGTCCGCTTCGTCACCGACCTGACCCAGGACCTGGCCCGGCGGGACTTCACTGTGAACGCCATGGCCCTGGGGCTGGACGGCGTTCTCCACGACCCCTTCGGTGGCCAGGTCGACCTGGCCGCCGGGGTCATCCGCTGCGTGGGCGACCCGGACCGCCGCTTCCAGGAGGACGGTCTGCGCCTGCTGCGGGCCCTGCGCTTTTCCGCCTGCCTGGACTTTGCCATCCACCCGGACACCGCCGCCGCCATCCGCCGCAACCTGCCCATGCTGGACAAGGTGGCCGCCGAGCGGGTCCAGGCGGAACTGCGCAAGCTCCTCCTGGGCTCCCGGGCGACGGAGGTCCTGCGGGAGTTTCCGGAGGTGCTGTGCCGTTTCTGGCCCCAGCTGGGGCCGCTGGTGGCGCTGGAACAGCACAATCCCCACCACCGCTACGGCGGCTGGGAGCACACCCTCCACGCCCTGGCCGCCGCCCCGGCGGAGGAGGTGGTCCGCCTGGCCGTCCTCCTCCACGACGTGGGCAAGCCCCCCTGTAAGACCACCGACGAGGCGGGGATCGACCACTTCTACGGCCACGCCGCCGTGAGCGCTCAGCTGGCCGACCAGATGCTCCGGGCGCTGAAGTTCGACACCCGGACCCGGGAGCGGGTGGTCACCCTGGTGGAGCGCCACGACGCGCCCATCCACCCCACGGAGAAGTCCGTCCGCCGCTGGCTGGGGCGGCTGGGGGAGGAGGCGTTCTTCCAGCTGCTGGAGGTGAAGCGGTGCGACAACCTGGGCAAGGGCCCGGGTCTGGGGGAGGACCGGCTGGCCGCGCTGGAGACCCTGGGGGCGATGGCCCGGGCGGCCATCGCCCAGGGGGAGTGCTTCTCCCTCCGGGACCTGGCCGTCAACGGGCGGGACGTGCTGGCCGCCGGGGTCCCGGCGGGGCCTCAGGTGGGCAGGGTCCTGGCCGGACTGCTGGACCGGGTGATAGTCGGCGCCCTGCCCAACGACCGCGCCGCCCTGCTGGCGGCCCTGGAGGAGGAGCGGGGCTGACCGGGGCGCGGGACAGAAAAAAAGAAGGGGCGCTCGCCCCTTCTTTTTTGGCTCTTTTGGCGGCTATTCCCAGGTCTTCCAGACCTCCGGGCGGTAGCCCACGGTGGCCTGGCGGCCATTGCGGACGATGGGGGTCTTGAGGAGACGGGGGTCGGCCAGGACCTTCTCCAGCTTGTCCTCCTCATAGGCCAGGTAGGCCAGCAGGGGGGCGTCCGGGTGCTTGGGGTCGATGAGGGGCTCCAGGCCGCCCACCGCCCCCAGGACGCTCTTCAGCTCGCCCCGGCTGATCCCCTTGTCCAGCAGGTCGATGTTCTGGAAGGGGACCCGGCGCTCCTTGAAGTAGCGCTGGGCCTTTTTCGTGTCAAAGCACTTGCTCTTACCAAAAATTTGGATGTTCAAGGTAGTATTTCTCCATGTAGCGCATATTGGGGAAGTGGTCGAAGAGGCGCTGGTCCCCCCAGCGCCGGTCCAGCAGGCGGTCCAGGGCGGTCCGGGCGGCCACGCCGTTCTGCCGGGCGTCCAGGCGCAGGAGGGCCAGGCAGGTGGCGGCCACGTCTACCAGGAGGAAGGCCAGCAGAAACACGGTGGCCCACCGCAGGGCCCGGACGGGGACCCGGTCCAGCAGGCCGTTGAGCCAGGGGAGGAGCCAGAGGGTCCAGACGGTGGCCGCCGCACCCCAGAAGCAGGAGAAGACCAGGTTGATCCGCCCGCCGATGGACAGGGGGAGGTGGCTGTAATCCCAGAAGATCACCCCGAAGCACAGCTCCAGGCCCCAGGAGCAGATCAGCTCGAACACCGTGCCCCAGAAGGCCCCGGCCAGAAAGACCGCCCAGGTCCCCCGCTGGACGTACCGCTGGAGGACCAGGGTGAACAGGATCGCCCCCGCCCCCCACACCAGGGAGAACTGGCCCCACAGGAGGCTGCTGCGGTTGTAGTAGTGGCCGCGGGTGAGGAACATGAACGCCGTCTCCGCCAGCGCGCCCAGCACCGCGCCGATCACCCCGAGCCAGAAAAGGCGCAGGGGGGTGAGCTTCACCGCGGCGGCCTCCGCCGTCCGGCTCTTTTCCAGCGTGCGCGTCATAGCTGTCTCACCTCACAGGAAACCAGGATGTTCCTTATAGTATACCGCATCTGGAGGAAAATAGCAACTCCCTTCCGGAGGCGTTTAGGGGGATTGCGTTTTATTTCAGAGGGTGATACAATCAGACAGACCGATCTTTCAGGAAGGGGGGATGGCCCATGTTTGCCCAACGTCTGCGGGCGGCCCGGGAGGCCAAGGGCTTTGCCAGCCAGCAGGCCCTGGCCGACGCCCTGGGGGTGGCCCAGTCCACCGTGGCCAACTGGGAGGGGGGCCGGCGGGAGCCCAACTTCGCCCTGACCCTCCGGCTGTGCCAGTGCCTGGAGGCGTCGGCGGACTACCTGCTGGGGCGGGTGGACGACCCCGGGAGCGTGGCGGTCCCCGCCGCCCAGCTCCGCCAGGCCCTGTGGGATGGGCCGTCCGGCCTGTCTCGGGAGGATGAGGAGGAGCTGTGGGAGGACGTGCGGGAGTACGCCCGGTACCGGCTCCAACACTATCGGAAGCGCCGCTGAGCGCAAGGAGGAATACCCATGGATTACGCCCAGGAGTCTTTGAAGCGCCACAGGGAGTGGCGGGGCAAGCTGTCCGTCACCCCCAAGATGGAGATCAAGTCCCGGGAGGACCTATCCCTGGCCTACACCCCCGGGGTGGCCCAGCCCTGCCTGGAGATCCAGGC
>CANQMK010000176.1 GCA_947624895.1 uncultured Oscillospiraceae bacterium | reverse complement strand
CGGGATCAATTGTATATCGCCATTGAAGATGGCTCATCGGCGGAACGCGGAAGCTCTCTTTCGGTCGGCAGCAGTACATTTGATGGCGCTGATAACCAAAGGTACACAAAAAAGTACTACGACAGTCTTTCTGGAAACAGGAAAAGCTATCCCGTGGAGAAAATCTTGGGCGAGGCGGAAAAATACGACCTGGATTGAAGCCTCTTCCGCTCCGCACGACAACGCGACAAAGGCCGGGAGGGAACTCCCGGCCTTTTGATTTGTTGTTTGGGGGGACTTCCATCGGGGAAGTCCCCCTTTCTTTTTTGGTTTTTTTGCGGTAGAATATCCAAAAAGGCTGGGGGAGGGGGACGCGCTGTGGAGAGGATCGACTGGGACACGCCGCTGTCTGCTTTTCCCGGCGTGGGGCCCGCCCGGCAGCGGGCGCTGGCCAAGCTGGGGCTGGAGCGGGCGGGGGACCTTTTGACCTTCTACCCCCGGAGCTACGAGGACCGCACCCGGAGCTATCCGGTGGCCCAGGCCCCGGTGGGGGAGAGCGTGTGCGTGGAGGCCATGGTCGCCCAGCCGCCCCGCCTCTCCCGCATCCGCCGGGGGCTGGACCTGGTGAAGACCCGGGCGGTGGACGACACCGGGGCGCTGGAGCTGACCTTCTTCAACCAGCCCTACCTCCAGAACGCCCTGCGCCAGGGGGAGAGCTATGTCTTTTACGGCAAGATCGACCTGGTGGGGGGTCGGCGGTCCATGACCAACCCGGTCTTCGAGCCGGCCAGCCGCCGGAAATTCACCGGCCGGATCATGCCCCGCTACCCCCTCACCCAGGGCCTGACCAACCACCTGCTCATCACCCTGGCCCAGGCGGCGGTGGAGGCCTGCGCCGGGGCGCTGCCGGAGACCTTGCCCGCCCCGGTGCTGGAGCGATACCGCCTCCCCGGGGCGGGGGAGGCCTGCCGCCAGGTCCACTTCCCGGAGAGCTGGGCGGCGCTGGAGGCCGCCCGGTCCCGGCTGGCCTTTGAGGAGCTGTTCTACCTCACCGTGGGCCTCTCCCTGCTGCGCAAGCGCCGGGAGGCGGGCCGGGGGACGGCGCTGAACACGGGGGACCCCAAGGACTTTCAGGCCCTGCTGCCCTTTTCCCTCACCGCCGCCCAGCGCCGGGTGCTGGACGAGTGCGCCCGAGACCTGTGCGCCGGGCCGCCCATGAACCGGCTGGTGCAGGGGGACGTGGGCTCGGGGAAGACGGCCATCGCCGCCTTCTGCCTGTGGCGGGCGGCCAGAAGCGGGGCCCAGGGGGCCATGATGGCCCCCACCGAGCTGCTGGCCCAGCAGCACTACCAGACCCTCAAGGCCCTTCTGGAGCCCGCCCACGTGGTGGTGGCCCTCCTCACCGGGTCCCAGACCGCCAAGGAGAAGCGGGCGATCAAGGCCGCCCTGGCCGCCGGGGACATCCAGGTGGTGGTGGGCACCCACGCCCTGCTCAGCCAGGGGGTGGACTTCCAGAATTTAGCCCTGGCGGTGGTGGACGAACAGCACCGCTTCGGGGTGGGCCAGCGCTCCGCCCTGGCCGCCAAGGGGGTACACCCCCATCTGCTGGTTCTCTCCGCCACCCCCATCCCCCGGACCCTGGCCCTCATCCTCTACGGGGACCTGGACGTCTCCGTGCTGGACGAGCTGCCCCCGGGCCGTCAGCCGGTGGAGACGTACCTGGTCAGCGAACGGTACCACCAGCGGCTCTACAAGTTCATCGACAGGCTGGTGGAGGAGGGCCGACAGGTCTACGTCATCTGCCCCGCCGTGGAGGAGGACCCGGAGGAGGGGGACCCCACCCTGAAATCGGTGGAGCAGTACGCCCAGTACCTGACCCAGACCGTCTTCCCCCACCGCCGCCTGGCCTTTGTCCACGGGCGGATGAAGGCCCGGGACAAGGAGGCGGTGATGGCCGCCTTCGCCGCCGGGGACATTCAGATCCTCGTCTCCACCACGGTGGTAGAGGTGGGGGTGGACGTGCCCAACGCCGCGCTGATGGTGGTGGAGAACGCGGACCGCTTCGGCCTCTCCCAGCTCCACCAGCTCCGGGGCCGGGTGGGCCGGGGGAAGCACCAGTCCTACTGCGTGCTGGTGTCCAACACCCAGAACCCGGAGACCCGGGCCCGGCTGAAGGCCCTGTGCGCCACCACCGACGGCTTCCGCATCGCCGAGGAGGACCTGAAGGCCCGGGGGCCCGGGGACTTCTTCGGCCAGCGCCAGCACGGTCTGCCCCAGCTCCACCTGGCCGACCTCTCGGCGGATATGCGCCTCCTGGCCGCCGCCCAGCGGGCTGCCCAGGACCCCTACCTCCAGAGGCCGGAGCACCAGCCTATGTGGGACCGGGTGCGCCAGCTCTTTCAGGAGAACCCGGACATCTTCAACTGACGCCAGGGTCTGCCAGGTCTTGCGAGGCTAGGCGCGGCGGATCTGTTGGAGTTTTCAAGACGAGACGTTGCGGGGCTGTGCTTTCTGCCTTTGGCAGGAAGCACAGCCCCGCAACGTCTAGGTTCGCGAGGTATAGCGAGACCGCGTCAGGTTTCGGCGTAGCGGGAGAGGAACTGGCGGGTGCGCTCCATCTTGGGGTCCCCGATGACCTGCTGGGCGGGGCCCTGCTCCACGATGACGCCCCCGTCCATGAAGATGACCTGGTCGGCCACATCCCGGGCGAAGGCCATCTCGTGGGTGACGATGATCATGGTGGTCTTCTGCTCCGCCAGGCCCCGGATCACCTTCAGCACCTCCCCGGTGAGCTCCGGGTCCAGGGCGGAGGTGGGCTCGTCAAAGCACAGCACGTCGGGCTGGAGGGCCAGGGCCCGGGCGATGGCCACCCGCTGCTGCTGGCCGCCGGAGAGCTGGTGGGGGTAGTGGCCCGCCCGGTCGGACAGGCCCATCTGCCCCAGCAGTTCTAGCCCCCGCCGGTCGATGGCCTCCCGGTCCTTGCCCCCCTTGTCCCGGAGGTGGAGGGCCAGGGTGACGTTTTCCAGGGCGGTGTACTGGGGGAAGAGGTTGAAGCTCTGGAATACCAGGCCGAAGTGGAGGCGCTTTTTGCGGATCTCGCTCTCCCGCTGGGTGGCGGGGTCGGCGGCGTCAAAAATCACGTTTCCCTGGACGGAAATGGTCCCCCGGTCGGGGGTCTCCAGGAAGTTCAGACAGCGCAGAAGGGTGGTCTTGCCGCTGCCGGAGGAGCCGATGATGGCCAGGGCCTGCCCCTCCTCCAGGGAGAAGGAGATGTCCTCCAGCACCCGGGTGGGGCCGAAGTGCTTTTCGATGTTATGTACTTCCAAGATCGCCATACCGCGCCCTCCTCAGCGGAAATATTCCAGTTTCTTCTCCAGCCGGGCCAGCAGGATGGTGACCACGCCGCTGAAGATCAGGTAGTACACCGCCGTGAAAAACAGCGGCCACACCAGGCCGGAGATGCCCCGGTTGCCCTTCATGAAGGACTCGCCCATCCAGATGACCTCCTGGAGGGCGATGACCCGGGCCAGGGAGGTGTCCTTCACCAGGGTGATGACCTCGTTGGAGATGGGGGGCACGATGCGCTTGATCATCTGCAGGAGGGTGACCTTGAAGAAGATCTGGCGCTTGGTCATGCCCAGCACCAGGCCCGCCTCCTGTTGGCCCACCGCCACGCCCTGGATGCCGCCCCGGTAGATCTCGGAGAAGTAGCAGGCGTAGTTGAGGACAAAGGCGATGCACACCGCCAGCATCCGCCCCTTCTCGCCGGAGGGCCAGTTGAACAGCCGCTCCATCCCGGGGACGTAGAAGAGGATGATGATCTGCAGGACCAGGGGCGTGCCCCGGACGACCCACACCAGCAGGCGGCAGAGGAGGCTGATGGGGCGGAAGCCCAGGAGCTTCTCCAGAAAGCGGCCCTGGTCCGCCCGGCGCAGGAACTTGAGGGGGGCGAACCGGCTCATGGACCCCAGGGCGATCACCAGGCCCAGGGGCAGGGCCCCGATGAGGGTGATGCAGAAGAGCTCCAGGGTGCGCAAAAAGCCCTCGTTCAGCGCGCCCAGGACGGTCTGGGTGATGGGGGAGGAGAAAAAGGCGAACATGTACGTCATCCTCTCTTGGATGAAAATCAGGAAAAGGGGGCGGAGGGATGGGCCCTCCG
>CANQMK010000175.1 GCA_947624895.1 uncultured Oscillospiraceae bacterium | reverse complement strand
CCCTCCACCGCGGCCCCCTCCGGCTGGGCCAGGACATACCCCGGCTTCAGGGCGGAGAGGTAGGCGTAGCCCGCGTCCCGGAGGAGGGGCGCCAGCTCCTCCCCCGCCAGGTCCAGGGCCACCGGGACCTCCAGATAGCGGTAGGGCGCCGCCATCGCCGCCAGATAGGTCTTGGCCGCCTCCTCCGGGGTCACCACCTGGGTGGGCACCTGGAGGACCACCCCCTCGTCAAACTCCCCCTCCAGCCGGGAGAGGGTGCCGTCGGTGCCGTCCACCCCCAGGGTGTAGCAGTTGTCCGGGTAGAAGTACCCCCCGGCGGTGTGCTGGAAGGAGAAGCGGTGCTCCCAGCTCTCCCCCGCCTTGGCCTCCCGGCTGTCCGCCAGGGCCACCTTTTCCGCGTTGCCCCCGGCGAAGGGGGCCAGGGCGGCCTGGGCGGTGGCCTGGGCGGCGGTCAGGGAGGTGGACACGGCGTAGCTGTCCTGCCCCTCCCCCCGGTAGGAGCGGGTGGAGGTGAGGCGGGTGACCGCCCCGGTCTTGGCGTCGGCCACCACCCGCTTGGTCTGGACCACCTGCCCCCGCTGCCGGGTGTAGGTGAGGCGGCAGGACACGTCATGTCCCCCGTCCTCCCGGTCCAGGACGGAGTAGGCGGCGGAGGAGAGGGTGTACTCCCCCAGCCCCATCTGGGGCCAGGCGGCCTGGACGGCGGCGTCCAGGGCGGCCTTGTCCATGGCCCCCTCCAGGATGGCCGCCCCCTCCCGCTCCGCCTGGGAGAGGCTGTCCTCCGCGGGGGCCTCCCCGGCCTCCGGGGCGGCGGCGTTCATGTCCGCCGAGCCGGCGGTCATCCCGCCGCCCCGGTCCCCGCCGGCCAGTTTTTCATAGAGCTGGGTCAGGTCCACCAGCTCCCCGGTGGCCCCGTCCACGTAGTAGCTGTCCCCCGCCGCCGGGAGGTAGCGCACCTGGGCGGTCTTACCACCGGGGTCCAGCACGTAGCGGGCCTCCATCTTGAGGGTCGACCCCAGGGCGGCCCGGGCCCCCGCCTCGTCCACGGCAGGGGTGGGGTGGGCGATCTCCGGGAGGTACCCCCCGTAGCTGTCCGACCGCCAGAAGCTGGTCACCGCCAGATCGGACCCCCGCACCGTCACCTGGCACCGGATGGGGGAGGGGAGGCCGTAGAGCTGGAGGACCCCCCCGAAGGAGTAGTCGCTCTGCCGCAGGGAGAGGCCCCCCTGGGCCTCCAGGGCGCAGCGCTCCACCGCCCCGTCCAGGGCCTTGTCCAAAAAGGCCTGGGCGGCGGCCAGGGCCGCGTCGCTCCTGTCCTCCGGCAGACGGGGGATGTCCAGCTGCCCCCGGACCCCCCAGCTGGCCACGGTCCGCGACCCCTCGTAGCGGTCCAGGGAGTAGACCTTCCCCGCCCGGTCCGCCCGGATGGTCAGCTCCGTCCCCTCCCCGGACCAGGAGAGGGTCCACCGGGCGCCGGTGAGCAGGTCCTCCTCCGCCCAGCCCTGGAAGGAGGTGTACGCCGCCGTGTCCAGCCCCAGGCGCGCCTTCACCCGGGCGGTCACCTCCTGGAGGACCTGGTCCTCCGTCTGGGCGGCGGCGGTCGGGGTGGAGACGGGCTGGGCCTCCGCCCAGGCCGGGACGGGGGCCAGCGCCAGGGCCAGGCACAAAGCCAGGACGCGGGGCAGGATAGGACGGAACTTCATGGGTCTCTCCTCCTCTTGTGTTCAGATGTCCCTTTAGACGGCGGGGCCCGGGAGATGGTTCCAAAAAATTTTTTCAAACCCCCCGAAAAAGACTTGACAAGCTCGAACGATTGTTGTATAAATAGAACACAGGTTCCACGAACATACTTTCTACCCCACAGTCCGTTTTATGGGACAGTCTTTGGGGTATCCTGTTCCCATCCAGAAAAAGGAGGTCCTTTTCATGAAGACGATCAAAGCGATCTGGCGTTCCCGCAAGCCCCTGTCCCCCCAGGCCACCCAGGTGCTCTACGGCGTGTCCATCCTGGCCACCTTCCTGGTGGCCGGCCGCTTCAGCGCCCTGGTCTGACTACTAGCACACCTCGGTAAAAAACCCACCGACCAGCAAATGTTCCTCTCCCCCAGACCCCGCTTCAAGTCTGGCCGAAGTTTCCCCCAGCACAGGCCCCAGACCACCTGCCAAATCTGGCCGGAGCTCCCCCCAGCACAAAAACGTTCTGACCAGCACACGTTCCCCGCCCCCAGACCACGTTTCAAGTCTGGCCGGAGCTCCCCCCAGCACAAAAAACCGCCCGCTTTTCAGCGGGCGGCCTTGGGGGAAATGTCGGGGTTCAGTCCAGCTCGTCCTCGGTGGCGGTGACGGCGATGTGCAGCTCGTCCAGCTGGGCCTGGGTCACCGTGCCGGGGGCGCCCATCATCACGTCCTGGGCGGACTTGTTCATGGGGAAGGGGATGATCTCCCGGATGGAGTCCTCTCCGGCCAGGAGCATCACCATCCGGTCCACCCCCGGGGCGATGCCCGCGTGGGGGGGCGCGCCGTAGGTGAAGGCGTTGTACATGGCGGGGAACTTGGCCCGCACATCCTCCTCCCCCAGCCCCACCAGGGAGAAGGCCTCCACCATGATCTCCGGGTCGTGGTTCCGCACCGCGCCGGAGCTGAGCTCCACGCCGTTGCAGACCAGGTCATACTGGTCGGCGGTGATGGACAGGGGGTCCAGCTCCCCGGCCTTGGCCTTCTTCAGGGCCTCCAGCCCACCGGCGGGCATGGAGAAGGGGTTGTGGCAGAACTCCAGCTGGCCGGACTCCTCCCCGATCTCGTACATGGGGAAGTCCACGATCCAGCAGAACTCGTAGCGCTCTTTGTCCATATGCTCCGGGCACAGCGCCCCCAGCATCTTCAGCAGTACCCCGGCGGTCTTCTGGGCGGCCCGGAGGTCGGGGCTGGCGGTCAGCCCCACAAAGGTGTTGGGCTCCAGGGCCAGGTCGGCGACGATCTGCTCCTTTTCCTCCTGGAGGAATTTGGCGACGCCGCCTACGATCTCCCCGTTCTCGTCCAGCCGGAACCAGTAGGGCTTCTGTCCCGCCTGGACCTCCACGTCGGCGCAGAGCTTGTCGATCTGCTTCCGGGTGGCGGTAAAGCCGGTGACCTTCACCGCCTTGACCTGCGCCCCCCGGAAGGGCTCGAAGCCGCACCCGCCCAGCAGGTCGGTGACGTCCTGGACGGTGAGGTCGATGCGCAGGTCGGGCTTGTCGGTGCCGTAGGTCTCCATGGCCTCCAGGTAGCCCACCCGCCGGAAGGGGGCGGGGGAGGCCACGTTGTACTTGCCGTACTGGGCGAAGATGGGGGGCAGGACCTGTTCCAGCACGGCGAACACGTCCTCCTGCCCGGCGAAGGCCATCTCCATGTCCAGCTGGTAGAACTCCCCGGGGGAGCGGTCCCCCCGGGCGTCCTCGTCCCGGAAGCAGGGGGCGATCTGGAAGTACTTGTCGAAGCCGGAGGCCATGAGCAGCTGCTTGAACTGCTGGGGCGCCTGGGGCAGGGCGTAGAACTTGCCCGGGTGCTTCCGGCTGGGCACCAGGTAGTCCCGGGCCCCCTCCGGGCTGGAGGCGGTGAGGATGGGGGTGGTGATCTCCAAAAAGCCCTGGTCGAGCATGGCCGCCCGCAGGGCGGCCACCACCTGACAGCGCAGGATGATGTTGTTTTTCACCTGGCTGTTGCGCAGGTCCAGGTAGCGGTACTTCAGCCGCGCCCCCTCGTCCGCCTCCCGGGAGCGGGTCACCTGGAAGGGCAGCTCGTTGTGGCGGCACCGGCCCAGGACGGTCATGGCGGCGGGCTCCACCTCCACCTCCCCGGTGGGCAGGTCGGGGTTCTTGCTGGCCCGTTCCCGGACCACGCCGGTGACCTGGATGGTGGACTCCTTGTTCAGCGCCTTGAAGGCGGCCATCATCTCCTCCGTCTCGATGACCACCTGGGTCACCCCGTAGAAATCCCGGAGGACGGCGAAGCCCAGGTTGGCTCCCACCTCCCGCAGATTTTCCAAAAAGCCCGCCAGGGTGACGGTCTGGCCCACATCCCCCAGCCGCAGCTGGCCGCAGGTGTGGGTCCGGTAGGCTGTTTTGATCTCGCTCATGGTTATCCTCCTTGCCGCGGAACGCTCCGGGAC
>CANQMK010000174.1 GCA_947624895.1 uncultured Oscillospiraceae bacterium | reverse complement strand
ACTTTACCGTACCACAGGCCGATCCTATTCGCTACCCTTTTACCTTCCTTTGTAACACATCATTGTAAATCCTACAACTTCCGCCCCGGCGGGGCGGGCCGCCCCTTGACCGGGGGAGGCATTTGGGATAAAATGGAGATAACATCCCCCGGACGCCGGAGAAAAGGAGACAGAGATATGAGCCCTTCCGAGATTTTGGCCCGCTGTGACCACACCCTTCTGAAGCAGGACTGCACCTGGGAACAGATCCGCGCCCTCTGCGACGAGGGCATCGCCTTTGGCTGCGCCAGCGTGTGCATCCCCCCGTCCTACGTCAAGCGGGCCGCCGAGTACGTGGCGGGCCGACTGCCCATCTGCACCGTCATCGGCTTCCCCAACGGCTACGCCACCACCGCCGTCAAGGTCTTTGAGGCGGAGGACGCCGTCCGCAACGGCGCCGCCGAGATCGACATGGTGATCGACCTGGGCTGGGTGAAGGACGGGCGCTGGGAGGACGTGCTGGACGAGATGATGGCGGTGAAGCGGGCCTGCCACGGCAAGCTCCTGAAGGTCATCATCGAGACCTGCCTCCTCACCCAGGAGGAGAAGATCAAGCTCTGCCAGCTGGTGAGCCTGTCCGGGGCGGAGTTCATCAAGACCTCCACCGGCTTCTCCACCGGCGGGGCCACCCGGGAGGACGTGGACCTGCTGCGCCGGAACGTGGACGCCAGGGTCAAGGTCAAGGCCGCCGGGGGGATCGCCACCCTCCAGGACGCCCAGGACTTCCTCGACCTGGGCGCCGACCGCCTGGGCACCAGCCGGGTGGTCAAGCTGGTCAAGGGCCAGCAGGGCGAGGGGTATTGACCCGGGCCACGCCGCGCCTGTTTCGGCGCGGGCGATACTTCTGAAAGGAGGGGGCTTTTGTGCCACGGACCTTCCAGGCGTCCCGCAGGAAGTCGAAGGCTCCGGCGCGGCGAAACGCCCGCCGCGCGCCCCAAATCCCCTCCCCCCAAGTCCCCTCCCCTCCCATGTCAGCCGTTCGGTCCATACGCTCCGCCCGGCAGACGGCCGCCCCGCGGACGGATATGGACGACGCTATGGGGAGGAGGATGTCGAGGATCTTCGGCCCGGAGTTCCCCGCAGCAAGGGGCCTCGCGCCGCGACCCGCAGCAGACCCCGCGCCGCAGCCCAGGGTGAACGCAGCGCCGGGGCGTGCGGATGGCCCCGTCAATACGGAAAGCGCGCCGGACGTCTCCACGTCGGCGGCGACACAAAATGTCCCCTGGGAATACGACAGTCTGATGGATCACTTTCAAAGGCACGGCCAAGAGTTCGGCTGCCAGTCGGCCGACGCATACGAGCAGGCCGCGCATGATTTCTATCAGCACAGAAACGAGTACGACTCCACAAACGGCAGAGATGGCCGTATCAGATGTTATGACGCGGCCTCCAACACCTTCGCTGTCTTTCGTTCCAACGGGGAACCAGTGACCCTCTTCAAGCCCAGACAAAAAGGCAACTACTGGGAGAAGCAGAAAAGGCGGTAAGCCGCGGACAGGCGGGAGAAAGTCCCGTCCGTTGGTCGGCGCCGCAGAAGTCCGGGGCCTCCTCTCCCGCCTAGTCGGAGGCGGGGCGGAGCGTTTTTCGGGTCAGCCAGAGGCCACGGGCCGCCCGCAGCCACGACCGCCCGCCCATTGAACAGACAGGAAAATACAGCAGGGGCCGCGCGTCCGCGCGACCCCTGTTCTTTGCTCTTTTTACGTTCCGCCCTCCGTCGGCGATGGTGGCGTCGGAGAGGTAGACCCCCCTGCCCCGCGCTTATTTTTTGTAGTAGTTGATCAGGCAGCCGGCCAGGATGATGTCCCGCTCCTCCCGGCTCAGGCCGGGGAGTTTCAGGGTCACGGGGGTCTGGCGCTCCCCCTGGATGAGGGTGGCGGCGATGGCCTCCCCATCCCCCACCAGCAGGGCCCGGATGCCGGGGATGTAGAGGGTGTCCCCCGGCTGGAGGCCCCAGTCGGCCACGTCCTCGGCGATGAAGGGCAGCATCCCCCAGTTGACCACGTTGGAGCGGTAGCGCTTGGTGGCGTACTCGGCGGCCAGGTTGGCACAGCCCCCCAGCACCCGCTGGCAGGAGGCGGCCTGCTCCCGGGCCGAGCCGTCGCCCGGCTTCAGGGCCATGATGAAGGAGCCGATGCCGGTGTCCGCCAGCTCCCCCACCGGGTTCTCCCGCCGCTCCAGCTCCTTTTGCTGGACGGCCAGGGCCCGCTCCACATACTGCGGCTCCTTGCGGGACAGGGCGAAGCGGGAGAGTTTGATGGGGTTGGAGCGGTAGGAGGAGGTCTCCCCGGAGGGGATGAGCTCGTCGGTGGTGGTGACGGGGTCGTAGATGGCGGCACAGCAGGTGAGCAGCAAATTCTCCGGCAGGGGGATCTGCTGGGGCCAGTCGGCGATGTTGGGGCCGAAGACCAGCGGAGTCTCCGGGCGGGGCCGACCCACGCCGTAGTAGACCCGGGCCTTGTAGGCGCTGTCGTCATAGGTCCAGTTCTCGGAGGGGTCGTCGGCGGGGCAGTCGATCTCGTCGGCGGCGGTGAGGATACCGCCGTTCCGGGCGGTGGCGGCGATGCTCCGGGCGTCCATCAGGGCCACGTAGCTCACCTGGCCGTCCCCGGGCTTGCTCCCCTCCCGGTTGGGGAAGTTGCGGGTGGAGTGGCGGATGGAGAAGCACCCGTTGGCGGGCACGTCCCCCGCGCCAAAGCAGGGCCCGCAGAAGCAGGAGCGGATGGTGGCCCCGGCGGCCATCAGGTCGGCCAGGTACCCCTCCCGGGTCAGCTCCATGTTGATGGGCATGGAACCGGGGTAGCAGGACAGCCAGAAGTGGCCGTCTCCGGTGGAGGCCCCCTTCAGGATCTGGGCCGCCCGCTTCAGGTTCTGATACGTACCGCCGGAGCAACCAGCGATGACCCCCTGGTCCACCTGGAAGCCACGGGGGCCGATCTTCTCGGTGAGGGAGGGGGCGTTCTTCACCCCCAGCTGCTGGGCGGTGCGCTGGTCCACCTCGTGGAGCAGGTCCGCCATGTTCTCCTTGAACTCCCGGATGGGATAGGCCAGGGAGGGGTGGAAGGGCAGGGCGATCATGGGCTCCACTTGGTCCAGCTCCAAGAGCACCGCCCCGTCGTACTCCGCGCCCTCCTGGGGGGTCAGCTCCTGGTAGCTCTCCCCCCGGCCCAGGGCGGTCAGGGCCTCCTGGGTGCGCCGGTCGGTCTGCCAAACGCTGGACCAGCAGGCGGTCTCGGTGGTCATCACGTCGATGCCACAGCGGTAGTCCATGGACAGGCTGGCCACGCCGGGGCCGATGAACTCCAGCGCGGCGTTTTTCACGATCCCCTGGGGGAAGGTGGCGCCAATCAGCGCCAGGGCCACGTCCTGGGGCCCTACCCCCGGCCTGGGCGCGCCGGTGAGGTAGACGGCGATCACCGGCGGGCGGGCCAGGTCGTAGGTCTTGGACAGGAGCTGCCGGGCCAGCTCCGGGCCGCCCTCCCCCACCGCCATACAGCCGTAGGCGCCGTAGCGGGTGTGGCTGTCCGAGCCCAGGATCATCTTCCCTGGGGCGGCGTACCGCTCCCGCATATAGGAGTGGATCACCGCCTGGTGGGCGGGGACGAACTCGCCGCCGTACTTCTGGGCGGCGGAGAGGCCAAAGCGGTGGTCGTCTTCGTTGATGGTGCCCCCCACCGCGCACAGGGAGTTGTGGCAGTTGGTCAGCACGTAGGGCAGCGGGAAGGCCTCCATCCCCGAGGCCCGGGCGGTCTGGATGATGCCCACGTAGGTGATGTCGTGGGACGCCATGGCGTCAAATTTGATCTGCAGCCGGGCGGGGTCCCGGGAGCTGTCGTGCCCGGTGATGATCCGGGCGGCCATCGTTTTGCCCTTCTCCCCTGTCCCGGGGGTCAGTCGGCCATTTTTGTAGACCATGGGCCGCTGTTGAATGGTTAACATAATATCTCCTCCCCACACGGGATTTTGTATCAGTATAACAAACCCGCCCCAAAAACGCAACCACGGTATTTTTGCGAAAACCTCTTTACAAACGGAAAAAACGTGATATAATGTATAAGCTGTCCATATGGGCCTGTAGCGCAGCTGGGAGCGCGTTCGGTTCGCATCCGAGAGGTCGAGGGTTCGAATCCCTTCAGGTCCACCAGGCAGAAAA
>CANQMK010000173.1 GCA_947624895.1 uncultured Oscillospiraceae bacterium | reverse complement strand
AACGCCATCGTCATCGTCACCGGCTTCCAGGGCATCAACAAGTATGACGACATCACCACCCTGGGCCGGGGCGGCTCGGACACCTCCGCCGTGGCCCTGGCCGCGGTGCTCCACGCGGACCTGTGCCAGATCTACACCGACGTGGACGGGGTCTACACCGCCGACCCCCGCCTGGTGCCGGGGGCCCGGAAGCTGGAGGAGATCACCTTCGACGAGATGCTGGAGCTTGCCACCCTGGGCGCCCAGGTGCTCCACAACCGCTCGGTGGAGATGGCGAAGCGATACCACGTCAATCTGGAGGTCATCTCCAGCTTCTCCGGCCAGCCGGGGACCAAAGTGAAGGAGGTTGCGAAAACCATGGAAAAGACACACATCAGCGGCGTAGCCAAGGATAAGAACGTGGCCCGTCTGGCCCTGGTGGGGCTGGAGGACGAGCCGGGGATCGCCTTCAAGATCTTCTCCCTGCTGGCCCGGAACAACATCAATGTGGACATCATCCTCCAGTCCATCGGGCGGGAGGCCACCAAGGACATCAGCTTCACCGTGGTCAAGAGCGACATGGAGGCCGCCCGGAAGCTCCTGGAGGAGCACCGGGAGAGCATCCACTACGACCACATCGACGTGTCCGACAACATCGCCAAGGTCTCCATCGTGGGGGCGGGCATGGTGAACAACCCCGGCGTGGCCGCCACCATGTTCGAGGCGCTGTTCAACGCGGGCATCAACATCCATATGATCTCCACCAGCGAGATCAAGGTCTCCGTCCTGGTGGACGCCACCGACGCCGACCGGGCCGTCCAGGTGGTCCACAACAAGTTTTACGGCGAGTTGGGCGGAAAATAAAGGGTTGACAACCTCTCTCCGGCGTGTTACAATACCTTTTACCTATGGAAAGGGCCTTTTTTGCCCGCGCTTTTACGGTGTGCGTGGACAAACCCTTTCGCCAAAGCATAGGGAGGCAATACGCCGGACTTCACCGTAGCGCGGTCAAAAGGGGCGCCTGCCCTTTGCGTTGCTGGGTCCGGCTCCGCCGGGCCCAGCGTTTTTTATGGCCCGGTAAATTCAAAAAGGAGGTGCCAAACAGTGGCAAAGGCTGGCAACCGTGTCAAGATCGTCCTGCGCTGCAGCGAGTGCAAGCAGCGCAACTACCAGACCAACAAGAACAAGAAAAATACCCCGGAGCGTCTGGAACTGAAGAAGTACTGCCCCTTCTGCAGAAAGCACACCGTCCACAACGAAACCAAGTGACCTGCCCTCCCAGGCGCACTAAGAAAGAAGGGTATGTGAAAAATGTCTGAGCAAGAAAAGCAGCAGCCGGAGGTCAAGGCCGAGAAGGCCGCCAAACCTGCCAAGGCCGCCAAGAAGAAGCCCGGCTTTTTCAGCCGCGTCGCCCGCTGGTTCCGGGAGATGAAAAGCGAGCTGAAGAAGGTCCAGTGGCCCACCTGGAAGCAGACCTGGAACAACACCCTGACCGTCATCGCCTGCGTCATCATCGTGGGCATCTTCCTGTGGGTGTTTGACTGGGTGGCCCGCCTGATCATTCAGGCCCTGCCCGCCCTGGTCAGCGCCATCCGAGGATAAGGACATGGCGGAGGCTGCGAAATGGTACGTGGCCCACACCTATTCCGGCTATGAGAATACTGTGGCCGCCACCATTGAAAAGGCGGTGGAGAACCGCAATATGCACGACCTCATCCAGGAGGTCAACATCCCCATGGAGACCGTCACCGAGATCACGGAAAACGGCCCCAAGACCTTTGAGCGCAAGGTTTTCCCCGGCTATGTGCTGGTGAAGATGGTCATGACCGACGAGGCCTGGCACCTGGTCCGCAACATCCGGGGCGTCACCGGCTTCGTGGGCGAGGGCAGCAACAAGCCCATCCCCCTCACCGAGGAGGAGATCACCAACCTGGGCGTGGAGAAGAAGCAGATCGAAGTCTCCTACCAGGTGGGCGACAACGTGAAGATCACCGAAGGCGCGCTGGAGTCCTTCCTGGGTACTGTGGAGGAGATTGACCTGGAGCGCGGCAAGGTCAGCGTCAAGGTCTCCATGTTTGGCCGGGACACCCCGGTGGAGCTGGAGCTGGATCAGATCGAGCGGGTGGACTGATCCCCCGCCGTGGGAGGGGCCGCCGACGGCCCCGCCAAACCACATTTCAATTAGGAGGTGCTTTTTGTGGCACAGAAAGTAGTAGGGTACGTAAAATTGCAGATCCCCGCGGGCAAGGCGACCCCCGCCCCCCCTGTGGGCCCCGCTCTGGGTCAGCACGGCATCAACATCGCCGGCTTCACCAAGGAGTTCAACGAGCGCACCAAGAACGACATGGGCATGATCATCCCCGTGGTGATCACCGTCTACGCCGACCGCTCCTTCACCTTTATCACTAAGACTCCCCCCGCCGCCGTCCTCATCAAGAAGGCCTGCAACATCGAGAAGGCCTCCGGCGTACCCAACAAGGAGAAGGTCGCCACCATCAGCAAAGAGGACATCCGCAAGATCGCGGAGACCAAGATGCCCGACCTGAACGCCGCCAGCATCGAGGCCGCCATGAGCATGATCGCCGGGACCGCCCGCTCCATGGGCGTCGTGGTGGGCGACTAAAGGAGGGATCAGCATGAGCAGAGGAAAGAAATACGTCGACAGCGCCAAGCTGATCGACCGCAGCATGCAGTACGATGTGGCCGAGGCCATGGACCTGGTGGTCAAGACGGCCTCCGCCAAGTTTGACGAGACGGTGGAGCTCCACGTGAAGCTCGGCGTGGACTCCCGCCACGCCGACCAGCAGGTCCGTGGCGCCATCGTTCTGCCCCACGGCACCGGCAAGACCCAGCGGGTGCTGGTCTTCGCCAAGGGCGACAAGGCCGAGGAGGCCCGGGCCGCCGGCGCCGACTACGTGGGCGAGATGGACATGGTGGAGAAGATCCAGAAGGAGAACTGGTTCGACTACGACGTGGTGGTTGCCACCCCCGACATGATGGGCGTGGTGGGCCGCCTGGGTAAGGTGCTGGGCCCCAAGGGCCTGATGCCCTCCCCCAAGGCCGGCACCGTCTCTCCCAATGTGGGCCAGGCCGTCCAGGAGATCAAAGCCGGTAAGGTGGAGTACCGCCTGGACAAGACCAACATCATCCACTGCCCCATCGGCAAGGTGTCCTTTGGCCCCGAGAAACTGGCGGAGAATTTTAACGCCCTCATGTCCGCCATCATCAAGGCCAAGCCCGCCGCCGCCAAGGGCCAGTATGTCCGCTCCTGCGTCTGCGCCAGCACCATGGGCCCCGGCGTGAAGCTCAACGCCGCCAAGCTGGTGTAAGGGCCGCGGAAAACAGCATACCGAGCAAAAACACGGACGCCCCTGGGACGTCCGTGTTTTTTCAAAAGGAGGGTTCGGAGATGAAGAAGAAATACGCCGCCCTGGCCCTGCTCCTGTGCCTGACCCTGACGGCCTGCGGCCCCCGCCGGACGCAGGGCGAGCCCACCCCGGAACCCAGCCCCGCCGCTGCCCCGGAGTCCAGTCCCTCCGCCGCGCCGCTTCCCGACGACCCGGAGGCCGACCCGACGGAGTATCTCCTGTCCTATCTGGACCAGGCCATGGAGGGGGAGACGGTGAACATCCTCTTCTGGCAGCACCCCGCCAGCGGCCCCAGCGGGGTGGAGCTGTCGGTGGCGGAGCACGGCCAGGACATCCGGGCGCTGTTTGCCGCTCTGGACTGGGAGACCACGGAGGCGCCCGTCTACACCGACGACGAGTTGGACGCGTACTATGACCAGCCGTCGTACAGCGTGACCGTGCCGATCTACCGCGGCGTAGAATGGATCGGGGAGTTTCTGCTGCGCTCCGGGGACCCGCTGGTCATCCTGCGGACGGCGGGGCCGGTGCCGGTCTATCTCCGGGCGGACGGGTCGGAGAAGCTGTGCGACCAGTTGGCCGATCTGACCCCCGACGCCTATATCCAGCTGGGCCGCACCCGGGTCCCGCCCCAGGAGAGCCAGGAGGCCACCCTGAAGCTCTACCTGGAGACGGCCCTGGAGCTTCTGAAGGCCAACGGCCACATCACCGACTACACCCTGGACCACTATGAGGTCATCCCCCCGGAAGAGGGGGAGCCCACCGCCCCCCTGGAATACCCCCGCATCGCCTATGTCGTCACCTACTCCCTCAAGCCCACCCACCCGGAGCTGCGCGCCTGGGAGG
>CANQMK010000172.1 GCA_947624895.1 uncultured Oscillospiraceae bacterium | reverse complement strand
CCCCATCCGCCCCCTCAACTGGCGCTCCCCCTACCAGGCCCTGTCTGACTTTGTAACACATCATTGACAAACCTACAAAATTTTTTCTTCCCGCAGGCGGTTTGGGGTTGACGGGGGAGGAAAAAAGTATTATGATACCTGTTGTAACTAATTTGTAATTATTTCCCCGCCTTGGCGGGGCTTTCCACAGATCAGACAGGAGGTGAACTCCAGTGGACGAGATACTCTTCCCCGGCGAGGCGGCCGGAGCTCACGCCCCGGCCCACCCGGGCCTCGCCCAGCGCCTGGGCGCTCTGCGCGCCAACGCCGCCGCCCGGCTGGAGCGGCTGGAGCGGAACGTGGACGGACTGCTGTTCCGCTGGGACGACTTCAAGCAGACCCACCGGCTGCGCCCCAGCCGGTTTTTGGCCGTCGCCCTGCTGACGGGGGTGGTGAGCACCGCCGCCGTCCTCTACACCCCCGCCTGCGCCGTCATCATGGACGGTCAGGAGCTGGGGCTGGTGACCACCAAGGCCCAGGTCCAGGCCATCGAGGACCGGGTGGAAGACCGGGTGAGCGCCATCCTGGGCCGCCCCTACGAGATGGAGGACCAGGTGACCCTGAACTGGCGGGTGGTGAACAAGCGGGAGCTCACCTCCCCCATCACCCTGGAAAACGCCCTGTTCAACCAGGTCTCGGAGGTCACCCGGGGCTACGTCCTCACCCTGGACGGCCAGCCCATCGCCACCCAGACCACCAGCCAGGGCCTCCGGGACCTGATAGACTCCCTGAAGGCCCCCTACGTGAACGAGAACACCATCCGGGCGGAGTTCACCACCCCCCTGGAGCTCCACTATGAATACGTGGACGTGCGCCAGGTCACCGACGACCTCAGCGCCGTCACCGCCCTGCTCACCTCCAACTCCGTGGAGCCGATGATCTACACCGTCCAGGCCGGGGACACCACCAGCGCCATCGCCCTGCGCCAGGACATGAGCCTGTCCGACCTGCTGGCCATGAACCCCGGCGTGGAGGCCGACAAGCTGTGGATCGGCCAGGAGCTCACCGTCCGCCAGAGCGTCCCCTACCTGGGGGTCCGCACGGTGGACCAGGTCACCTATGAGGAAGTGGTGGAGCCCCCGGTGGAGTACGTGGATGACAACACCATGTACCAGGGCGACTCCAAGGTCCTGGAGCCCGGCGCGGAGGGCCTGAACCAGGTCACCGCCCAGATCACCTACCTCAGCGGCCAGGAGGACCACCGGGACATCCTCTCCACCCAGGTCCTCACCGCCCCGGTCACCAAAGTGGTGGCCCAGGGCACCAAGGAGCGGCCCAAGACCATGCCCAAGGGCTACTTCATCTGGCCGGTGCGGGGGGTCATCACCTCCGGCTACGGCAACCGCTCCCTCTTCGGCACCCGGAACTTCCACGGCGGCATCGACATCTACGTCCCCACCGGCACCTCCGTGAAGGCCGCCGACGGCGGCACCGTCATCACCGCCGAATACAACCGCAGCTACGGCTACTACGTGGTCATCAGCCACGGCAACGGCAAGACCACCTACTACGCCCACAACTCCAAGCTCCTGGTGAGCGTGGGTGACAAGGTCTACCAGGGCCAGGTCATCGCCAAGTCCGGCGCCACCGGCAACGTCACCGGCCCCCACTGCCACTTCGAGGTTCGCATCAACGGCCAGCGGCAGAACCCCAGGAACTACCTCCCCTGATCCCCCGCCCCACCGCCTCCGGCTCCCGGAGGCGGTGGTTTTTTATGCAAAGGCAGAATATTTATCCATTTACGGTGAATAGAGGAAAAGAAACCCCCGTTTTTGTGGAAATTGCCCTTGCATTTCCCGGTGTATTTAGTGTATGATACAGGTAATTCCCGTTCCATCGGAACGGCAAAAGGAGATTGAGGAAATGATGAAGAAGTATCTTGCGCTGCTCCTGGCCCTGGCCATGGTCTTCGCCCTGGCCGCCTGCGGCAGCAACAACGGCGGCTCCACCGCCAGCGAGGCCCCCTCCGAGGCCCCTGTGGAGACCCCCAGCGAGGCCCCCGTGGAGAACGGCGGCGACTACACCACCGTCCAGGCGGGCAAGCTGACCATGTCCACCAACGCCCAGTTCCCGCCCTATGAGATGGTGGCGGACGGCGAGGGCGCCTACCAGGGCTTTGAGGGCATCGACGTGGAGATCGCCGTGGCCCTGGCCGACAAGCTGGGCCTGGAGCTCCAGATCGACGACATGGACTTCGACTCCGCCCTGGTGGCTGTCCAGCAGGGCAAGAGCGACATGGTCCTGGCCGGTCTGACCTACCGGGAGGACCGGGATGAGCTGATGGACTTCTCCACCAGCTACGCCACCGGCCACCAGGTGGTCATCGTCCCCGACGGCTCCGACATCACCGACATGGACGCCCTGTCCAACGACAAGATGATCGGCGTCCAGCGGGGCACCACCGGTGAGATCTACGCCTCCGACACCCCCGAGAACGGCGGCTACGGCGAGGACCACGTGCTGGCCTATGACAACGGCGCTCTGGCCGTCCAGGCCCTGCTCAACGGCCAGGTGGACGCGGTCATCATCGACAACGGCCCCGCCCAGGCCTATGTGGCGGCCAACGCCGGCCTGCACCTGCTGGATGGCGACTGGGTCACCGAGGACTACTGCCTGGCCGTCAACGAGGGCAACACCGCCCTGCTGAACGCCCTGAACAGCGCCCTGGAGGAGATGATCGCCGACGGCACCGTCCAGAGCATCGTGGACAAGTACATCACCGCGGAGTAATTTCAGCTCTGCCCCGCGCGCATATCCTTGGAAGGGGGCGGTCGGCATGGCCGCCCCCTTTTCTATGGAAGGGACGAAAAACAGAAAGGGGGAACCCGCGTGAATGTAGACGCGCTCTACGCGAGCTTGTTGGAAAAGGACTATGCCACCATCTGGGATACCATCTTCATGCGCTTTTACCGGGCCTGGTTTGAGGAGGACCGCTGGAAGTTCTACTTCCGGGGCCTGGGCACCACCCTGGAGGTCACCGTCATGGCCCTGGTCATCGGCGTGGCGCTGGGCGTGCTGGTGGCCATGATCCGCACCGCCCACGACCAGCGGCGCCCCGGGACCCGGAACCCGGTTCTGAGCCTGCTGAACATCCTCTGCCAGGTCTACGTCACCATCATCCGGGGCACGCCCATGATGGTCCAGCTGATGATCTGGGGCTTCGTCATCTTCGCCTCCAGCCGGAGCTTCACCCTGGTGGGCGCGCTGGGCCTGGGGATCAACTCGGGGGCCTACGTGGCGGAGATCATCCGGGGCGGCCTCATGTCCCTGGACGCGGGCCAGTCGGAGGCGGGGCGCTCCCTGGGCCTCAACTACCTCCAGACCATGCGCTTCATCGTCATCCCCCAGGCGTTCAAGGCCATCCTCCCCTCCCTGGGCAACGAGTTCATCGTGCTGTTGAAGGACACCTCCCTCATCTCCGCCATCGCTGGAAAGGAGATCCTCTACAACGCCCGGGCCATCGGCGCCAAGACCTACGACTATATGTTCCCCATGCTCATCACCGCCGTCATGTATCTGGCCCTGGTGCTGATCTTCAGCTGGTTCCAGAGTCGGCTGGAAAGGAGGCTTCGTCAAAGTGATCGACGTTAAACACCTCTCCAAGTCCTTCGGCGACCACCTGGTGCTGGACGACATCGACCAGCACATCGCCCCCGGGGAAAAGGTGGTCGTCATCGGCCCCTCCGGCTCCGGCAAGTCCACCTTCCTGCGCTGTCTCAACCTGCTGGAGACCCCCACGGCGGGGACCATCACCTTTGAGGGCACCGTCATCACCGACCCCAAGGTGAACATCAACGCCGTCCGGCGGCAGATGGGTATGGTCTTCCAGCACTTCAACCTCTTCCCCAACATGACCATCCGCAAGAACATCACCCTGGCCCCCGTCCAGACCAAGCTCATGAGCCAGGCGGAGGCGGACGAGACCGCCATCGCCCTTCTGCGCCGGGTGGGGCTGGAGGAGAAGGCGGACGCCTACCCCGCCCAGCTCTCCGGCGGGCAGAAACAGCGCATCGCCATCGTCCGGGCTCTGGCCATGCGGCCCAAGCTCATGCTCTTTGACGAGCCCACCTCCGCCCTGGACCCCGAGATGGTGGGGGAGGTGCTGGACGTGATGAAGGAGCTGGCCCAGGAGGGGATGACCATGGTGGTGGTCACCCACGA
>CANQMK010000171.1 GCA_947624895.1 uncultured Oscillospiraceae bacterium | reverse complement strand
TCCTTGTTGGTGGCGTTGGCGGGCTCCACGGTGGCCGTGAGCGTGATGGAATTGCCCACCGTCACCGAGTCCGCCCCACTGAGCGTCACACCGGTGACCGGAACGGTGGTCGGGGTGGCGGCGGTGACGGTGATCTTCTTTTCGGCGGTGTAGCCGCCGTCGGTGGTGGTGACGGTGATGGTGGTTTCCCCGGCCTTCACGCCGGTGACCTTACCGGTCGTGTCCACGGTGGCCACGCCGGTGTTGCTGGACTTCCAAGTCACCGCCTTGTTGGTGGCGTTGGTGGGCTGGACGTTGGCGGTGAGGGTGATGGTGCCGCCCTCCTCCACGGAGTCCATCCCGGAGAGGGTCACGCCGGTGACCGGCACAGTGGTCGGGGTGGCGGCGGTGACGGTGACGGCGCAGGTGCCCTCCACAGTCTTATCCCCCTCGGCGTAGGCGGCGGTGATGGTGGCGTTGCCCACGCCCTTGGCGGTGACCTTACCGCTCTGGTCCACGGTGGCCACGGCGGCGTTGCTGGTCGTCCACTTCACCTGGCCGGCGGTGGCCTCCACCTCATCGGTGGTGGTAGCCAGAGCCTGGGCCTCGTCCAGCGCCAGGGCGCTGGCGGCGGCGCCGCTCGTCGCGATGGCGGCGATGTAGACGTCATTGCTGGCGGTGATGTACAACTCGCCGCCCTCTTGGAAAGCGGAGTCGGAAATGGTGTAGGCGAAAGAACTCTTATCCCCGACCACAGTCTCGCTGGCAACCTGCTTATCGGCGTTGGGATAATACAGATCCAAGGTGCGGTCGGCTTTGCTGCTGCGGTAGTAGATAGTGACCGTGCAGGGAGCGGCAGGGACGATATAGAGGGAACGGCCACTCCCTGCCTTGACCTTATAGCCGTCGGCCATCTTGGTGCCATCCGGCCAGGAGTGCTCGGAGGAGGTATAAGTCAATTCGCCCACGCATCCCACATAGCCGTCCTCCGAGACGGCATCTGTCGGATTAGCGCCGCCCCACCAATCGCTGGCGCGAGTGGTGGTGTTCGCGGGGATGGGGGTCACCTTGCTGGTGGGCTCAGTGGAACCGCCAGGCTCAGTGGAACCGCCGGTGGAGCCGCCGGGCTCGGTGCCAGGCTCAGTGGAACCGCCGGGGGTGGTGCCGGGCTCGGTGGTGGTGGTCTCCACGGTGAGGGTGGCCTTCAACTGGCCGCTCTCGCCCACCTTCAGATCCAGCGTGGCGGGCGTCACCGTCACCTTGGTCACGGTGCCCTCCACGGGCTCGGGATCCACGGCGCCGCCGTTCTCGTTCTTGGTATCGAGGATCTCGCCGCAGACGGGGCAGGTGAGAACCTGCTCGCCGTCCTCGTCCGGCTCGCTCCACTTGGCGTTAGCCACGTCGTGCTCGCCGGTGGCTTCGATGGTCTGGGTCTCGGTGTGCTTGCCGTCCACCAGAGGCAGGGGGCAATTCTCAGCGGTACACACCCGCTTCTGGACGCCGTCGTGGCCGCAGTCGGCCGGGGTGGTCACCACCCAGCCGTTCGCGGTGCCGCTCTCCCAAACGTGGGTGTGGGCAGCCGCGGTCTCGGTGACGGTGGCGGCGGAAATACGGGGGTTGTTGGTGCCGTCGGTGGTGCCCACGATCTTGTAGGTCCCGGCCTCCAGGCCCTCGTAGGTCACCATCGTCTGGTTCGCGGAGGTGTTGGAGGTGTTGACGGTCTTGTTGTTCTTATCCGCCACAGCCTTCCCGTCTGGCCCCAGGAGGGACAGAGCGGCGGTCTTCGTGTTTTCCTTTTCACTGACAGAACTGAACGCCACCACCAGCGTGGCCGGGGCGTTCGTCACGGTGAAGGTGATGTAGCTCGAGCCGTCGTTGGGGACCTCCACAAAGGTGGCCGTGGTGTTGGCCTCCGTGGTCTCCTTCTTGGTGCGCTTATAGACCGCCGTGCCGACCGCGTCAAAGCCGCCGTTGGTCTTTTCCTTCATCTCCGCGGAGGTGATGGTCTCCTGCTTGTTGCCCTTGGTCACGACCACGAAGTCGCTGGCCTTCAGGTAGTAGTTGGAGCCACCGGCGCTGCCGGTGCCGCCGGGTGTGGTGGAGCCGCCGGAGCTGGAACCGCCGCCGGTGGTACCGCCGGAGGCCTCGCCCTCCTTGGTGTGGCAGTAGATGCACACGCCGTCCTTGTACTCATGGGTGCCGGTGTAGGAGATGGTGTTGGTGGCGGTGCAGCCAGGGTAGGTGCACTTGGCGGTCTTGGTGCCCTCGGTCTGGCAGGTGGCGGGAGTGTCCACCTCATATTCGCCCCAGGTGTGGGTGGTGTGGGAGGTGGAGACGCTGCTGCCGTCGATGGTGCCGCCCACAGACTTCAGGTTGGTCGTATAGCCCACGATGGCTTTCTTCAGCCCATCGTTCACCGCGTAGCTGGTGTCGTCCGCGGCGGTGAACGTCCACTTGAAGTCGCCGCCCTGGACCCGGCCGGCGTATTGCGTGACGGTCTCCACGGCCTTCACCGGATCCTCCACGTTGTACTTGTAGAAGTCGCTGGCGGTGTCGAAGTTGCTGTAACCGGTGCCGCCCTGCTTGGCCTTCACGGAGTCGGGCACCTTCTCGTCCCGGCTGGTGGCCAGGTAGGCGTCAAACTCGGTGTTGTTATCCTGGTAGTAGACAACGTTCCTGTAACTGCCCGCGAACTGGTTGCCAAAGGCTTTGATAACGCCGCCGTCCTCGCCGGAGAAGGTACCTTCCCCTTCGGCAATATCGCTGCCCTGCATGGAGATGAGCATGGGGTATTTGCAGGAACGGAAGTAGTTGTTCTCCACAAAGGTAGAGGAACCGCTGGTGACGCCCACGCCGTACTTGGCGTTGCCGTCATAGTAGTTGTTGTAGATATGGACGGTACATTTGCGGATACGGGGGTGACGGGAGTCGGAGTGGTCGAACCAGTTGTGGTGATAGGTGATGTAGTTGGTGGTCGCCTCGCTCTTCATCCCCTGGAGGTTGCACTTGCCACAGTCCCAGAAGTGGTTAAAGGAGTGGGTGACGTAGGTGCTGGTCTTGGTGTCCAGCGCGCCGTCGCCCTTCACCTGGTCGGCGTCGGACCCAGCGTCGCCGTAGAAGAGGTCGTTGTTGTGGACCCAAACATGGTCGTTCTTCTGCTGGAGGCCGATGTCGTCCCCCTCGCTGGAGTTACAGTTCATCACGGCCAGGTTGCGGATCTCCACCTGGGAACTGTTCTTCACCACGATGCCGAAACCATTGGCCACGGCGTCGTTGCCCACGCCCTCGATGGTGAAACCGCAGTCAACGTCGTCCACATACAGATCGCCCTTCGGCATATCGGCGGGGTCGCTGATATTGCCGATGAGGCGGATGTCCACCGGGCCGACCTTCGAATTATTCTTGAGGCCGGCGATGATATTCTGGATGCCCGTCAGCTCCACATTGTTGCCCTTCTTGTCGGGGAGGGTCACGGTGCAGGTGTCCTTGTTCTGCTCGGTGATGTAGATGACAGTGGCGCCCGCCTTCAGGGTGCCGTCCAGGTTATACGCACCGGGGGACCCGCCGCCCACAAAGGCATAGCCCTCCCGGACGTGGGCCGCCACGGTCAGGTTCCCGGTGGTGGACTCCACTTCGCCGCTGGACTGATAGGGGACGACCTTGATCTGGTAGGTGCCCGCCTTCAGACCCAGCGCGTCCACCCGCATATGGTCGGGGTACTGGCGCAGCAGCTCGTCGTCCAACTGCGTCCAGTTGGAGGAGCCGGCGGGCGCCACGTAGGCGTGGTAGCCGGCGTAACTCGTGTCGATGGTCCATTCGGCGTAGGCGCTCTCCAGCCAGCCGCCGGAGGCGTAGATGTTGACCTTGCCCGCGGCGGAGACGCCTAGGGGCAGGAGCCCGAGCAGGAGTGCCAGGAGGCTCAGGACGCTCAGGAGCTTTTGGGTACGGACTTTCATCATCGTTTTCCTCCCTTTTATCAATGGTGTCCTCCTCCCACGAGGACGTGTGAACCTAGTTTCAGATTGTACGACATTTCACCAAACAAGTCAAGTGCCGTGGCGCTTCTTTTGTGCGTTTCGCTAAAGTGTTTTTCGCGGAACGGGGGGTCTGTGGAAGGGGGTTCGCCCTCTCAGTCAGCTTCGCTGCCAGCTCCCCCAGAGGGGGAGCCGGGGAGGTGGGTGCGGTGCTACACCTTGTGGGGGCGCTGGGGAGGTGGGTGCGGCGCTACACCTTGGG
>CANQMK010000170.1 GCA_947624895.1 uncultured Oscillospiraceae bacterium | reverse complement strand
TAGTCCCAGATGGCGATCTTCTGGATCTCGTGGGAGGTGCGGAAGCCGTCGAAGAAGTTGATGAAGGGGACGCGGCCCTTGATGGCGGCCAGGTGGGCCACGGCGCCCAGGTCCATGACCTCCTGGACGTTGCTCTCGGCCAGCATGGCGAAGCCGGTCTGGCGGCAGGCCATGACGTCGGAGTGATCGCCGAAGATGTTCAGCGCGTGGCTGGCCACCGTCCGGGCGGAGACGTGGAACACCGCGGGCAGCAGCTCACCGGCGATCTTGTACATGTTGGGGATCATCAGCAGCAGGCCCTGGGAGGCGGTGTAGGTGGTGGTGAGCGCGCCGGAGTTCAGGGAGCCGTGAACGGTGCCGGCGGCGCCGGCCTCGGACTCCATCTCGATGACCTTCACGGTGGAGCCAAAGATGTTCTTGCGGCCCTGGGCGGCCCACTGGTCCACGTTGTCCGCCATGGGGCTGGACGGCGTGATGGGGTAGATGCCCGCCACCTCGGTAAAGGCGTAGGACACGTGCGCGGCGGCCATATTGCCGTCCATGGATTTCAGTTTTCTTGCCATTTTCGGTCATGCCCTCCTTATGGAAGAAGTATTCAACTGGTATTTTAACACCTTTGTTTTGGTTTGTAAATCATAAAAACGCAATTCCCAAGGAAAAATTTTGTCCCTTCTGCCCAAATTTCTCCCCGGGCAAAAATGCGAAAATTTTTTGGGAAAAAGTCTTGCTTTTTTCCAGGAACTGTGGTAACATGATAGCTCGCTGAGAAAATACGCCCCTGAGAGGCGTTTGGAAAGGATGGTCCCCATGAGTCCCCTGATGATCGTTCTCACCGTGATCTACGTGCTCTTCTGCCTGTTCCTCATCGCCGTGGTGCTGCTCCAGTCCGGCAAGTCCGCCGGTCTGTCCGGCGCCATCGCCGGCGGGATGGACACCTTCCTGAGCAAGAACAAGGCCAAGACCTGGGACGCCCGGCTGGCCAAGATGACCAAGTGGGTGGCGGTGGCCTTCATGCTCCTCACCCTCATCCTCTGGCTGTTCATGTGAGCCGCCCCTCTGTCCGTCCAACGTCCTCCCGTCCGGGGGGACGTTTTTTTATCCCCTGTCGAAAAGAGGAAGGATACCATGAAAAAGGAACCTGACGCCATCACCGGCGTCTACCACGCCAACCCCCGGGGCTTCGGCTTCGTCACCCCCGCCGGGGACGCCCCCGGGGCGGACTGGTTCGTCCCCCGGGGCCGCGCCGGGAGCGCCTGGGACGGGGACACCGTCACCCTCCTCCCCACCGACCCGGACCGCCGGGCGGGGCGGATCGCCGCCGTCACCGCCCGGGCCCACCCCGCCGTCACCGGCCTCCTCCGTCGGGAGGGCCGGACTTATTTCCTGGTCCCGGACGACCGCCGCCTCCCCTCCCTCCTGCTCACCGGCCAGGTCAAGGGGGTCTCCCCCGGCCTCCGGGCGGCGGCGGAGGTGATAAGCTACGGCCCGCCCGCCCTGGGCTCGCTGCGCCAGGTCTTCGGCCCCGGGGACAGCCTGGACAGCGCCCGGGAGGCCATCCTCTACCACTATGAGATCACCCCCGCCTTCCCCGACCCGGTGGAGGCGGAGGCCGCCGCCCTGCCCCAAGCGGTGGGCCCCGGCGACCTGGCGGGCCGGGAGGACTTCCGGGGCTGGACGGTGGTGACCATCGACGCCCAGAGCGCCAAGGACCTGGACGACGCGGTGTCCCTCACCGCCGACAGCCGGGGCCGCCGGGTGCTGGGGGTCCACATCGCCGACGTGAGCCACTACGTCCGGCCCAAGACCCTCCTGGACGGCGAGGCGTTCACCCGGGGCACATCGGTATACTATGTGGACCAGGTGGCCCCCATGCTGCCCACCGCCCTGTCCAACGGCATCTGCTCCCTGAACCCCCGGGAGGACCGGCTGACCCTCTCCTGCCTGATGACCCTGGACGAGGCGGGGGAGGTGGCGGACTACCGGATCGTCCAGGGGGTCATCCGCACCGCGGGGCGGCTGAGCTACGACGAGGTCAACCAATTCCTGGCCGGAGAGGACCCCCAGACCGGCCCCCTGGCCGCCGCCGGGGAGGCGGGGGAGGCGGTCAGGGCGCTGGTGACCGGGCTGGACGCCCTGGCCGCCCAGCGGCGGCGGGCCCGGCGGGCCCGGGGCGCGCTGGAGCTGTCCTCGGCGGAGTTCCACTTCGTCATGGACCCGGACGGCGGCGTGGCCGACCTCCGGCGGGCGGTCCCCGGCCGGGGGGAGAGCCTCATCGAGGAGTGTATGCTCCTGGCCAACGAGACGGTGGCCCGCCACCTGGGCGCTCACGCCCTCCCCGGGGTCTTCCGGGTCCACGAGGCCCCCTCCTCCGACAAAGTGGAGGGCCTGCGCCGGATGGTGGCCCCCCTGGGCTACGACCTGCGGGGCGGGGACAGCTTTCAGCTCCAGAAGCTCCTGGACTGGGCCCAGGGCGGCCCCCTGGAGGGGGCGGTGAGCATGATGGTCCTGCGCTCCCTCATGAAGGCCCGGTACGACCAGCGTGACCTGGGCCACTTCGGCCTGGGGGCGGAGCACTACTGCCACTTCACCTCCCCCATCCGCCGCTACCCCGACCTGGTGGTCCACCGGATCCTCACCGCCTCCCTGGAGGGCCGGGGGCTGAAGGCCCTGGCCGCCTCCACCCCCCAGGCCGCCCGGCAGTCCTCCCAGCGGGAGCTGGCCGCCCAGAGCGCGGAGCGGGAGATCGAGAAGCTCTACATGGCCCAGTTCATGGCGGACAAGGTGGGGCAGACCTTCTCCGGCGTGGTCTCCGGGGCCACCCGCTTCGGCGTCTTCGTGGCGCTGGAAAACGGCGTGGAGGGGATGCTCCCCCTGGAGGCCCTGCCCCCGGACCGCTGGGACTTTGACGAGGCGGCCCAGACCCTGACGGGGACCCACACCGGCGTGGTGTACACCTTCGGCCTCCCCCTGGAGGTGGTCTGCGCCGCCGCCGACCCCGCCGCCGGGCGGGTGGACTTCGTCCTCCCCGGCGGGGCGGGCGATGGTATAGCCCCTGGCATAAATGTCCAAACTACGCATAGACTGGACAGCAAGAGGGGGCGGAAACCATGCTTCAGAAGATCATCCAACGGTTCTCCCGGTCGGCGGGGGAGGAGGAACGGGCGGCGCTGATGGAGAGTATGCGCTCCACCCGCAGCGCCCTGAGCCGCGCCTACGACGGCTTCAACCGGGCCTGGGACGACGAGCTCATCGAATCCTACGTCTACGAGATCAACGCCCTGCAGCACCGCTACGCCTACCTCCTCCGGCAGGCCCGGCGGCTGGAGGGGGCGGAGACGTGCCGGTAGACCAGGGCCGCTGGGCGGCGCTCTTTCTGGCCCTGGCCCTGCTGGTGCCCTTTCTCCCCCTCCTGGCCCGCGCCCTGGGTCGGCTGGCGCGGCTGGCGGGGCGGGCCCTGGCCGCCCTGGGCTCCCTGGCCCTGCTGAAGCTGGTGGAGGGTCTCGTGGGGCTGAGCCTGGGGGTGAACGTCCTCAACGCCCTGGTCCTGGCCCTCCTGGGCCTCCCCGGCCTGGGCCTCCTCATACTCCTCCACTGGGCCTGTTCCCTCTAACCCCACCCTCCCGGCACTCTGCCCGATATATTCCCCGGACAGCGGGAGGGCGAGCAACGGCGGGCCACGGCGCCGAGCGACGCCGCCCCCATCCCCGAGCAGCGAAAAAGCCCCCGGTCCTGGGCCCCACTTCTGCGCCCCCGCCCCCGCCCTGTGACCCTGCCCTCAGATCGCGCGCAAAAGAGGCGGCGCCCCCCGGCGCGGCGCCGAGCGACGCCGACCTACCCCCAGATCGCGTGCAAAAAAGGGCGGTCGCCCGTGCCGTCGCCCCCGCCGTCGGCGACCCGCCCCCGGATGGTGCACAAAAAGGGCCACCCTGGCGCCTATCCGCGCCAGGGTGGCTTTGTCATATCCTACAAAATTTGCCCGGAAAATTTGGTTGATTTTTATTCACGTACCCCCGTAAAAATGGTAGACAGATTAAAACATACGTGCTATACTATCCACATCACAGGGGACCCGGCCGGTCTTTCCCCTCCACGGCGGAGGCCGCCGGAGGGCGCCGCCGCGCGGCTTACAGCTTCACGCTCCAGCCGTAGGGGTCGGGCTCGGTGCCCCACTGGATGCCGGTGAGGGTGTCGTAGAGCCGCTGGCTCAGGCTGCCGATCTGGCCGCCGTTGAT
>CANQMK010000169.1 GCA_947624895.1 uncultured Oscillospiraceae bacterium | reverse complement strand
GCGCCAGGGGTGTCTTTTTGCGCGCCTGTATGAAGACGTGGCTCTTGCTGTTCTCATACCATATCTTCAGAATTCATAGAGTTTTGGAGGAGGTGACTTTGGAATGGATACAAATTACATCGTATCAGAACAGTTTTCCGAACCGGAGCATCTGCGCCAGGACACCATACAAAAGGCGGTGCAGCACTGGCTCACCACTGAACTGACCGTAGAACAAGCTAAACACCAAAATTAATCATTTCTTGCGTTATAATTGCCGATAGAGTATAATAAAGAATGTGCAGTTATACCTTGACGGAGGTGTAACAAGTGCTTTGCGCAATCTATACAAGACTAAGTAAGGAGGATGAAGATAAACAGCAACCAGAGTCGGAAAGCATCCAAAATCAGAAATCCCTTCTCATTCACTATGCCATAGAGCGAGGCTGGGACATCTACCACATTTATAGTGACGAGGACTACTCCGGTGCAGACGCCCTCCGGCCCGACTTCAACCAGATGCTGGAGGAGGCCAAAGCGGGAAAGTTCCAGATCATCCTTTGCAAAAGCCAATCCAGATTCACCCGAGACATGGAGTTGGTAGAAAGGTACATTCACGGCCTGTTTCCCATTTGGGGAATCCGCTTCATCGCCGTGGCGGACAACGCGGATACCGAGGTGCGGGGCAACAAAAAGGCCCGCCAAATCAACGGCCTGATCAATGAGTGGTATTTAGAAGACCTTTCAGAAAACATCCGCATGGTTTTTGACATGAAGCGACGGGAGGGACAGTATATTGGCGGCTTTCCCGTCTACGGCTACAAACGCCACCCCACGGACAAGCATAAGATAGTCATTGACCCGGAGGCGGCCCAGGTTGTGGCCCAGATTTTTCAATGGGCACGGCAGGGCCATGGGAAGCAAGAAATCGCCCGTATGCTCAATGACCGGGGAGTCCCAAATCCCACTCGCTACAAGCAAGACCGGGGCTGGACATTCCGCACCGCTACGGAACAGGTGTTTGGGATCTGGAACAAGACCACAGTTTGGCGTATCCTCCACAATGAGATGTATGTGGGAGTCATGGTGCAGGGAACAAAAAGGAAGGCCAGCTACAAATCAAAGACCATGATCGACGTCCCCAAGGAACAGTGGTTTCGCGTAGAGGGCACCCATGATCCTATCATTGACCGGGAGACCTTTGACACGGTACAGCAGATGATGTCCCTGCGCACTCACAATTCCGGGACAGGACAGCCCCATGTCTTGTCCGGGCTCGTGCGCTGTATGGACTGCGGCTCCACGCTCATTAAAGGCAGCAATATGCGTAAGGAAGGGCGGGTGTCCTATCTGCGCTGCAGGCTCTATGCTGAAAGCGGCAAGCAAAAGCTGTGCAGCCGCCACGGGATCCGGTTGGATAAGCTGATTGAAATCGTGACCGAGCGGGTGCGCCACTATGTCCAGACCTATTTTGACACGGAGCAGCTCAATATTCAGCCCGAAAGGAAATCCCGGCAAGATGCGCTGGAAAAGGAGTATAAAACCTTGACCGGCCAGATGGAAAAGCGAAGCCTGGCACTGAGGACGCTGTATCTGGATAAGGTGTCTGGTGTTATCAGTGAGGGGCAGTTTGAAGAACTCAACCAGTCCTTTCTCCAGGAAAAGGCCCAATATACGATCCGTCTCAAGCAACTGGAGCAAGAACTGGCCCAGCAGGCGAAGCCGAAGGGCCGAGATGAACTGATGCGCCGTGCTAAAGAGCTCCTTGAACTGGAAACGCTACCCCGGGAGTTGGCAGTCCTTCTAATCGAAAAAGTTGAGTTAGGAGAGAAGGATCCTGCCACCGGCCAGCAAGAAGTCCGTATTACCTGGAAGTTCTAGTGTGTCTATTTGATACACCGCCCCACATCATGGAGCCCGCCTATCCGGCGGTGGTTGAGAGTTATGTAAACTTAGGCGAGTGCTACGACCGGGCGGCCCTGGCGGGGGAGCGGGAGCGGGTCATGGAGCTGATGGCGGCCTATCAGGCCCAGTACCGCCGGGCCTATCGCTGTCTCAAGGGGGCGGGGCAGCTGCTGGAGGACAACCTGGAGCTGCTGGAAACGCCGGAACTGCGGGCCAAGATCCAGAAGCGGGCCAAGGGCATCCTCTCCCGGGAGATCCCCAAGCGGGGGCCGGGGGGCGAGGTGACCGAGCGGTTCCTCAGCGCCGTGAGCTGTCAGGGGCAGGTGTGCCTGTTCGAGACGGCGGACACATTATGTAAACGCATCTACGAGCTGGCCGACTCCTACGGCCTGGGCCACGTGCTGTTGGAGACGCTGTTGGGGGCGGCGGTGGAGCGGGGCCACCGGGCGGTGGTCTGCGCCGACCCCATGGCCCCCCGGCGCATCCAGCACCTTCTGCTGCCCGACCTTGGGGTGGGGTTTGTCACCTCCACCCCCGCCGTGCCCTACCCCGGCAGCCCCTATCGCCGGGTGCGGCTGGACGCCATGGCGGACCAGGACCTCCTGCGCCGCCACCGGGCCCGGGTGCGCTTCACCAAGAAGGTGGCCGCGGCCCTGGTGGAGGAGGGGGTCCAGACCCTGGCCCAGGGGAAGGCCATCCACGACCAGCTGGAGGCGGTCTACAACCCCCACGTGGACTTTGACCGGGTCCAGGCGGTGGCGGAGGCCCTGGCCGGAGAGATCCTGGGCTGAGGCGGGAGATTTGGGTTGAAAAAAGGGCGGGATGGGGGTACACTATAATAGATAGCCAGACAGAGCGTGAAAACGTGGGAAGGGTGGTGGCCGTTATGACCCAGGGCCGTGTGGAGGACTTTCTGCGCCCCGGCGTCCGTGTCCATCTCATGGGGATCGGCGGGGTGTCCATGGAGCCGCTGGCGGAGGTCCTGCTCCTCCGGGGAGTACAGGTCTCCGGCTCGGATATGCGGGACGGCCCGGCGCTCCAGTCCCTCCGGGAGCGGGGGGCCCCGATCTATATCGGCCACGCCGCCGGGAACGTGGCGGGGGCCCAGGCGGTGGTCCGCACCGCCGCCGTCCACGACGACAACCCGGAGATCGTGGCCGCCCGGAGCCAGGGCATCCCCGTCTTTGAGCGGGCCCAGGCGTGGGGAGCCATCATGCGGGACTACCCCAACGCCCTGTGCGTGGCGGGCACCCACGGGAAGACCACCACCACCTCCATGTGCACCCACATCGCCCTGGCCGCCCAGGCCGACCCCACCGTGATGATCGGCGGCACCCTGCCCCTGCTGGGCAAGGGCTACCGGGTGGGGGGCGGCGGGACCATCATCGCCGAGGCGTGCGAATACTGCGACTCCTTCCTCTCCTTCTGCCCCACCGTGGCGGTGGTGCTGAACATCGAGGAGGACCACCTGGACTACTTCAAGGACCTGGCGGACATCCAGAAGTCCTTCCGGGCCTTCGCCGCGCTGGTGCCCCAGGAGGGGGGCGTGGTGGTGGCCAACGGCGAGGACGCCAATACCGTGGCCGCCCTGGCGGGGCTGGAGCGGCGGATCGTCACCTTCGGGCTGGAGACGGGGGACGTCACCGCCCGGGGCCTGACCTGGGAGAAGGGCCTGCCCGCCTTCCAGGTGGTCTACCGGGGGGAGCCCTACTGCTCCGTGGCCCTCCGGGTCCCCGGCGTCCACAACGTGAAGAACGCCCTGGCCGCCTGCGCCGCCGCCATCGCCCTGGGCTGGAGCGGGGAGGCGGCGGCCCGGGGCCTGGGGGAGTTCGGCGGCGCGGGCCGCCGGTTCGAGCGGCTGGGCACCTGCAACGGCGCCCAGGTCTACGACGACTACGCCCACCACCCCGGGGAGATCCGGGCCCTGCTGGAGGCGGTGCGGGGCCTGGGGTATCAGCGGGTGGTCTGCGCCTTCCAGCCCCACACCTACACCCGCACCAAGGCCCTGTTCGGCGACTTCGCGGAGGCGCTGAAGCTGGCCGATCTGGCGGTGCTCACCGACATCTACGCCGCCCGGGAGACGGACGATCTGGGGGTGAGTTCCGCCCAGCTGGCCCAGGCCGTCCCCGGCGGGCTCTACTGCCCCACCCTGGCCGACCTGGCGGAGACCCTCCGCCGGGAGGCCCGCCCCGGCGACCTCATTTTGCTGGTGGGCGCGGGGGACATCAACACGGTGGGGAAGGCCCTGACGGAGGGGTAATTTTGCCCCTCGGGGAAAAATGTAGGTTTGTCAATGATGTGTTACAAAGTCAGACAGGGCCTGGTAGGGGGAGCGCCAGTTGAGGGGGCGGA
>CANQMK010000168.1 GCA_947624895.1 uncultured Oscillospiraceae bacterium | reverse complement strand
GCGGTGACGGCGGTGACCAGCTCGGGCAGGGAGGTGCCCAGGGCCACCAGGGTGAGGGCGATGACGCTCTCCGGCACGCCCAGGGCGGTGGCGATGACGGTGGCGTTGTCCACCAGCAGCTTGGCCCCCACGGCGATCACCGCCGCGCCCACCACCAGCATCACCACATCCTGCACGGCGGAGCCCGCCGCCTCCGCCGCCCCCTCCTTGGGCTGGGCGGCCTCCGGCGCGGCGGGGGCGGGGGCGGTCCGGCGCATCTGGGCGACGGTGGCCACCATGTAGATCACGAACAGCCCCAGCAACACCACCCCGGCGGCCCGGGAGAAGGCCCCGAAGGTGTAGGCGTTGAAGACGTAGTAGGCCGCGGCGATGAAGAAGAAGGCGGAGGGGAGCAAAAAGGTCCTGCGCTCCACCTTGGCGGGCTTCACCACCAGGGTGATGGCGGCGATGAGGGCGGTGTTACAGATGACCGAGCCGATGGCGTTGCCAAAGGCGATGGAGCCGTTCCCCGCCAGGGCCCCCTGGGCAGAGACCATCACCTCCGGCAGGGTGGTGCCGATGGAGACCACCGTGGCCCCGATGAGCAGTTCCGGCATCCCGAAGCGGTGGGCGATGGACTGGGCCGCGTCCACGAACCAGTCCCCGCCCTTGATGAGCAACACGAAGCCCACCAGGAACAAAAAGATATGTACCGCCATTTCCATCCGTCTCAACTTCCTCTCTTTTCCTCAGGTTACGAAAAGCCCAGGCACAGCCTTCCGCCATGCCTGGGCACCGTTCCGGGTCTATGTGCTCACGCAGGCTGTCGAGGCGCGCGTGAGTCTCGCAGTTTCAAGCAAGCCAGACCCCGAAGGGCCATGTATGTTGACTTGCTCCGCGCCCACAGGACCGGCGCGCTTGCTACTCCCCCACTGGGATATCCGTTGGAAAAATTATACCACCCCGCCCCGGCCCTTGTCAAGCCCCCGTTGGACGTGAAAAAGGAGCGCCGGCGGGCGGGAGGTTGCTCATAGCTTTTTAATGGGATGGCGAATGACGGTTTTCCATTTTTCGGGGGGGGACTTTTCTCGCGTCTGACAGATAGATTTCATGGTGCGGTCTTGTGGCCGTTATGTCGTTCCCATACCCGTTTTCCGCCAGATAGCGGTCCATCAAAGCGACTGTGGCCGACTCCTCGTCAAAGGGCCCCAGGTGCATGATCTGAACGCACAGTCCCTCCTCAATGGTCATAAACTCCGCCGCGGAACAATCCAGCTTTTTCTTTTTGGCCGCTGTTTCCGACGCCCATGCAAGGTCCTCTTTTGTGACGAAGTCAGGCAAGCGGATCACAGAGATCCAGTGAAAGGCGGCCTTATCCCCGTGATCCACGCCCTCCCCGCCATCCTGCCACCAAAAACCCTCCAGGGGCGGTACGACATAGTCAAAAAATCCCTCGATCTCGTGGCCTGCCTTATCACTCATCTTCAAGGTGTACGCGACCGCGTATAAAACGCCAATGGCCTGCTGATACGCGCCGCCGACCTCGTTCGGGTCGCCCTGTCCCCTGACCGCGATGTAATTTGCCTTGGGAACGGTTACGATCTCAGGCTTGTTCTTCGGCATATAAAATTCTTTGTACGCCTTTTTAAAATCAAACGCCATAGTTACCTCCACGAAACGCCGATCTGTCGACCTGTGGCCAACGTAAATACCATACCACAAAGGCGCGGGAAAATCCACCGGTTTCTCCCCCGCGCCGGGGGCGGGGCGCTTTCTCCGGCGGGGCGCCGCCCCGGGAGTGGGCGCCCATTTCGACAAAAAACAGCTTCCGCCCGGCATGGGCGGAAGCTGTCTTTTCTTTCATGCGGGCGGTCGGCGGGGCTCCTTGGGGGGTTAGGGGCGGAGGCCCATGCCGCCCTCCAGGGTGAGGGTCTCCCCGGTGAGGTACTTGAAGTCGGGGTGAGCCAGCTGGACGCACACCCGGCCAATCTCCAGCTCCGGGTCGCCGTAGTGGCCCATGGGGGGCATTTTCACGTTGGCCTTGAACGCCTCGGGGTAGGACTTCTCAAAGCCCTCCAGCTGGGCGGTCCAGGCGATGGGGCAGATGACGTTGACGTTGATGCCGTCGGGCCCCCACTCGGTGGCGGCCACCCGGCTCAGGCCCCGGATGCCCTCCTTGGCGGCGGCGTAGGAGCACTGGCCGAAGTTGCCAAAGAGCCCCGCGCCGGAGGCGAAGTTGATGACGGTGCCCTTGCTCTCCTTCAGGTAGGGATAGGCGGCCTTCATATAGTAGAAGGCGGCGTAGAGCCCGGAGTAGAGGGCCAGGTCGAAGTTCTCGGTGGTGTGCTGGGCCAGAGGGACGCCGGAGGCGCTGGCCTGGGCGTTGTTGATGAGCACGTCGATGCGGCCAAAGGCCTTCACCGTCTCGTCGATGACGTGCTGGACCACCGCCTCGTTGTCCTGGCCGGCGGCCACGTCCGCCTGGACGGGCAGGACTTTGACGCCGTAGAGCCGCTCCAACTCCTCCTTGGCGTCCTCCAGCTTCTTCACGTTCCGACCGGTGATGACCAGGTTGGCCCCCTCCTTGGCGTAGGCGGTGGCGATGCCGTAGCCGATGGAGCCGCAGCTCTTCCCGTCGCTGAGCACCGCCCGGCCCCCGCCGGTGAGAATGGCCACTTTATCCTTCAGAAAACCCATGAAAAGCACTCCTTTTCCTTATTTGTTCAGATACTCGTCGATGGCCTTGGCTGCCACCTTTCCCGCCCCCATGGCGGAGATGACGGTGGCGGCCCCGGTGACGGCATCGCCCCCGGCGTAGACCCCCGGCTTGGTGGTGGCCCCGGTGTTCTCCTCCACGATGATGCCGCCGTGGCGGTTCACCTCCAGGCCCTCGGTGGTGGACTTGATGAGGGGGTTGGGGGAGGTGCCGATGGACATGACCACCGTGTCCACCGGGAGTTCAAACTCGCTGCCCTCGATGGGGATGGGACGGCGGCGGCCCTTTTCGTCCGGCTCGCCCAGCTCCATCTTGATACAGCGCATGGCGGTGACAAAGCCGTTCTTGGGGTCCCGCTTGTCCTCCGGGTTCTCGTAGCCCAGGATCTCCACGGGGTTGGTGAGCAGGCGGAAGTCGATGCCCTCCTCCATGGCGTGCTCCACCTCCTCTTTCCGGGCGGGCAGTTCCTCCAGGGAGCGGCGGTAGACGATATAGACCTTCTCCGCCCCCAGGCGCAGGGCGGTGCGGGCCGCGTCCATGGCCACGTTGCCGCCGCCCACCACCGCCACCTTGCCCCCCTTCATGATGGGGGTGACGGGCTCGTCCTTGTAGGCCTTCATCAGGTTGGAGCGGGTGAGGAACTCGTTGGCGGAGTAGACCCCCTTCAGGCTCTCGCCGGGGATGTTCATGAAGTTGGGCAGGCCCGCGCCGGAGCCCACGAACACCGCCTCAAAGCCCATGCCGAAGAGCTCGTCGATGGTGAGGGTCTTGCCGATGACCATGTTGGTCTCCATCTTCACCCCCATGGCGGTGAGGTTGTCCACCTCCTTCTGGACGATGGACTTGGGCAGACGGAACTCCGGGATTCCGTAGACCAGCACGCCCCCGGCGGTGTGGAGGGCCTCAAATACGGTGACCTCGTAGCCCTTCTTGGCCAGGTCCCCGGCGCAGGTCAGGCCGCTGGGGCCGGAGCCCACCACCGCCACCTTGTGGCCGTTGGAGGGGACCTTCTCCGGGGCGGCCTGGGCGTGGGCGTTGTGCCAGTCGGCCACGAAGCGCTCCAGCCGGCCAATGCCCACCGGCTCGCCCTTGATGCCCCGGACGCACTTGCTCTCGCACTGGGTCTCCTGGGGGCAGACCCGGCCACAGACGGCGGGAAGGGAGGAGGACTGCTGGATGACCTGATAGGCCCCCTCAAAGTCCCCCTCCTTGATCTTCTCGATGAAGGCGGGGATGTGGATGTTCACCGGGCAGCCGGACACGCAGGGCATATTCTTGCAGTTGAGGCACCGCGCCGCCTCCTGGAGGGCGATCTCCTCGCTGTACCCCAGGGCCACCTCCTGGAAGTTGTGGGCCCGGACCGCCGGGTCCTGGGTGGGCATGGGGTTCTTCTTGGGGTCCATATTGGGCATTTTCACTCTACCTCCTTCTGAAAGAGACGGCAGGTCGCCTCGTGGGCCTTGCGCTCAAAGTCCCGGTACATGGCCCCCCGGCTCATGGCCTCGTCAAAGTCCACCTCGTAGCCGTTGAAGTCGGGGCCGTCCACGCAGGCGAACTTGGTCACCGGCTTGCCGTCCTGGTGCAGGGTCAGGCGGCAGCCGCCGCACATCCCGGTGCCGTCGATCATGATGGGGTTCATGCTCACCATGCAGGGGATGCCGGTGGGCCGGGTGGCCTCCACCACGAACTTCATCATGATGAGCGGCCCGATGG
>CANQMK010000167.1 GCA_947624895.1 uncultured Oscillospiraceae bacterium | reverse complement strand
GACGACGGGGCGGAGACCGACCTGGACCTGGGCCACTACGAGCGGTTCATCGACGAGAACCTGACCGTCAACTCCTCGGTCTCCTCGGGCAAGGTGTACTGGAACGTGCTCAACCGGGAGCGCTCCGGCGACTTCCTGGGGGGCACCGTGCAGATCATCCCCCACATCACCAACGAGATCAAGCGCAACATCTACACCCTGGACACCCCGGACACCGACGTGGCCATCGTGGAGATCGGCGGCACGGTGGGGGATATCGAGTCCCAGCCCTTCCTGGAGGCCATCCGCCAGGTGGCCTCGGAGCGGGGGCGGCAGAACGTGATGTTCATCCACGTCTCCCTCATCGTCTCCATCCCCGGCAGCGGGGAGCTGAAGTCCAAGCCCACCCAGCACTCCGCCAAGGAGCTGCTGAGTCTGGGCATCCAGCCGGATGTCATCATGTGCCGCAGTGACTACCCCGTCAGCCAGGAGATCCGGGACAAGATCGCCCTCTTCTGCAACATCCCTGTGGACCACGCCATCCCCAACCTCACCGCCGACATCCTCTATGAGGTGCCGCTGATGCTGGAGCGGGAGGGGCTGGCCGACGTGGTGGTGCGGCGGCTGGGGCTCATCTGCCACGCCCCCGACCTCACCGAGTGGGCCACCATGGTCCACCGGGCCAAGATGGCCACCGACCATGTGAAGATCGCCCTGGTGGGCAAGTACGTGGCCCTCCACGACGCGTACCTCTCCGTCGTCGAGGCCCTGGCCCACGGCGGCATCGAGAACGACGTGAAGGTGGATATCCAGTGGGTGGACTCCGAGACGGTCCGGGAGGACAACGTGGCGGAGAAACTGCGGGGCTGTGCCGGGGTGCTGGTCCCCGGCGGCTTCGGCGACCGGGGGATCGAGGGGAAGATCACCGCCATCGCCTATGCCCGGGAGAACAAGGTCCCCTTCCTGGGCATCTGCCTGGGGATGCAGATGGCGGTGGTAGAGTTTGCCCGGCACGTCTGCGGCATGGTCGACGCCCACTCCAGCGAGCTGAGCCAGACCACCCGCCACCCGGTGATCGACCTGATGCCCGACCAGGTGGGGATCACCGCCAAGGGGGGCACCATGCGCCTAGGGGCCTACCCCTGCCACGTGACGGGGGAGGACACCTTCACCTATCAGGCCTACGGCACCCAGGAGCTCTCCGAGCGCCACCGCCACCGCTATGAGTTCAACAACGACTACCGCCAGGCCCTGGTGGAGAAGGGGATGCGCCTGGCCGGCCTCTCCCCGGACGGGCACCTGGTGGAGATCATCGAGCTGCCCGACCACCCCTGGTTCGTGGGGGTGCAGTTCCACCCGGAGCTGAAGTCCCGGCCCAACAAGGCCCACCCCCTCTTCCGGGAGTTCGTGGCCGCGGCGAAAAAGCGCCAGGCGGAGGACTGAGAGACTGTCGAAGGAGGGGCCGTCGGCCCCTCCTTCGTGTTTTTTCACTTCCGGCGGGAAAAGGCTTGCATTTCCCGCCGGGGTTTTGTAGAATGGACGTGTGAAAAAGAAGGAGGGGGCTTTATGAGACAATTTGAGACCAAAGTACAGGAGCTGAAGCACAGCGTCCTGCGGGAGACAGCCAAGCTGGCCTGGGACAACAAGCTCACCAGCGGCGTGCTGGACATCCCGGAGAAGATCATCCCCGGCCCGGAGCCCAGCACCCGGTGCTGTATCTACAAGGAGCGGGCCATCATCGGCCAGCGGGTCAAGCTGGCCATGGGGGGCGACCACTCCAACCCCAACATGGTGGAGGTCCTGAACGTGGCCTGCGACGAGTGCCCGGTCACCGAGATCTCCGTGGGGCCCGCCTGCCGGGGGTGCCTGGCCACCCGCTGTGTCCACGCCTGCCCCAAGGAGGCCATCTCCATCCAGAACCACAAGGCCACCATCGACCACAGCAAGTGCATCGTCTGCGGCCGGTGTGTGGAGGCCTGCCCCTACGGGGCCATTGAAAAGCATCAGCGTCCCTGCGAGAAGGGCTGTCCCGCCCAGGCCATCTCCATGGGGGAGGACAAGAAGGCCTCCATCGACTTCGGCAAGTGCATCACCTGCGGCATCTGTACCTATCAGTGCCCCTTCGGGGCCATCATGGACAAGTCCAACATCCTCAAGGTCATCGATATGCTCAAGGCGGGGAAGAAGTGGGGCTTTGTGAACTACGCCGTCCTGGCCCCCGCCGTGGCCGGGCAGTTCGCCCCCGCCCAGCTGGGGCAGGTGGTGGCCGGGCTGAAGCTCCTGGGCTTTGACAAGGTGAGCGAGGTGGCCTACGGCGCCGACCTGGTGGCCGCCAACGAGAGCAAGGAGCTGGAGGAGAAGGGGATGCTGGCCTCCTCCTGCTGCCCCGCCTTCGTGAGCTATGTGGAGAAGAACTTCCCCGACCTGGCCGAGACTTTGGTGAGCAAGACCCCCTCCCCCATGGTGATGCTGGGCCGCCACATCAAGGAGACTGAGCCGGAGGCCAAGGTGGTCTTCATCGGCCCCTGCGTGGCCAAAAAGCGGGAGTTCAAGCTGGGCAAGACCATGGCCGCCATCGACTGCGTCATCACCTTCGAGGAGCTGTCCGCCCTCTTTGACGCCCGGGGCATCGACATTGAGTCCCTGGAGCCGGAGGAGCTGGAGGATGCCTCCGGCTACGGCCGGGGCTTCGCCGCCAGCGGCGGCGTGGCCGGGGCGGTGGTCCAGGCCCTGAAGGAGCGGGGCTCCGACTTCGAGGTGAGGCCGGTGAAGTGCAGCGGCATCGCCGAGTGCAAGGTCGCCCTGCTCAAGGCCTCCAAGGGGGTGCTGGACGGCAACTTCATCGAGGGGATGGCCTGCGTGGGCGGCTGTATCCAGGGCCCCTCCAACCTCATCCGCGCCCCCAAGAACAAGCAGGAACTGGACAAGCACATCCAGGACGCGGCCAAGCCCACCGTCCACGACGAGCCCCCCAAGGCGGCCAAGAAGACGCCCGCCAAGGCGGCAAAGTAACGCAAAGAAGGGGCCTATGGCCCCTTCTTTGCGTTTTGCGGCCCGCCGCAGCGCACGGACCGACCGCCGAGGCGGCCAAGAAAAGGAAAAGAGAACGCGAAGAAACGGACGGCCCGGCGGGCCGCCCGTTTCTTTGTCGTCTTTATCCCTGGCGCTCCAGCTCGTAGGCGATGAACTGCCGGGCGATGCGGGGGGTGCGGCCGGGGTGGCGCAGCTCCCACTGCTCCGCCCGCTTCAGCAGGGTCTCCTGGTCCAGCTCCAGACCGTAGACCGGGGCCAGGTCGGACACCATCTGCCAGAACTCCCGAGGGGTGAGGGCGAAGTAGGCGATGCGGGCCCCGAAGCGCTCCACCAGGGAGGTCTTCTCCGCGATGGTCTCCCGGATGTCCATCTCATCCCCCCGGCGGTCGGAGAAGTTCTGCTTCACCAGGTTGCGGCGGTTGGAGGTGGCGTAGACCACCACATTGTCCCGCTGTTTCTCCAAAGAGCCCTCCAGGATGGTCTTGAGCTGGGAGTAGGCCTTGTCGTCGGCGTCGAAGGCCAGGTCGTCGATGAAGAGGATGAACTTCTGGCACCGGCCCTCCAGCAGGCGGACCAGCTTGGGGATCTCCTCCAGGTGGTCCTTGTCCATCTCGATGATGCGCAGTTTCTCCAGGCCCTCCTGGGTGAGGAGGCTCTTCACCGTGGCGGACTTGCCGGTGCCGGAGTCCCCGTAGAGGAGGACGTGGTTCACCCGCTTGCCCTCCACCAGGGCCAGGGCGTTCTCCCGCACCTGGCGGCGCTGGTCGGCGTAGCCCCACAGCTCCCAGGGCTGGGGGCTGTCCGGCTGGTCGATACCGATGAGCTGGCCGCCGCTCCAGCGGAAGGCCCGGTACCGGGCGAAGAGGCCGCACCCCTGGGCGCGGTAGAAGGCGGTGAGGGCGTCAAAGTCGAACTCCGCGCCGGCGCTCCACCGGGGCAGATGGGCCAGGGCGACCTGGAACTCCGCCCCCAGCAGGGGCCGGATGGCCTCGATCAGGCTGTCCGGGTCCAGGTGGGCGGCGGCCAGGAGGACCTCCACATCCCGCCGGGCGGCGTTCTCCAGGGCGGCGTCCTGTCCGCCCCGCTCCAGGAGCAGGGGATAGGGGGTGTCGGTGAAGCGCAGGGCGTCCCACAGCCAGTCCCCCAGGCCCAGACAGCCCTGGGCCTTCAGCGCGTGGAAGAGCCGGGCGTAGGCGGTCAGGGCCTCCTCACCCCGGCCCTCGGCCAGGGCGTCCAAAAGCGCCGAGAACTGCTGGAGCGCGGGGCGCTCCAGCAGATCCCGGTAGGCGGATATTCCCAAAAAAGCGGCGCGCAGCGCGGGGAGTTCCATGTCAGTTCTTCAGCGCGTTGGCCCAGGTCTCGATGGCGGCGATCTTGTCCCGGCAGCCCTGGATGCTGTCCCCCTGGGTGAGGATGTAGACC
>CANQMK010000166.1 GCA_947624895.1 uncultured Oscillospiraceae bacterium | reverse complement strand
TGGCCGCAGGTGTGGGTCCGGTAGGCTGTTTTGATCTCGCTCATGGTTATCCTCCTTGCCGCGGAACGCTCCGGGACTGGGCCGGGGTTCGCGAAGTTTGCTGTTATAAAGGTCAGTCCGGCTTCCGCTCCCGGATGGGGGCGGCGCTCCGGCGGTCGACCAACGCGGCGTGGACCGCCTGGGCGGCCTGCTGGGCGGTGAGCAGTTCCTGCGCCCCGGTGGCCATGTCCTTCAGCGCCACCTTCCCCTGGGCGATCTCCTCCTCCCCCAGAATGGCGGCGAAGGGGACGCCCAGCTTGTCGGCGTAGGCCATCTTCTGCTTGAACTTCTTCTCCTCGAAGTAGATCTGGGTCCGCACCCCCGCGGCCCGGAGGGCGGTGGCCAGCTCCACGGCGGGGGCCTGGTCGCCGGTCATGGGCAGGATGAGCACCTCCGCCGGGGCGGTGAGCCGCTCCGGGCTGAGCAGCCCCTGTTCGTCCAGCACGTAGAAGAGCCGGGTGAGGCCGATGGAGATGCCAACGCCGGGGAGTTGTTTTTCTGTGTAATATTCCGCTAAGTTATCGTACCTTCCCCCGGAGCAGGGGGAGCCGATCTCGGGGTAGTCCAGGAGCCGGGTCTCGTAAACGGTGCCGGTGTAGTAGTCCAGCCCCCGGGCGATGGTCAGGTCCACCTGGAAGCGCGCCTCCGGCACGCCGAAGGCGGCCAGGTGGCGGCAGACGGCCCCAAGCTCGTCCAGCCCCTGGTCGAAGGTCCCGTCCCGGCCCCGGTAGCCCTCCAGGGCGGCGAGGACGTCGGCGTTGGAGCCCTGGATGGCCATGAAGGAGAGGATGTCCCCCGCCTGGGCGGGGGAGAGGCCCAGGTCCTCCCGGAGGGCGGCGTCCACCTTCTCCGGGCCGATCTTCTCCAGCTTGTCCACCAGGCGCATGATCTCCCCGGCGCTGTCCGTCAGGCCCAGCATGGCGTAGAAGCCGTTGAGCAGCTTGCGGTTGTTCACCCGGATGACGAAGCGGGTGAGGCCCAGGCGGGTGAAGGCGTGGTGGATGATGGCGGGCATCTCCGCGTCGTTGAGGATGTCCAGCTTGCCGTCGCCGATGACGTCGATGTCCGCCTGGTAGAACTCCCGGAACCGGCCCCGCTGGGCCCGCTCCCCCCGGTAGACCTTCCCGATCTGGCACCGGCGGAAGGGGAAGGCCAGCTCGTTCTGGTGCAGGGCCACGTACTTGGCCAGGGGGACGGTGAGGTCGAAGCGCAGGGACAGGTCGTTGTCCCCCTTCTGGAAGCGGTAGATCTGCTTTTCCGTCTCCCCGCCGCCCTTGGCCAGGAGCACCTCGCTGGCCTCCATGAGGGGGGTGTCCAGGTCGAAGAAGCCGTAGAGGGCGTAGACCTCCCGAAGGGTCTCCACCATGGCGTCAAACAGGGCCTGCTTCTGGGGCAGCAGCTCCATGAAGCCGGACAGGGTGCGGGGCTTTTGGATGGGCATGGGCGCGACTTCCTTTCTCTTTGGGCGCTAAAGGGCAAAAGACCGCCCCCCTTCGCCTGGAAGGGGGGCGACCAGACGAAATCAGACGATGAAGGGCGCGGTCTTGGGACTCATGGCGGTGCGCCAGTCCAGATCGCCCCGGTCCAGGCCCAGGATGAGCATCTCCGCCGTGGCCAGGTTGGTGGCCACCGGGACGTTGTACTGGTCGCAGAGGTTGATGATATATTGCAGGTCCCTGTCCTCCATGCTGATCTTGGGGTCGGAGAAGGTGAGGACCAGGTCGATCTCGTTGTAGGGGATGCGGGCGCCGATCTGCTGGGCCCCGCCGGCGTTGCCGGGGAGGAGCAGGTGGACCTTCAGCCCCGTGGCCTCCTCCACCACCCGCCCGGTGGCGTTGGTGGCGCAGAGGGTGTGCTTGGCCAGGACGAAGCTGTACGCGGTGCAGAACTGCACCATCAGCTCCTTCCTCTGGTCGTGGCTCATAATGGCGATATTCATTGGGTGCACTCTCCTTGTGGTCGGTCGCGCGCTCAGATCAAAACTCGTCAACTCATCATCAGCGGGACTTGCTGGCCCATCAGGCGCTTGGCGATATTGAGGTAGGCGACGGCGGCGCCCTTGTGGGTGGTGAGGATCAGGGGCTTGCCCGCCCCGGCGGCCAGGGTGACCCTGGCGTCCTCGGGCACCACCCCCAGAAGGGGCAGTCCGGCGGTGTTCATCGCCTCGTCCAGATTGGTCCGCAGCTTGCGGATCAGCTTGGGCTGGACCCGGTTCATCACCAGGTGCAGCGTCTCCAGTTGGGGGGAGAGGACCATCACCGCCCGCTGGGCGTCCCGCAGGGCGGAGGGGTCGGTGGTGGCCACCACCACGCCCCGGTCCGCCACCCCGGCGGTCAGGTGAAACATCTCCCCCAGTCCGGCGGGGCAGTCCATCAGCACATAGTCAAAGCTCTCCTTCGCCTGGGTCACCAGCTCGGCCAGGGCCTGGGCGGTCACCGCCGAGTCCGGGGTCAGGGGGGCGGTGAGGAGGAAGAGGCCCTGGATGTCCGGGTGGGGGGTGGCGGCCCGGGCCAGCTCGCACCGGCCGGAGAGCACGTCGGTGAAGTCCATCACCGCCCGGTCGCTCATCCCCAGGGCGATATCCAGGTTCCGCAGGCCCACGTCCATGTCGATACAGAGCACCCGTTGACCCAGGGCGGCCAGACAGGATCCGACCGCTCCGGTAAAGGAGGTCTTTCCCGTGCCCCCCTTACCGGACGTGACTACAATCGAGACGGACATCGGCACCACCCCCTTTTCCCGACCCCGTGGCGGCCACAGGACCGGGCCTTTTCAGAAGGACGCCCTTCACCGCTACCATTCTATCATAGTTTTTAGCGGATAGCAACGGATTTTTTGAAAATTCTTCCGTCGAATTTGGTTATTTTTTCCTGATTTTGCTCCACCGCCGGGGAAAATTCACCGGGGTGGGGGCGACCTTGGTGATGGGCCAGACCCGGTGGGTGACCTGGGTGCTGGGGATGGTGTAGTCCACCGGCGCCTCCGGCCTGCCCCCCAGCTGGCCCAGCAGGGGCCGGGCGGCGTCCAGCTCCCCCTGGCTGTCCACCGTCTTCATGGCCAGAAACCGGCCCCCCACCCGCACGAAGGGCAGGCACAGCTCCCCCAGCACGGTGAGGTCCGCCACCGCCCGGGCGGCGGCGAAGTCGAAGGCCTCCCGGAGGGCGGGGTCCCGCCCGCCGTCCTCCCCCCGGGCATGGAGGAGCGAGACGTTGGGAAGGCCCAACGTCTCGATAACGCTCCGTATAAAACCAAGTCGTTTTTCCAGCGGGTCAAGAAGGGTGACGGCGCAGTCGGGGACCAGGATGGCCGCCACCAGGCCGGGAAAGCCCGCCCCGGTGCCCACGTCGATGAGCCGCCGGCCCCGGAGGTCCCAGTGGGCGGGCAGGGCGGCGCAGTCCAGCATGTGGAGGGTGGCCACGTCGGCGGGGTCGGTGATGGCGGTGAGGTTCATCACCCGGTTGGTCTCCAGCAGCAGCGCCCCGTAGACCGCCAGGGCCTCCGCCTTGCCTGGGTCCAGGCCGTACCGGGCCAGCCCGGCGGCGATGCGCGCCCTCACCAGCGGATGAAGTCGCCCACGGCCAGGGAATAGGCCACGGCGATGGTGATGGCGATGACCACCAGGGCCAGGATGAAGGCGGTGACCCGCTCCCGCGGGGTGGCCCAGTGGATGGGCTGGCCGTTCTCGTCGAAGAGGCGGCGGCCCTTCTCGTCCGTCGCCGGGGCCTGGGGCTCCGGCGGCGTGGCTCCGGGGGTCGTCTCCGGCCCGCCCTGGGACGCCTCCGGCGTCCGCGCGTCCTCGCTCATCCCTTCTTCAGCAGGTCCCGGATCTCGGTGAGCAATTTTTCCTCCGCGCTGGGCTCCGGGTCCGGCTCCGGGGCGGGGGCCTCCTCCTTCTTGCGGTGGAGGACGTTGATGGCCTTGATCATGCAGAACACCGCGAAGGCGATGATGATGAAGTCCAGGATGGTGGCCAGGAACAGCCCGAAGTTCACCGCCACCTCCGGGGTCTCCCCCTGGGCGGCCTTCAGCACCCACTTCCAGGCGGTGAAGTCGATGCCGCCGGTGAGGATGGAGATGAGGGGCATGATGATGTCGTTCACCAGGGAGGTGCTGATCTTGCCGAAGGCGCCGCCGATGATGACGCCCACCGCCATGTCCATCACATTCCCCCGGGCGATGAACTCCTTGAACTCGCCGAAAAACCCCTTGCCTTTTGCCATTTTTTTCAACCTCCTATGGAGAATTTTTCCAGGTCAGCCCGTCGCGTTTCAGGCCGACCTTATCTCTTGGGCACCAGCACCTGGGTGCCGCCCATGTAGGGCCACAGCACCTCCGGGATCTTCACGCTGCCGTCCGGCTGGAGGTTGTTCTCCAGCAGGGCGATGAGCATCCGGGGGGGCGCCACGCAGGTGTTGTTCAGGGTGTGGGCCAGCT
>CANQMK010000165.1 GCA_947624895.1 uncultured Oscillospiraceae bacterium | reverse complement strand
ATCACCCACGGCACCGTCACCGGCGACGGCGCGTCCGTCACCATGACCCGGGGCGACGCGGGCGACGGCTTCCAGCAGGGCCTGTTTATCGGCTTCGACGGCGAGGGCATCTGCGACCTGGCCGCCGGGAAGCGGTACGAGGTCAGCTATCACATCAAGACCAGCGGGGACGCCTTTGCCTATAAGGCCGTTTACAGCAAGGACGGGCGCTTCTCCGGCGAGGGGGCCTACGGCAAGCAGGAGACGGGCTTGACCGTCTCCCAGGAGGAGACCGAGGTCACCTACACCATCAACGCCAAGGAGAGCGGCAAGCTGATCCTCTTCCTGGAGTTTGCCGACGCCAAGCCGGGAGACCAGATCACCCTGCGTGATATCCAGGTGCGTGAGGTCGCCCAGAGCGGCGGCACCTCCGGCGGCGCCTTCACCGGGGCCACGGTGACCTACCCCACCCCCACCACCTCCGGCGGCGCGGGCGGCCACTCCTTCGAGGTCCGGGACGGCCTGGGCACCATCGCCGACGGCGGCGACCACTCGGCCACCGTCACCTGGCCGGCGGAGGACCCCGCCGAGCTGTGGCAGCTGGGGCTGTTCATCAACGAGTTCTGCCCGCTCCAGGCCGGGACCAACTATGAGGTCAGCTTTGACGTGGCGGCGGACCAGAACTACAACGTCTCCTTCTACACCGCCGGGGACAAGTACGACAACAACGCCCGCTTCGCCAACGGGACCATCGCCACCGACAAGGGCTCCTTCTCCCAGGTGGTGACCCCCACGGCGGACGGCAAACTGACCCTGCGCATCGACCCCACCGAGATGCCCCACGGCAGCCGGTTGACCGTGAGCAACATCAAGGTGGCGCGGGCGGCGGAGTACACGGTGGGTGAGACCATCACCATCGACCGCTTCGGCACCAGCGGGGTCTCCATGGAGATCGGCGAGGGATACATCGGCCAACTGGTGCGCCACAGCGACAGTGTGGACTTTGTGGTGGACCGGGACGGCACCACCGGCCCCGACACCTGGCGGGCCAAGCTGTGCATCGACACCGGCCTGACCTACCAGGAGGGCAAAGACTACCGCTTTAAGTTCGACATCACCGCCACCGACGACTGCAGTAATTTCTGCGTCATCACCAAGGGCGCCATCGACCCCGATGACGACAGGCGCGGCACCTGGAGCCAGAGCGTCAGCGCGGGCCGGACCAAGACCATCACCACCCGGCCCATGGTGGCCGGCAGCGCCACCGGCGCCCTGGCCATCGACATCGAGCTGGGGAACTTCAACGGCAGCTCCAACACCTACACCGTCAGCAATCTGGTGGTGGAGGAAGTGGTCACCAAGACCAGCACGGAGGATGTGTGGCTGCGCGCCGCCGGCGGCAGCGGCGTCAACACGGACCTCCAGCGGGGCTACTCCGCCGAGCTGACCCGCGCCAAGGACTCCGCCACCCTGGACATCACCGCGACCCCCGCCACCGGCGCTGAGGCGTGGAAGATGAAGCTGTTCATCAACCCGGACATCAAGGTCGGGAAGGGCGAGGCCGTCCGCGTCACCTTCGACGTGGAGGCGGAAAACGACATGGACTTTGAGGTCTGCTACAACCGCGGCGGCGAGGAGAAGGGCTTTGACGCCATCTACGGCCTCCACGCCTCGGCGGGCCAGGTGAAGACGGTGGAGAAGGTCTTCACCGCGGAGACGCTGGAGGGCGCTATGATCGTCCAGCTCTCCCTGGGCATGGTGAAGGGTCCCAACCGGCTCACCGTGCGAAATCTCCAGGTGGAGCGCATCAGCTACACCTCCTCCGGCGTCAGCGCCCTGCCCGCCCCGGCGGACTACCACCCCAGCACCGGCGACGTCACCTACTGGGCCCACGCCGACTACGCCGTGGACTTCCTGGGCAGCCCCAGCGCCGTGACGGCCCAGATCACCTCCGCCCCCCAGCTGGGCGCGGAGCCCTGGAAGATCAAGCTGTTCCTGGACACCCACACGGCGCTCCAGCCCGGGAAGTTCTACCGGGTCACCGCCGACCTGGCCGCGGCCAAGCCCCAGACCATCGAGATCTGCTACAACAACGGCGACGTGGAGATGGGCTATGACTCCCTGACCGGGATCCGCCTGGCCTCCGGCCAGATCCAGACGGTGGAGCGGGTGATCTCCGTCCCGGCGGACAAGACCGACGCCCGGAACCTCATGCTCCAGCTCAACCTGGGCCAGACCACCGCGGCCAACGACATCACCGTCAGCGGCATCACCGTGGAGGAGGTCACCCCCACCTACGCTGAGCTGATCGCCCCCAACTTCGCCTACACCCCCGGCGGCACCGTCCAGCTCTGGACCAACACGGACTGCGCGGCCAACGTGGCGTGCGCCGACGGCTCGGTGACCACCCACATCACCGACGTGCCCGCCGGCGGCGCGGAGGTCTGGAAGGTCCAGACCCGGGTGCGGACCGGCGCCATCCTCACGCCGGGGAAGACCTACCTGGTCCGGGCGGACCTGCTGGCGGCCCAGGGCCAGAACTTCGAGGTCTGCTACAACAACGAGGAGACGGAGAAGGGCTATGACGCCCTCTACGGCCAGACCATCGCCGCCAACACCAAGACCACGGTGGAGCGGAAGATCTCCGTGCCCGCCACCATGACCGACGCGGGCGAGCTGGTCCTGCAGTTCGCCATCGGCGGGGCCACCCCCAACGACATCACCATCAGCAACATCTCTGTCCAGGAGCTGAGCTACGGCGCCAGCGCCGCGGCCATCGCCCCTCAGGCGGTGGTCACCCTGGACCAGGCCGACGGGGCGGGCACGCTGGCCGTCACCCGGGAGGCGCTGACCTACCAGCTGACGAAGATCGCCCCGGAGGCGGAGCGCAACGCCATCCGGCTCCAGGGGGCGGACCTGCGGGCCAACGAGCGCTACACCGTCTCCTTCACCGCCCGCTCCCCCGAGGGCCTCTCCGGCACCCTGCTCCTGCGGAGCGCCGACGGTAAGACCACCGCCCTCTCTGGGAAGTTCCAGGCCACGGCGGCGGGCGCGCCCGTCCAGTTCACCACCGACCAGCCTCTGGCGGAGGGCGGGGCCTATGACCTCCTCTGGCAGTTCGGCGGGGCGGAGAACCAGGCCCTGGGCGGCGGCACCGTGGAGCTGTCCCACATCCAGCTGAGCGTGCCCGCCGAGACCCTGACCATCGCCCGCAGCACCCAGAAGGTGACGGTGAACGGCCAGGCGGTGACGCCGGACGCCTACGCCATCAACGGCTACAACTACTTCAAGCTCCGGGACCTGGCCACCATCCTCAACGGCACCGACGCCCAGTTCGTGGTCCGCTACAACGCCCAGAGCAACGCCGTCTCCCTCACCACCGGCAAGGCCTACACCCCCGTGGGCGGGGAGCTGACGGTGGGCGCGGACCTGTCCGCCCAGTGCGTCCGCAGCGGCCAGAGCGTGACGGTGGACGGCCAGGCGGTGAACCTGAAGGTCTACGCCATCGGCGGCTACAACTACTTCCGGGTCCGGGATCTGGACCGCCTGCTGGGCTACCAGGTGGAGTACGTGCCCCAGACCGACACGGTGGCCATCACCTCCGCCCGCACGCCGGAGGCTCAGGAGCAGGCCCACAGCTATGACCTCTTCTTCCGCCCGGAGATCGACGGCGAGTCCCAGGGCTACGTGGGCGACACCATGCCCTTCTACGAGGACGGCACCTACTATATCTACTACCTGAAGGAGGGCGGGGACGCGTACAACCACTCCGTCTACCTGACCACCACCACCGATTTTGTCCACTACACCGAGCTGGGCGAGCCCGTGCTCTCCGCCTCCCGGGAGGACGTGCAGGACAGCTGGATCGGCACCGGCTCCGTGGTCAAGGTGGAGGGGAGCTACTACTTCTTCTACACCGGCTTCAACTCCTCCGGCTCCCAGGAGTACCACGAGAAGATCATGGTGGCCAAGGGCTCCAGCCCCACCGCCTTCACCAAGGTCGCGGGCTGGGAGATCACGCCGCCTGACGAGCTGGGGCAGAAGAACGACTTCCGCGATCCCCAGGCGTACTACGACCCCGCCACCGGCACCATCTCCCTCACCATCACCGCCTCCCAGGACGGCCGGGCCAGAGTGCTGAAGTACACCCTGGACAAGGACCTGAAGAACGCCACCTATGACGGCATCATCTACACCGACCACACCGGCGCGTACTGGAACCTGGAGTGCAGCGACACCTTCCGCATGGGGAACAAGTGGTACCTGACCTTCTCCGGCCAGAACGACACCGTCTGGTACGCCATGGCCGACTCCCGCTTCGGCCCCTACACCGCCCCCGCCCGCCTGGACGGCAAGATCTTCTACGCCGCCAAGCACGTGGAGGACGGGACCAACACCTACATGGTGGGCTGGGCCCACCGCTCCGACCCCGTCACCTCCACCCAGAGCGTGGACGGCTGGGCCGGTAACCTGGAGGTCCAGCAGGTGAAGCAGAACAGCGACGGCACCCTCACCCTCGTCCC
>CANQMK010000164.1 GCA_947624895.1 uncultured Oscillospiraceae bacterium | reverse complement strand
GGCAGCGTGGGGCAGGTGAAGGAGTGCACCATGGCCCTGATGCAGCTGGCCAAGGGCCGGGGGATCACCGTCTTCGTCATCGGCCACATCAACAAGGAGGGGTCCCTGGCGGGGCCCAAGGTGCTGGAGCACATGGTGGACTGCGTCCTCCTCTTTGAGGGGGAGGAGCATATGTCCCACCGCATCCTCCGGGCGGCCAAGAACCGCTTCGGGGCCACCAACGAGATCGGGGTGTTCGAGATGGGGGACGAGGGGCTTACCGAGGTGCCCAACCCCTCGGAGGCCCTGCTGTCCGGTCGGCCCCAGGACACCCCCGGCACCTGCGTCACCTGCGTGATGGAGGGGGCGCGGCCGGTGCTGGCGGAGATCCAGGCCCTCCTGGTCCCCAGCGGCTACGGGAACGCCCGGCGCACCAGCAATGGCTTCGACTACAACCGGGCCATGCTCCTGCTGGCGGTGCTGGAGAAGCGGGGCGGGCTGATGGTGAACGGCTGCGACGCCTACCTCAACGTCATCGGCGGGCTGTGGGTAGGGGAGCCCGCCGCCGACCTGGCCGCCGTTGTGGCCCTGGCCTCCAGCTTCCGGGACAAGAGCGTGCCCGGTGACCTGGCCGCCATCGGGGAGGTGGGCCTCACCGGGGAACTGCGGAGCGTCAACTCCCTGTCTCAGCGGCTGGCGGAGGTACGGCGGCTGGGCTTCACCAAGTGCCTCATCCCCGCCCGGAACCACGGCAAGCTGACCCAGCCCGAGGGGTTACAGCTCATTCGGGTGGGGAACATCCGGGAGGCCCTGGCGGCCATCCTGTGACCGGGGCACATAGTTGACGCAGGGGTTTTCGCCGCTGGGCTCCCCGCTGGACATGGCCCGCTTCAGCTGGCAGTAGCCGTCCCGCTGGTAGAGGCAATCGCTGGTACAGCCGATCAAACTCATGGTCGAAACTCTCACCACCTGGGGGTCAGTATGGCCTCCGGGTGGTGAAATTATGTCCGGGCGGGAGCGGGAAAATAATAGGTGCCAAATTGGGCAAGATGATGTATAATACCTCTCAGAATGATTTTGCCAGATAAAGGAGACTCGCCCATGAACGTGACAAGAGAGGTCCTGGCCCCCGGCGTGGCCCTCACCGCCATCCAGACCGACAAATTCAAAAGCGCCGCCCTCACCGCCACCCTCCTCACCCCTCTGCGCCGGGAGACCGCCTCGGCCAACGCCCTGGTGCCCTATGTCCTGCGGCGGGGGTGCCGGCAGTGGCCCACCATGGGAGAGGTGAGCGTCCGGCTGGAGGAGCTCTACGGCGGCGCCCTGGAGCCGACGGTGCGAAAGCGCGGGGAGACCCAGGGCCTGGGGCTGATCGGCAGCTTCCTGGACGACGCGTATACCCTGGAAGGGGAGAGCGTGCTGGAGCAGGCGGCGGAACTGCTGGCCCAGCTCCTTCTGGAGCCGGTGACCGAGGACGGGGTCTTCCGGGAGGAGTACGTGTCCGGCGAGCGGGAGAACCTGATCCAGGCCATCCGGGCCCAGATGAACGAAAAGCGCGCCTACGCCTCTCTCCGTCTCGTCCAGGAGATGTGCCGGGGCGAGGCCTACGGGGTGGACCAGCTGGGGTCGGAGGAGGCGGTGGCCGCCCTCACCCCCCGGGACGTCTGGGACGCCTATGCGCGGCTCTTGTCCACCGCCCAGGTGGAGCTGTACTACTGCGGCGGCGCGGACCTCCAGCGGGTGCGCCAGGCCCTGGCCCCTCTGGTGGAGGGGCTGAAGGCCCGCCGGGGCGGGACGGTGGACCGGCTGACGTGCCAGGTGGTCCTCCACGCCGCCGGGGAGAGCCCCCGGGAGGTGGTGGACCACCTGGACGTGACCCAAGGCAAGTTGGTCATGGGCTTCCGCACCGGCGGGGCGGAGGTGAGACGGGAGGACTACCCGGCCCTGCTGGTGTTCAACGCCCTCTACGGCGGCACCGCCACCTCCAAGCTGTTTCTGAACGTCCGGGAGAAGCTGTCCCTGTGCTACTACGCCAGCTCCGCTGTGGAGCCGGTGAAGGGGATCATGACGGTGTCCTCCGGGGTGGAGTTTGACAAGATGCGGGAGGCCCAGGAAGAGATCCTGGCCCAGCTGGAAGCTGTAAAGACCGGGGACTTTACCCCGGAGGAGCTGACCAGCGCCCGCCAGGCGGTGGTGAACGCCTACCGCAGCGCCCTGGACAGCCGCGCCCAGTTGGAGGCGTACTGGCTCACCGCCGCCATCACCGGCCTCTCCGAGACGCCGGAGGAGCTGATCGACCGCCTGGAGCGGGTGACCGCCCAGGAGGTGGCCGCGGTGGCCCGGGGGATGGAACTGGACACGATCTACCGCCTGATGGGGAAGGAGGGCTGAGCCATGGAGGAAAAACGCTACGACAAGCTGGGGATGCGCCTGTTTCGCGGCAGGCTGGACAACGGCCTGACCGTCTTCGTGGACAAGCGGCCCGGCTACGGCAAGCAGTTCGCTTTTTTCGCCACCCGCTACGGCGGGCTGGATACGCGCTTCCAGACCCAGGCGGGCTGGCAGGACACCCCCGCCGGGGTGGCCCATTTCCTGGAGCACAAGCTCTTTGACACCAAGGACGGCAACGCCCTCCAGATCATGGCCGCCAACGGCGCCGACCCCAACGCCTTCACCAGCTTTGGCATCACCGGCTACTTCTTCCAGTGTACCCAGGGTTTTGAGGAGAACCTGCGGACCCTCCTGGGCTTTGTCACCGAGCCTTATTTCACCCCGGAGAGCGTGGCCAAGGAGCAGGGGATCATCGGCCAGGAGATCGCCATGGGGGACGACGAGGCGGACACGGAGGTGTTCTACGACCTGCTGGGCTGTCTCTACCAGAGTCATCCCATCCGCACCCACATCGCCGGGACCCAGGCGTCCATCGCCAAGATCACCGACCAGACCCTCTACACCTGCCACGGCGCCTTCTACAACCCCGCCAACATGGTCCTCACCGTGGTGGGAGACGTGGACCCCCAGCAGGTGCTGGACATCGCCCGGGAGGTGGTCACCGCCCCCGGCACGGGCGACCCGGAGCGGGACTATGGCCCCGCCGAGCCCCGGGAGGCCGTCTCCCACGAGACCAGCCGCTCCATGGCGGTGTCCGCGCCCCTGTTCCAGTTTGGCTTCAAGCTCCCCGACCCCGGCTACGGGCCGGAGCGCCTGCGCGCCCATCTCATCGGCGACCTGGCGGGGGACCTGCTGGTGGGGGACTCCAGCCCCCTGTATACCCGGCTCTACAACGCCGGACTTCTCACCCGGAACTTTGGCTACGGCTATGAGGACTACCCCGGCTGCGCCTTCTTCGCCCTGGGCGGGGAGAGCAAGGACCCCCGGGCGGTGGCCGACGCGGTGCTGGCCGAGTGTATCCGCCTGGGGGAGGAGGGGTTCGACTCCGCCCGGTTCCAGCGGGTGAAAAAGGCCGCCTACGGCGGCATGGTGAGCCAGCTCAACTCTTTTGAGAACACCGCCGTGGAGCTGGCCCAGAGCTATTTTGACGGGGTGGACTACCTCACCTTCCCAGAGGTGTTCCGCTCCATCACCCCCCAGGACGTGGGGGATTTCCTCAAGACCTGGTTCGTGGAAAAGCAGTCCGCCCTGGCGGTCATCACGCCGGGAGGTGGGGCGGCATGACCCACACCGTCACCTTCCCCGGCCTGGGCCTGGAGTTCCACCTGAACCGGGTGGCCCTGGAGGTCTTCGGCCACCCCATCTACTGGTACGGGATCATCATCGCCCTGGGGGTTCTGCTGGCGGTGGCGGTCTGCCGCCGCCTGGCCCCCCGGCTGGGCATCGAGCCGGACAACACGGTGGACATCTCCCTCATCGCCGTGCCCCTGGGCATCGTCGGGGCCCGGCTCTACTACATCCTCTTCTATCTGGACCTGTTCCGGGACGACCGGGGCAGGCTGGATTTCGCCGCCATGGTCCGCATCTGGGACGGGGGCCTTGCCATCTACGGCGGGATTATCGCGGCGGTGCTGGCCGGCTATCTCTACTGTAAGGTAAAGAAGATCCGCCCTGCCGCCTTTGCCGACCTGGGGGCTATCGGCCTGCTCATCGGCCAGGCCGTGGGCCGGTGGGGGAACTTCGTCAACGCCGAGGCCTACGGCGGCGAGACCACCCTGCCCTGGCGGATGGGGGTGGACGGGCTGGAGGTCCACCCCACCTTCCTCTACGAGAGCTTGTGGAACGTGGCGGGGCTGGTGCTGGTCCTGCTCATTCTCTGGCGCTGGCGGAAATTCGACGGGCAGATCTTTTTGACCTACGTGCTCTGGTACGGCCTGGGCCGGGCCTGGATCGAGGGGCTGCGGAGCGACAGCCTGTACCTCTTCGGCCTGCGGCTCTTCGGCGCACCCATCCGGGTATCCCAGCTGGTGGCGGCCCTGTCCGCCCTGGCGGCCCTGGGGTGTCTGATCTACCATCTGGCCATCAAAAAGCACAGCCCCCAGGAGCTGTACGTCAACCAAGTGAACGAGAAGGAGGAGCGAAAAGATGACGACTCTGGACGGTAAGGCCCTGGCGGCCAAGCTCAAGGCCCAACTGGCCGAAAAGGTGAAGACCCTGCCCAG